>NZ_JBHULB010000006.1:0-426809 GCF_042684265.1 Croceitalea marina | reverse complement strand
ATAATAATTAGTTATCCGTTGTTCGGATAGCTAATTGTAGGATATGAGGTTCCTGGGATGCTTTAGTTTAAGAATCTCAGAGGTTCTTTGATGGCTGACATGAGTATAAATCTGGGTTATGTTAATAGAGCTATGTCCCAAGAGTTCTTGAATATATCTAATGTTGATATTGGCTTCTAAAAGTTGTGTAGCAAAAGTATGTCTGAAAACATGCGGAGTTATACCACGGTTGATTCCTGATTCTTGAGATATTTTTTTGATAAGATTACGAACAGATTGCTCGGAAAGGCGATGATTCAAACGATTTATAAAGAAGAAAGAGTTCTCATTTATCTTTTCTCGAAATAAGCTATGGTAGTCTTTCAACGCATTTATTGTCTCGCCATTGGTGATGGGAATGATACGTTCTTTATTTCCCTTACCTAGGATTCTTACTGTGCCAAAGTCAGAATGTATGTTAGACATTTTTAGAAAACAAAGTTCTGAAACACGAATTCCAGTTGCGAATAACAACTCCACAATAGCTATATTTCTAACAATTTGTCGGTACGTCATAGAACTCTTGGAAGCTTCTGATTTTTGAGATTGAAGCTGTTTAAGTATTGCGGTAACTTCCTTTAGTGACAACACTGAGGGTAGTGACTTTTGGACTCTTATGTTAATACGTATTTTATCAAATGGATTTTCCGAAATGCAATCTTCATATAAAAGATGACTATAGAATACCTTAAGGGTTGCTATTTTTCTTTTGACCGTCCTAGGAGCATACTTATTGATGTGAATCAAATGCTTCTTAATATGTTCTTTTTGAATTAATCTAAAATCCTGGATGTCAAATTCATCTTCGATATATTTTTTGAATTGTTTGAGATCTGATGTATAGGCCTCAATAGTTTTTTCACTCAGTTTTTTTTCCGTTTTACAATGAGAAAGAAAGTGGTTTAAATACATAATCTGGTTTTTGGTTAAAACCAATCAATGTAGAATTATTTTGACATACTGAAAACTAAAAAAAGATAGAATGCTTGAACCAAAACAAACATTGACTATCTATTGATTACAATTGGTGTCATTTGACTTTTATTTTGGATATTCTCTTTCTATGTATTCTATACAAAATACTTAATCTAATAAATAAGACTTAAATCAAATTTTTGCCACTTTTTAATTTTAGTGGTAAACTTTTGATTTCCAATTTTTGCCACTTTTTTGTATTTTTGGTAAAAATTTGATTTTTAACAATGCCAAGAATTATTGAAAATAGGTTGATAGACAACTTTAAGGGACGTGATTCTTTTGATAGGAGCGAACTCTATGAGTTTTATCTCGATTTTGAACCTGACCTTAAAGAAAGCACGTTTAGTTGGCGTATCTATGACCTTAAGAAGAAAGACATCATTAAGACGATTGGTCGTGGTCGGTATGTAATTTCATACAAGCCCAAATACAAGGCAAATCCATCTGAAAATATCCTCAAAATAGCAAGAAAGGTGAATGACCAGTTTGAGGATATTGACTACTGTATCTGGGAAACCCAGTGGCTTAATCAGTTTTCAAGGCATCAGACCTTCAATAAAATAATTCTTGTTGAGATAGAGCGAGAATTTGTTGATTCATTGTATTACTATCTCAATGATAATCTCCGTATGGATATTTATCTGAAACCTGATGAAAAGGATATTCAATTCTATATTTCAGAAAGTGATACTTCCGTAGTCATACAACGGCTTGTGACAAGAGCACCCAAGAGCAAATTGAAGGTCGGTAAAACATCGGTTTTTGTCGCTACCCTTGAAAAGATAATGGTTGACCTGTTTGCTGAAGAGCGCCTTTTCCACTTCTACCAGGGCTCCGAAATGACCCATATCTATGAAAATATCATCAAAGCCTACAGTATCAACTTCACCAAGCTTTTTAGTTATGCCAAGAGACGAAAGAAAGAACAGGAGATAAAACAATTTATGAGCAGCCATCTTCTCAATACCCTAGATAATATACTAAATGATAGATACTAAGAGCTTTTCAAGAGAATGGATGGATGGTTTTCGCGGTAAGAAAGAGCATAAGTCCATCAACGCAACTATATTAGAGAAAATGGTGAATGCCCTGTCGCTTTTGGAACAGCTGAAAGTAGCAGGTCTTGATTTTGTCTTTAAGGGAGGTACTTCTCTGGTACTGCTTTTGAAAGAAGGCAACCGCTTCTCGATTGATATTGATATCATTGCCCAAATCGAACGTGAACCTCTGGAAGCCTTACTCAACGATGTGGTCAAAAATTCCCATTTCAAAACTGTAACACTCAATGAGCGGCGCAGTTATAAAGAAGGTATTCCAAAAGCGCACTATACCTTTGAATTTGATTCTGTTTATAATCCCGACGTTCCCGGAACTATTTTACTCGATATCCTTTTCGATAGTTCGCATTATCCAGAGTTTATAGAGGCTTCTATTGATACATACTGGCTGGCCATTAATGATGAGCCCACAATAGTAACTGCCCCATCGGTCAATGCCATAACCGGTGATAAATTGACGGCTTTTGCGCCTGAGACCATAGGTATTCCATATTATAAAGGTGACGAATCTTTTGCAATGGAAATATGTAAGCAGCTTTTTGATTTAGGTCAGTTATTTGAACGAATTACCGATGTTACCATTGTTAAAAAGAGCTTTTCGGCTTTCGCGAAAGCAGAGTTGGGCTATCGAAATTCAGATGAAGAATTTAAGGCAAGAAACCTTTCAGAATCAAATGTACTCTGGGACACCATAAACACTTGTGTTATCATTGCCAAAAGAGAACGGAATGCATCAACTGACACCAAGGAAAAGTTTGTAGATCTGTTCAGAGGAATTCGTAGTTTTTCAGCCTTTTTGATGACAGGCCATTTTAGGATTGAGCAGGCCATGGCGGCTTCGGCCAGAGTAGCGTATTTATGTGCCAACTTATTGCAGAAAGAGCCAACAGCCATTGAATATTTTGAAGGTCAGGACACGGCCAAGTTGGCTATAAAGCATGCAGATTGGACATTTCTGAATAGACTTAAGCGTCAACCTGACAAGTCTATATTTTATTATTGGTATAAAGCAGTGGAACTGATGGAGGATTAATGAATGGCCCCAATGAAAAATTTAAAAACGAAATACTTCAATCCCACTTTGGATTTAATAGAGATTCTGAATCAAGACCAGACCTTTACAATTGTTGCTATTGACCATCATTTGGATGGCTGTTCCCTTGAGTTGAAAAAGTCAGATGGAGAATTTAGCTTTGAAACCATCTCTCCGTTAGTAGGTGGTCTGCAAAACCACAAAGAAATTCAATTTGAAAGGTCGGACAGTCTGAAATTCGTCAATGAAAACAGAACACTCCATTTGCAGGGAAAGGACTATCTGGCAAACGATATTGGTTACTTGGAGCATGATTCCAAGTATTCCAAGGGAACCATTTCATCATTTAGTACCAATGTGATAACGAATGATTCGAAAGAGGTTTTATTGCGGTATGTTGTTCCAGTTGGTGAGAAAAACAAATTGGACTTAAGGGATTTTAAAAAAACACTGTTCCAAGTTGGAAATGGTACTTCTTTATTATTTGCCTGTAATATAGATGGCCACGGCTTTGACCTTATCAATGTTCGGAAAGATGGTTTTTATTATTTTATCATAGATTGCTTAGAGCCTATTCAAAAAAAAGAGTTCCAAAAAAAATGTTACAATACCCTTTTGGGCATCGCATTGCTTAAGGGTGATCTGGTGCTTAATGAAAGCTACCTGTTGACCTTTGACGATAGTAAATTAAAAGAACCGAAAAGTATAGAATATACTTCGATGCGCTCTTCGGTGTTTTCCAACCAACCTCTGATAACAACAAACCCCTTTTCAGTAAGAATCTTTGATGAAGATTTTGAGAGGGATGAAAAGGGAATGATTTCCGAATCTCAAAGGAAAAAGTTGTATGAAGGAATAGTTGATGTCTCCTCAGACGTTTTCTCAAAACTTGTTACGCTCTTCTGTGAAGAAGAGAAGGTACAAAGGGCAGCATTACTGTACATATTGGGCCATAAAGCCACATTGGAAATTAGGATACCCAACTATTACGTGGCACTTGAAGCCATTACTAGTTACTTATCGCGTACTGTAATGGATAGTTCGAAGAAACTAAACCCAATCAAGGACAAAAAGATAGCCAATGATTTGATTGAAGAAATCAAGATATTGATTCAGGATAAGAAAGAACAAAAGGGATTAACGGATGAAGAAATCAATATACAAGTGTTATTCAAAAATGTAGATAGGCTTAATAGTCCACCAAATGCAGATAAATTGGCAAAATCCTTTGAGATTATTGGTTACGGGCTCACCTCGGAACAATTTAAGATGATTAAGGATAGAAATAGCTATTTGCACGGGAGTTTTATTAAGACCGAAAGTGAAGAGGAAAGATTTCGAGATGCTCTTCATTTGAGTTTAAGATTACATTTTCTAATTGGAGTACTTCTTTTAAAGCAAGTGGGTTATGATGGTAAAATTATCAATTATGCCAAGTTGTTGTCGCATATAACTGGAAAGGAGATTGATGAAGAAGTTTTGATCAACATAAATGAACAAACAAATGCAGTTTAAGTTAGGCGTAACATTTGAAGCCTGTTTTCCCGGGGAAGACCGAAAATCTCTCAATGAGTATCTGAGTGCAATAAGTCGTGATACCTTATTGAAAACAGGTTCTCACTTTCTTGGCTTTAATACAGAGAAATCTAGGTACAGTGATGTCATTTCTTTTATGAATATGTTCTTCTCGAAAGGGAACCAAAATTTTGCTAACAATGCATACCAGAATCTATTGAACTACGTAGCACAGGCTGAGTACGCTATTGCCGACTATGAAATTCCATATGTCGGGAGTAGCCTTTTGTTTTTTGAATACGTTTTTGATAATGTTTCCGAAGATATTGAAACAGAAAAAACTAATGAGGAAATGGAACAGGACATATTTAAAGCCTACCTAAACCTCAATCAGATTGCATTCACGGATAGAGGAATTGCACAAAAGGAGGCCGATGAAAAATCAGGTATACAATTTACGCCTGCTCAGGTATTGCTAATGTTGCAATTTCATAATTATGATTTAACAAATTACAGAACTGACAAAGTCTTTACCTGTCAGTTTCTGAGAGCTATATCTTACTTTGAGTTTCTTTCTGGTATTGAGCAGTGTGCGCCTTTATTGAATGCCTTTTACAAGTACTATGGTGTTGAGAATTACAATGAATACTTGCGACGTCTATTGGGTATTACCCATTCAGTTTTAATGAAAGATAAGGAAACCCATACGGAAATTCATCTAGAAGACCCTTCCCACGAAGATTTCATAGATAAGCACATTTTATCACCTGATGACATAGCTTCAGAGCTTGATTTTGTGACTTTAAGAAGTAAGCCGCTGTACAAGATTGAAGACCTAAGATACCGTATTATCTCACCTCTTTTCGTAATCGAGATGATTTACAATGGACTATATTTTAGGCTAAAATTAATTAACGATAAGTTACCAGATGACCAAAAAGTAAAAGGGTTGTATGGACTTAAAACTTATGAATACAGTGAGCAATACGCTCTCGATACAATACTGAAGGAAATATTCGGGAACCGCTACGTTCAAAAATCAGGAAAGGAACTTGACCAAGTAATGAATAGTGCACCAGATTACTATGTTCGAAATGGTAAAAGATCGATGCTATTTGAATCCAAGGATATATTAATATCCAAAGAGTCAAAAACAAGTCCTGATTATAAGGTTCTTAACGATGAACTCAGATTGAAGCTGTTTGAAAACGAAAAGAGCAAACCAAAGGCCGTTAGACAACTTGTAGCAAATATTGAGATTCTATTAAAGGGTGAAGCTGCTTACGACCCAATTTTCCCAACAAAGCGTGGTATAATAAGACCAGTATTGGTGGTGCATTATCGAATGTTCAATACGGCCGGCATGAACAGTATCGTAAATAGTTGGTTTAAGGATGAACTCACCAAGTTGGAAAAAAGTGGTCTGGATGTTTCTAGAGTTCAAGATATTGTCATTATAGATATAGATACTCTCATGTTTAATAAAGAAGCCCTGCAATCAAAAAAAATACAATTATGGGACGTTCTAATGGAATATCAAGAAGATTATCTAAGGTTTGAATTATCAAAGGCAAAGCCAAAACCTCGGTCTGAAGAAGAGGGTATCGCAATGCTGAAATCGTCGTATAAACCATTTTCATTCTTTCTTGATAACAAGGTCGAAAAATTCAAACTCACCAGAACCCCTAGAGAGCTATTGGAGAAAGCAGCTCCACTTTTTCCAAAGTAGAAGTTTTATTCGTTCAATTCAGTTCTCTCATTCAAGGGAAAGATTCATACCAAGCGTAACTTGGACATATACCTCAATTCTGACGTATAAATACTAGAACCTAAATTCTAATTAGCTTATTTTATTGGGATTTCAGTGTCTTCACATTTTTGTGCTCACCGAATAGGTAACTTTTCATAGGCACGACCGGATTAACCGCATTAAGTTTTCAAAAACAATATTTTTGGTATTCAAACTGAGGTAAGGATGTATTGTAGATATCTAATTACCGTTATAGCGGTAATTAATCGGTATTATCGAAGGTTATTAAGACTTTTAAGTGGTTAAACTTTATTTTTACCGCTATAACAGTAAAATATATTAAATTCTTTGTAGTTAGAGGCCTTATATTATTAAATTACTTACTTTTACCGTTTAAACAGTAAAAATGAATGATTTTGATTTGGGCCTGATGGTGAGAAACCATCGTAAAAAAGCGGGGCTCACTCAGCTGGAATTGGCCAATTTGGCCGGAATTGGGAAGACCACTGTTTTTGATATTGAAAAAAACAAGGAGACAGTCCGTTGGGACAACCTTCTCGCGGTGCTCCGTGTCTTGAACATAAAGATAGAATTTAAGAGTCCCTTGACCCATTAGGTATGAGAAAAGCAGTGGTACTTGTCCATGGAAAAAGAGCAGGAGTCCTTACGGAGGTCTCCGCTAACGAATATAATTTTGGCTATGATAGTGATTACGATGGCGAGGCCATCTCGTTGACCATGCCCATTGGCCAGGAAAGATACAGTTTTAGATCCTTCCCCGCTTTTTTTGAAGGTCTGTTGCCCGAGGGTATCATGTTGGAGGGGTTATTGAGGATCGCAAAAATCGACGAAAAGGACTATTTCTCACAGTTAATGGCCACAGGGGCCGATCTAGTCGGTGCCGTGACCGTAAAACCAATAGATGGCGAATAGGTGTCCGATTACATACGAACCTTGCGGTACGGCGAAATATAGTCGGGGCGGACTCAAAATGATCGCCCCCAAGTTACTTGATTTGAAGGATTTGCCCTATACGGCGGCCGAATTGAGACGGGAAGCGGCAAACAGGGCTAAAAAACTGTCTATTCAGGGGGTACAGCCCAAATTAAGCGCAACTGTTTCCGTGGTGGATCAGGAATTCAAAATTGTGGATCAGTTTGGATCATATATCATCAAGCCTCAAAACGATTTGTTTCCCCAGTTGCCCGAAAATGAAGACCTGACCATGCGTATGGCCAAAACCTTTGGTTTAAATGTGCCCTTTCATGGGATGGTCTATGCCAAAGATGGTAGTTTATCGTATTTTATCAAACGTTTTGATCGCTATGGCAAAGGGAAAAAATACGCCGTTGAGGATTTTGCACAACTGACTGGAAATACAAGGGATACCAAATACAGCTTTACCATGGAAAAATTGGTTCCCGTCATTGACGAATTTTGCTCATTTCCTTTGGTGGAAAAGGCCGATTTTTTCAAAAGGATTATCTTTTGTTATGTTACCGGAAACGAGGATATGCACCTAAAGAACTTTTCCCTGATCACTAAAAATGGAAAAATTACCTTGGCACCGGCCTACGATTTGTTGAATTCCTCAATTGCCATCAAAAATCCCGATGAAGAAATTGCATTGACCCTTAAAGGAAAAAAGAGCAATTTAAAGGCATCCGACTTTATGGATTATTATGCAAAGGAGCGATTGAAACTTAACGAAAAAACCATAATGGGAATCTTAGGGGAAATGAAGGAAACAATACCGGAATGGAAGGAGTTGATAGAAATTTCGTTTCTTTCAGATGAGATGAAAGAGAAGTATTTTAATTTGTTGGAATCAAGGTCTGATATGTTTTGACATTTAGAGTCAATTTACCTGTTTGCCATTGAAGGCTTGCCATTTCGGACAATGTCATTTGAGTGCAGTGCAGGTCGTTTTTGCCAACTTGTTTTTTGAATATCACCAAATCTTTGGGTTTTATCTGTGGTAAACTGCTTTTGTTAATAGTATTCCATATCACGATATGGAATATTGAAATGTAAAATGCTACAAGAAATTATCGCGTATCGCGATACGCGATAATTATATTTTAAATATGAATTCCCAGTTCTAACTCTCAAATCGCCAAGCTTAGTGGGGTCTGAATTTCGTTACATTTTTGTGTTCCATTAAATAGGTGACTTTTGATTATACCGAACGTAAAAAGCTATTGATGACAAGCTACGCCCTTTAAACAAAAAAATCCATTCGAGTTAATGTGCCATAAATGGGATTTCGTAATCGGAAGTCCAAAGACTGGATTTTCTTTACACAATTATTGGCAAATGATACTTTGGCCTTAGCTCAATACTTCTTGAAAATCCAGTCTTTGTCCAGATCATTTTAAGGGGTTTATAATAAAAGAGGCCCCGGTTGTTTTTCGGGGCATCGAAAAACAGGCAGGACATAACCAATTCCAATTCAAAACCCACTTGCCGCGGTCGCTTCATTTCCCATACGCTTCCCTTACAATCGGTTTTGAAGGAATTGCTAATGCCCTTATGGAACTTGTCAAGACCATGCTGGGTTTTGGAAAGAAATAAGTTCTTCACTGCCTTGTTTTTAGCCCGTTGGTAAAAAACTACGTGGCGAACCTTCCTGATTTCTTCCCAAAAGTCTTGACAAAACCCACCGCTTTTATTGTGCTGTGCACGCAAGAAATCAAACAAACACCCCTTAAAATTCAATTTCAATTGAAATCCAAAACAGGGGAATTAGTAATCCTGTCTGCCGACAAGGCAGGCCTTTAAATCATTTAATTATGGGTACTATCAAGAATCATGTACAGTTGATTGGTCATATCGGGGAAGATCCCAAAGTGACTACTTTGGAAAGCGGAAGAAAGGTTGCCAGGTTTCTTTTGGCGACAAACGAGCATTACAAGGATGCCAACGGGGCCAAGCAAACGGACACCAATTGGCACAGCGTGGTGGTCTGGGGCAAGACCGCCGAAATCATCGAAAAGTATACTTCCAAAGGCAAGGAAATCGGTGTTTCGGGTAAACTCAAGACCCGAACCTATACCACCGATGACGGCAACCAACGCTATGTAACGGAGATCGAGGCGAACGAAATCCTATTGCTCGGGGGCAAGAACGGCAATGCAAATAAGGCCTAACAAAGAGAAAGAGGGCGCACACTAACCACAGTTTTGCCCTCTTTTTTCATTTCTACAATCTAAAACTAATGTAAAATGAGAAATAAAGTTAACGAAATAAAAGTAAGCTACTGTGAAAAACTCGGGGTCATCGATTCCCAACCGATGACAGATTCGGAACAAGTGGCCAAATTGCTCTATGACAACTGGGATGGAAATACCATCGGTTTGCAGGAAACCTTTAAGGTGTTACTGCTCAACAATGCCAATAAGGTCAAGGGCACTTATCAGGCCTCCACGGGGGGTATCGTGGGTACGGTGGTGGATATACGCCTGCTCTTTGCGGTGGTATTGAAGACCGCATCGACAAACATCATCTTGGCGCACAACCATCCCACAGGTACGTTGAAACCAAGCCAAGCGGACAGGCAAATCACCAAAAAGATACAAAAGGCCGCCGAGCTCTTTGACATTCGGGTATTGGACCATCTGATCATCGTCCCCCATGGAAAGTACTTTAGTTTTTCCGATAGTGGATTGCTGTAAAACCCGTGGTCATGATACCATGCAATTACAACAATCTGGATGAAGAAACCCATGCCTATCTGCATTCGCTGTCCAGAAAGGATGTGGAGATTCGGTTTGGCGAACAGTTGTGGGCGTTGCCAAAAAATACCATTTGGACTATGACCAACTGGTGGAATCGGAAACACAACGAAACCTTGACAGTTACAAGTATGTGTTCCGTATTTGAACACCAAAACGAAGCAAAAAAGCCCATCCATAATGATGGGCTTTCGTTGTATATTAAACGCTGAAATCCCTATATTTATAATACAATAAATCACGGTCAATAGTTCCGATACGAATCGGAATAGATTTGACTTTCCCATTGACCGTAACTACATTTTTTAAAGAAAAGCAATCTGTCCTCGGACAGGATTGTTAGAAATTTTGGTCCCGCGAGCGGGACGAAAAGGAGAAGCAAGAGGATAACAGGCTAACGCCCTGTTACGGGTTTGCGGTTTTTGTCAAAACATTGATTTATAACGAATTACCCAAATTAGAAAAAGGATGTTAAGGGAAACGGTCGATATTTTTCACGGAAAAATGCCACCAGCCCAATAAAACCAGCAAATTTTTCACGGAAAAATGGACAAGGGATATGAAAAAGAACGTTTTGAGAGCTTGAGCATCAAGAGCTCGATTGCAAAAAAATTTAGACGGTTCAGTAAGAGAATGGGAGCCTCCCAATCCATGACGCTGCTCTTGATGCTTGACTTTTTTGAGGCCAACGGGCTTTCCCCAAAGGAATCCCTGGGACCGCATATGCATACGCTCGAAAGCCTGATAAAAAAACGCATCAATGCGGTGATGGCGGTCATCAAGGACATCGAAAAGAACCAGACCAAGCCCACCGCTGCCATGATGCATGCACTCTTTGAGGGAGAAAAGGAAACCGATAAGAAGCCCCTGTTGACCGAACGGAAGAACACCGCCAAAACGCTGGAATCCGAATTGGAACAATGGAAAAACAAAACAGGGCAGTCCCGTACCCCTGAATCCTAAAAGCAAAACAGCATGTATATCACCATCAGCCCCCAACAGACCAAGGGCAACTTTAATCAAAGTGTATCGGATTATGTGGCCTATCTCGAAAAAGAAAATTTGGATTTGGCGATTCCCGAAAAAGAATATTTTTTTAACCAAAACGGGGATGAAATTGCTGCGGAGCAGGTCATTGTCGAAATCGACAAAAACACCGCACGGCTCAGCAAGCATGAACCCAAGTTCTATGCCATTACCGTCAGTCCAAGCCCAGCAGAACTGCGACACCTCCAAAATCCAACTATGGATGTAAAGCACTATACCCGAGAACTGATGAAGACTTATGCCGCATCCTTCCATCGGGAAATTGAGGGCCGTCCGCCCAATGTTGACGACATCAAGTATTTCGCCAAAGTCGAACACCAACGCCACTTCAAGGGTACTGATCGGGAGATACGGGAAAACCAGCCCACGGCAACCAAAATTCTGGAATTGCAGCACCACATGCGACGCATCCAAAGAGGGGAGGAGCAAGGGAAGGTTTCCACACTCCAAAAACGAATTGCCCGATTGGAACAATCGGCCCCACACCAACTCGACGGAAAACGTATCGTACAGGGTATGCCCAAACCAGGGATGCAGACTCATGTGCACATCATCGTTAGCCGTAGGGATGCCAGCAACTCGGTCAGCCTTTCCCCCGGAAGCAAGTATAAAGCGTCCGAAGTAGTACTCCATGGAAAAACCGTAAAACGGGGCTTTGATCGAGACCGTTTTTTTACCGAGAGTGAGAAACTGTTTGACAAGCAGTTTGGCTACCAACGGAACTTTGTGGAACGCTATCAATCCCGTAAGCTTTTGCTCAACAACCCCAAACTGTACTTCGGCGCCATCCTGGGACTGCCCGCAAATGAAAAGGACCTGGCACTAAAACTATTGGGGAAGTCGGGCATTCCCATATTGCCCAGTATTCCGACCAATAAAGTGCAGTTCGCCCTAAAGACCATCAAGGCCCTAAAACGTGGTATGGGCAAAGCCATTAACTCAGGTTCCATTGGAATTTAAACCGTAAACGAAAGGACCATGTCAGAACATTGGAAGTTGATTATCGCAGTAGGTGTCCTGGGGAGTGTAATCCTGTTATTTCTCTACAAAAGAACACGCTTTGCACTTCACCTTGGTATTTTGGTCATTATTGGATTATCCTTCATGCTTCATGGCTATGGGAAGGTTCCCTGGCCACCTGTATTGCTGGGTTTGGTCTGCCCTTTACTATTGGTCCATGTGGTCTTTTACGTATTTTTACACAAAGACAGTGGACAGGAAAAACTGACCCCGTTTACAGCGGTGCTGCAGCATCAAAAAGGCAAGTTGGTCCTTCGGAACATCCGTAGGGGCATTTCCATCATTGCCTCTGCAGGGAGCGGAAAAACGGAAAGTGTGGTCGCTCCCTTGCTGCATCATTTTGCCCAACACGGGTTCTCGGGGGTTATCCACGACTATAAGGATTTTGAGCTTACCGAGATTGCCCATCCCCTGATCGATTCCAAATTGACCGATTTTTATTGTATCGGGTTCAATCCCATCCACCATCGGGTCAACCCCATTGCACCCCGCTATATGGACTCCGAGGAAAGTGTCAACGAACTCTCCCGGGTGTTGGTCGAAAACCTCCTGGAACAAAAGGAGTCCGGAAGCACGGGCAGCAACAAATTCTTTACCGATGCCGTGGAAGGCCTCTTGGGCGGGATGATCTGGAAACTTAAATCGGAATATCCCCAATACTGTACCCTGCCCCATTTGATGGCCCTCTACCAATATCTGGATATGGAAAGCCTCGAAGCCTTTTTAAAGGGCAACCATACCGCCAAGGCCATGGCCGATGCCTTTATCAATGGCACCAAATCGGAACGCCAGACCGCAGGGGTACGGAGTACCTTGTCCAACGCCCTGAAAAAGATCAGTACCAAACGGAACTTTTATGTGCTCTCTGCGGATGAAGTGCCGCTCAACATCAACCAACGGGAACGGCCCACCATCGTTTCCGTGGTGAACAATCCCAAATACGAGACCGCCTATGCGCCCGTAATCGCTACCATCATCCATACCCTGACCAAGCAGATGGCAGTACGTAGAGCGCGGCCTTCTTTCTTGTTAATGGAGGAGGCCCCGACCTTGCGTTTGCTCAATATGCACCGTATTCCGGCCACCTTGCGCAGTTATGACATTTCCACCATCTATGTGATGCAAGACAAGGTGCAGAACGATATGCTCTATGGCGAGAAGGCCAGTCGTGCCATTTTGAGCAACCTCTCCTACCAGTTCTTTGGTAAGGTAAACGACCCTGATACGGCCAGATATTACGAACGCTTTTTTGAATTGGTCAAAAAGCCGACCACCAGTGTCAACCGAAGCCGGACCATCAATTTTGATACCCGTGTGACCACGGGGGAAAGGGAGGTGAGCAAGATACGGGCGGATGTGTTCTTTCGTTTGCGGCAGGGGGAGTTTATAGCTTTTGCAGACGGGAAGGAGCAAAAAATACGCTTCAAAGAACCCCAATTGCAAAAAGGACTGCCCGAGGTCCCGAACAAAGGGGCCATTGATTTGGAAGGGAACTTTTACCGCATCCACGACGAAATCCGTGCCCTCTTCGAGAAATGAGCTAAGGCAGCTTTACGGTCAAATTTCGGCTGCCGTGGGTCTCCAGGACTTTCAGTTGCAAGCGTTCTTCAGCGTTTAGGGTAAACTTCGGATAGACGACCACAAAACGGAGTTTTGCACCAGAACCGATGACCTTGGGCATTTGATGGAAGTACAAGGGCGAAATGGGCAATTCCTGATAGGAGGCCTTCCGCTTTTGGGTGCCCAGGACCTTCAACAATTGCAACTGCCCCAATTCATAGGGGATGGCAGAACGATTTTTCAGTTCATACACGACGTAGACCTTATCACCATGGTACAAGCTTTCAGCCATACGGATGCGGAGGCCCTTTTGTCGTTTGATATGATGAAAGGAACCTTGGCGTTCCAGTAATTTTTGGCAGTTCTGGGCATAGTCCGGTTTAGGGTCGGGTGGAATCCGAATCGTATCTTTTTCCAGTGTGCCAGTCCCGTCCTTTTGGAGGGGCTTTTTAATTTGTTGATCCGTTGAAATAAAATGGTGCAATTCACTCAGGGTATCCCGATAGGCCAGGATAAAGCCATAGAGATTTCCATCCAAAGTTCGCACCAACAGATTGCTCTCCCTGCCTTTTTGGGCCTGCAACAGTCCGAGGTTTTCCGCTATCTCCCGGTTAAAGCCAAACGTAAAATGCTCACTACCGGTGATGCCCTTATCGATGGGGCTTTCAAAGGATAGGGATAGGACTTGGTGGGCATTGGCATAGAGTGTATCCAAGAACTGCCCTTGGGCCAGAATGGCGGTGTGGGTTCCTAACAAAACGGAAAATAATAGGATTTTTTTCATGGGAAACGGTTTATGGGTTTCGTGTGATGTAATTAATCGATATTGGGTTGTAGCAGTAGCTGGTGGCCGTCCAAAACAGTAATCTTAAGGTTACGTTGCCGCCGTTGAAAGACGTTTTTCAGACCCCTGACCTGGGGCAGTCCGGCGATATTGATGTCTTGGACCACATCCTCGGCGACTTCCCGGGTCGCTTCCTCCCGAAGGGAGTTTTCCAGATACAGCCCTTGCATTCCGTCCTGCAGGTCATACGCTTCCCAGTCCATGGGGAGCTGACCGATTTGGGTGATGTGCAACAGCACCCGGTTGGGCCGAAAACGCACCGTCCCGAACACCACCGTATGGGCTGGAAAATGCTGCCCTTCCAAGATTACGGCTTCCACCAACCGCAATCGGATACGGCTGTTCTTGCGCAGGACCTGTTTCCCGTCCACTGCGACCAGTATGTTGGCCGTGTGTAAATGTTCAAAGGCTTCGGGATTCGCAGCAAAAAAAAGTTGGTGCTCCAGGCCCAGCTCTTCGGGAGATAGGGCAGTTTCAGTAACCATTTTGATGGGATCGTTTGGAATCGATTGGGCAGCTTTGGAGTCGGCTTTCTTTTCAAAATCAAATTGGTAATTTTCTGCATACGGCCGTTGTTCCCGGATGCTGTCAATGATTCGTTGCTTTTCATACTCCATATAGTCCGGATTGAAGTACCCTTTCTCATCGATCATATGTTCCGGATAGACGGAAGGCACTTGGGTCTCCCGTTCTTCCTTTAGCGCATCGATGGCCTCTAGTTTGCTGGAGTACTCGGATTCAGTGTCTTCCCACTGCGGAACTTCGGGTTGGGTCAGGGTATCCTCTGGTTCGTCGTTTCCAGTCATTAGGATATACCCGTAACTGCCCAGAAAGATTAGGAGGATCCCGATGACCCCTGCAAATACGATTTTGTTCTTTTCCAGTATCATGGTGTACTATTTTTCGTTTTGGATTTTACGTAAGGTTTTTTCAAAGAAATCAGTGATTAACAACCCATGGGGATTGTTGGGAAAATGCCGCTCCACTTGGATCAGTTTTCCCGTGGTAAGCAGTTCGTAACGGTCTATGACCGTTCCGCGCTTGATTTCAAAAAGGGTACGGGTCTGGAAGGGAAGCGGCCAATCCTCTAACTCGATTTGGGTATCCACGTGGGTCACTTCCTGTACCAGGGAGTACTGTACCAAACGGTTATAGGTGCCCTCCAGTTTCTTTTGGCGGTACAGTTCGTCCACCGAGGCATCGCCCCACCACAGCGCCTTTTCCATATGGGCCTCAAAGGTGGAGGCATCGATACCATAAAAAACTTGATGGAACCGCTCCAGATGGGCCAGGGCCTCCACTTCCAGTTGTTGGTGTTGGTCTTCCCACTTTAGGGGCAGCACTTCGCCCTGGGAGTCGATGGCAAAGGCATTCTGTAGGCTTTCCTTGTGGATATGGTAGGCCATCCATCCGGAGAAGCCACTACTGAGCAGGGCCATCACCGCCACACTGATGACAATGACACGGTTGATGCGAAAAAGGGTGTGGATGTTTTGATACGAAAATTTCATAGGGTTTATAATTAATGCCTCAATGAGGCTTTAGGAGCTGAATAGTTTTAGGGTAAAGGAAGTGGCCTTCTTGTACAGTTTGAACTTCAAAAAGACGATAAAACCAATGGTGCCAAGTTCCACCACCGGACCGAAAATACGACCGCCCACATCGGTACCGAACAGCGTGGACCAAAAGTTGGTGGTAATCTCGGTATAGAGATTGTTGACAAAGACATTGACCAAAAAGAAGGCGGGCACCAACATATAGACCCCGGCATAGAGCTTAAAGAAACCATAGGCCATGGAGCGGAACTTTTCAAAGACGGCCAGACTGATGACCAGCGGGAAAAAGGCCTGCAGGATGCCCAATAGAAAATACCGCTCCGCCAAAAAGAGCGGATAGATGAACAGATCTACCAGCCAGAGGAACAGGCTCAGGATAAAGGCCAGGATCCGCCACCCAAAGAGGGGCGTCACCAACGCTTCATAGAGCAAGGCCATCGCTTTTTTGGCGGCCTCCATAGCGCCCACTTCCTCCTCGATCGGAATATCCTGTAATTGGAGGGGGAGGAGCGCCGGGGCCGTGTCCCGATATTGTCCCTCAATGGCCACCAAAATACCATCAAAAAAGCCCAATACCTGATCGGAAAAGATGACCAGGAGCACCACCATCAGATTCTTGGCCAGGTCTCTGGGATGCAACCCCCAGGTATAGCCTTCCTTTTCGGCCACGCCCTCATTGTATTTTTTGAGGATGTTGACCAAAAAGAAGAGTACGGCCAGAACTTTTATCCCAAAAATGGTGTATTGGGAAAAGTCACTGTCCCGGATGGTCTGAAAGACCGCATCCACATATTCGAGGCCGATGCCCAAAATGATGGTCGCAACTTGCATCAATAGTTGGTTTCGCGGTTATTGATCAAGTCCTGCATCCTTCGAAAATCAATGATGTCCCGGTACCGCTGGGTCTTCTTGGTGATCTCGGCCGCCATTTCCTGGGACTGCCGCTCCTTTTCCTTCAGCATTGCCGTGCGCTCAGCATCGGACATTTTCAGAAAATCACTGGACAAAATATGGTTGATAAAATCGAGGTCATCGATGGCCGTGGCCATGATCAGCTCAAAGGAGGTGCTTATCTGTTCCACTTCCTCGGGATGGACAAAAGGGGAACCCAAAATAGCGTTCAAGTCCTGTCGTACGGTACGCAGCAAAATATCGTGGTTCCGGGCCAGTTCCCGAACTGCTTTCAATTGTTGGATGGCATTGTTCACCTTGACGATATTATCTTTTTGCTCTTTCAGAAATTCCACGGTCTTCAACAGCTCGGCGGTTTGTTTGGCGGACTCCACCAGCGATTTGGCCATGCCGATAAAGTTGGTATTATCATAAACCGGCATCCCCTGGGCCACACCGTGGCCTTTTATTAGAAGAATGAATACGGTAGTTGTGATAATGGTTCGAACGTTTTTCCTGAAGGTTCGTGTCTTTTTTGTTTTCATGTTGTTGTGCTTTTTTGGGTTAAAAATTCATTGATGGCTTTTTCCATCGAGCCATACTTTCCATAAAGGGCCATGATCGCCTCGGATTCGACGCCGTCGGTGAGGTAGGCGGCGTATACCTCAGGAGGCACTTCCAGACGGAAGACATTGCCCTCTTTCCCTATCTTCAAAAAGAACTCGGTATATTTTCGTTCCCCGGTCAGGTCGTTCTGCATGGATCGGAGTTGGTCCATATCGTGGTCAGAAAGGTTGAGTCTATCCTTTAGGTCTTTGTAGCCCTTTTCATTGCGAAGGCTATAAATGACCTGGGTATTTTCCAAAATACTGGCCGAGGTATGGGTGTCTGGCAATTGGTTGATGCTCTGTAGAATGATACCGATGGCTCCGTTCTGCTTTCGGATGGCCTGATAGTAGAATTCCACACTCTCCAGCACATTGCCGAACTTCAGTTGCTTGGCGAACTCATCAAAAAGGATAATGCCCCGCTCAGAGCGGTTACGCCAAATGGTGCGCTGGATGGCGGTCTTGATAAGCTTGAGCATGATGGACAGCAGTTCCTTATGGTCCTTTACCTCGTCCAACTCGAAAATAATCAGGCGTTTGTCCTCCAAGCGATACGTCTGGTCTTCACTGGAGGCAAACAAAAAACTGTACAGACCGTTGTCTACATATTCGGATAGGATATGGAGAAAGTCGGCTACATCAAAATGCACGGCATCAATATTCAGACGCTCCAGCAATGCCTTATGGTGTTCAGCCAAAAAAACATAGAACCCGTTGAGGGAATGCCCGGAGCGAACGGCCTCATAGTAGGCCAACAACAGTTTCTTCAGGGCCACCGACTGTGATTTGGAAATTGGACTATCGGCGGCATAAAGCTCGAATAGAAAATGGGCCAGGTCTTCCAAACGCTCGGGGTCCAAATCGGCCTCAGAAGTGATGTAAAAGGGATTGATGCCTAGGTTCTGCCCCTTTTCATAGCGCAGGATGGCATGTTGATCGGGGTAGAGCTGGGCAAACTTGGTATAGGAACCCCCCAAATCGATGATGACCAGACGTACCCCACTTTCAAAATATTGACGCAAAATATGGTTGGCCAAAAAGGACTTGCCCTCGCCTGTGGGCGCAAAAATGGCAAAGTTCCGGGCCTTGATACGTTTCTTCTGTTCGTCCCAGACATCCTTAAAGACAGGGATGTTAAAGACCCGTTCATTGAATAAAATGCCCGTGGTATCGGATTGGTAATTGGTCGTATTCAAAAACAGGCAAAGCGCATGCTTTAAATCGGTCACATAGAGATCCCCATCCGAAAAGTTGGGGGCATGGCAGGGATAGCTGTTCAAAAAATAGTGGATGCGCACCGCTCCCTTGGGATGGTAGGGGAGAATATCCAGTTCTTTCAAAGTGGCCTTGATCTTGGAGGCAACGGATTCCAATTGGGACTTTTCTTTATGCCAATAGATGATATTCAGGTGACCTCGGATGACCTGGGATTGGTCGTCCTCATTGATGTGGTCCCGGATTTTCGAGACCTTTTCAAGTACTACTTTGTTTTGCGAACCAAAATTGGAGCTCTTGTTCAGCTCTTCAATTTTCTTGTCCAATGACTTGCGCCATTTTTGTTTGTCATCCAGATAGAGAATCTGGTTGACGATATGGTCTTCCTCCAAGGTAAGGCCCAACCCATCGATAAAGCCCTGGTGGAAGCTAAAGGCGTCCGAAGTATAACTTGGGTTGGGGATACTGCTCTGCACGGTTTCCCCAAAACACAGTTCGCTGTTGATCGCCAACACATCAAAATGATGGTCGCCAACTTGGATACCCTTACTTCCCAAGAGGATATCCGTATCCATATCCTCGGCAAAGCCATTGAAATAGGCATGGGTGTGGGCTTCAAAGACTTCAGATTGCATGGGTTGTATGGAAAACTTCCGACTGTTGTTGAGATAGTTGACGGCATCCGTAACGTTTCGGACAAAGTGTTGCAAACGATCATCCTGTTCCTTGGGAAGTGCTTTGGGAACCTTCAAAAAAGGGTTGCAATATTTGGACTGCTGCATTCCCTTGTTGTGCGGAAGGATGAAGTACAGCTGGCTTTGGTGTTCCATAGTTTCCCGACCTTGGAAATGCTCGGCCGTGGCCTTTTCCAAAAAACTGTGTTGGGGCAGGGCAGAAGTATCAAACGCTTTTTTTCGGTAAGTGTCCTGTTTGTGGATGATTGTTCCGGTGGGCAAGGATTTTAAGGCCTGGAACCAAGTGGCGTGCAGTTCCTCAAAATCCGTTTCCGAAAGGGAGTGGATTTCGGGAAGGGAGATTGCATAGGCCAGGACCACATTGCCATTACTGGCAAAGACGGTATTTCCTTCCATAGTCAAAATGGGGGAACGCGAAGCAAAATCAATGGTCTTCATAATCCAAAAAGCTGTTTTGTTTATTGCTGATATGTTTGGGGAAGGGATGGCCCAGTTGGAGCAGCTGTGGCCGATGGGCGATTTTGGTCAATACCACATACAGTATGGGGTTCCAGAGCAGGGCACCCAAAATGCTTCCCAAACCAAAGGAAAAGATGATGACCAACAGGGAACCTATCACGGAGACCATCTGTAGGGCAAACAGGGTCAATGGCAGCCCAAACAATAAGGCGCGTTTGCGTATGTTTCGATACACTTCGTACTTTTTCATTAGACAGGGATTAAAAAGGCCTCTTTAGGTCTTAGACCACGATTCCGATGAGATAGGTGAAGATGCCCACAACGGCCCCCGCTATAAGGACGAAGACCAATACTCGGGTAATGCCTTTTTTGAGGTCTGCATTCTCTCCAAAAAAATGTCCCGCATTGAACAGAAAGCCAATCAAAAAGATGACCCCCAGAATGATGGGAAAAATGGCCCGGATGGTATCGGAAACATCATTGACGGAATCCTCAATTCCGCCGATTTGGGCAAAAATGGAATTGGAAACTAGAACTAAAAAAAGGGTAACATACAGTGATTTTCTCATATCAAAAGTGCTTTAGGTTTTGATTTTTTTTGATATTCGGAAATTACTATCTGGAGTACCTAAAACACCTGATTTTCAGTTATTTGTTAGTAAAATTATGATTGACTGAAAATATCTTGGCTTAGTTACAAATGGCATTGATTTATATGGATTGCAAATCTGCCGGTGTTCATAAGTCAGATTGTTGGAAATTCATAATTGTAAAAAAAAGCTTTTTGTAATCTAAGTAAGAGAAGCAAGAGGGGAAATTAGAAGGAAGAGGAGGAGGAGGCAGATTCAGTTAATATATTCTGAATAAATAATTATTTTCTCCATTGGATTTCCTGAAATCGGGAACTACATTCACGTGTATGTTTGAATTATGAAGCAGGTTCAGTATTTCTTCTAAATCCAGTTGTTAAAGTTATAATTTATAAGTATTTTCCTATTTCTTATAAGGAAGCTTAATGCGAATACTGGACCGGACAATTATCATTAGATAGAATATACTCTTGTTCTTCAACGTTCCGATTACGAAGAAAACTAAATTACAATACAATATCATATGGCCTTTGACCATAAAGAATTAATACTTGAAATTCAAGATCAATATCTTGCAGATGACAACAATAGACCATGGATAGTGGGCTTTAGCGGGGGAAAGGACTCCACTCTTTTACTGCAACTGACATGGTTAGCAGTAAAGAAGATTTCAGAAGCTAATAGGACTAGGCCAATTTACGTGGTATGTAATAATACTTTGGTTGAAAATCCGAAAGTAATTGAGTTTGTTGAAGGGGTTTTAGGTAAGATTCAGAAAGCGGCACATGAACAATCGATGCCGGTTTTTGTAAAACAAACTACTCCAGCTTTGGAAGATACTTTTTGGGTCAACTTAATAGGGAAAGGCTATCCATCTCCAAATAATGTTTTCCGGTGGTGTACTGAAAGACTCAAGATAAATCCTACTACAAAATTTATCCTTGAAAAGATTAGTGATTCAGGTGAAGTGATTATACTACTTGGAACAAGAAGTGATGAAAGTTCCAATAGGGCCAAAAATCTCAAAAAGAGAGAGGTTAAAGGTAGTAGGCTAAGGAAACATATTTTGCAGAATGCCTATGTATATGCGGCTATTAAGGATGTTAAAACAGATGACCTCTGGCAGTACCTTGCCCAAGTTCCCTCTCCATGGGGGGCTTCCAACAAGGAGCTCATTACACTTTATAAAAATGCCAACAGTGGTGATTGCCCCTTAGTGATTGATAAAACTACCCCTTCTTGTGGAAATAGCCGCTTTGGATGCTGGGTCTGTACTGTAGTAAAGAGGGATAAATCTATGGAGGCGCTTATTGAAAATGGGGAAGATTGGATGGAACCCTTAATGGAGCTTAGGGATTTGCTTGCTGCTTCAAGGGATGATGAAAATGCAAGAGAAAAAAAACGTAAGGATGGAACGGAGGAAGATGGAAAACTAGGCCCTTACAAGCCAAAATTTAGGGCAGATTTTCTTGAATCGCTTCTCAAAGCTCAAAAAGAGATACAAGTGGAGCAACCTGATATCAACCTGATCAACTATCAAGAATTAGTGGCGATTCAAGTGCTTTGGCACAGAGACAACATTTTTGATTTTAATGTTGCCGAGATTTATGGAAAAGTACTTGGTAGAACTCTTGACTTACAAGATAGTAACGATCAAGTTATAAGAGAAAAGCAAATGTTAAAAGAGGCCTGTCAAAATGACAATGAAGATTTCCAACTTATTAATGAACTATTGGCCCTACAAAAGAGCAAGACCATCTTGATGAAAAATTATGGGTTGCAAAATGACCTTGAAAATCACCTTGAAAAAGTTGTAAAAAACAGTAAAACAAGCTAACAGTGGTTATCAGTAAGGTAGAGTTTTGTAATTATGGTGTTTACAAAGGGTTAAATCACATAGATTTTGCACCGACCGTTGACAAAAATGTATTTGTCATTTCTGGTGAAAACGGTTTCGGCAAAACAACTTTCCTAACAGGCTTAGTTTGGTGTCTCTATGGGAAACTCATGGCGGATGTTGATGAAAAATATAAAAGGGAGATTTATGAGGCAGGAGGATATAAAAAGTATGCTGCCAAGCGGTTGAACCGAACAATATCAAATAAAACCTCATATTATGTGAGCTTAACCCTTTCTGACGTTTATATTCCTTCCGTTCCTTGTGAGAACATCAAAATAACACGTCGTTTTGATCTGGTAAAGAATAACGACCGGTTAGAAATACTGATTGATGGACAAGAGAATGAGTTAACCAAATCAGTGGGGTTAGAGATTTTCATCCATGATTTCATTTTGCCCAAGGAAATTGCAAAATTCTTTTTCTTCGATGCAGAGAAAATAGTTTCGCTTGCAGAAATGAAATCGATAGAGGATAAAAAAAACCTTGGGAAGGCATATTCGGAGGTTTTGGGTATTAAAAAATACGTTGATCTTAAGAACAACCTTCAAGATTTGAGATTACGTCTTAAAAGAAATTCCGCTTCATTGAGGGAACAGCAGAAATTTGTAGATCTCAAAGAACGATTGGACAAGCTTCAAAGTCGAATGGAATTCAACTTAGAACAAGTCGAAATGCTCTTGGAAGAGAAGGAAACAAAAAAAAGACAATCGGAGCAATTTCAAGAAAAGCTGATTCGTGAAGGCAACTCCTTATCTGTTGAAGAGCTAATAGACCTCAAGAAACTACGAGAACGACTTACCGAGGAACGTAAAACAATCAGAAATCAGCTTAAGGATTTATTGGAATTGGCACCCTTTGCCATTGCTGGCGCGAAACTAAAAGAAACACATCAGCAGGCCAATCGTGAAGCGTTGAGCAAATCAGGAAGGATAAACCCCGATATTCTAACTGACAAGGCAAGAAGAATCGTGGATAGGTTCAAGAAGTTGGGATTTGACGATGCCGACTTATCAATAAATGACAGGGAGGAACTGATACAAGGGCTGCAAAAGGCAATAGTGGATGAATTTGCAGGTGACAAAGAAGACTTTAAAGTGCTTTTAGATTTTAGTGAAGCTGAATACAGAGAATTTAACGCAATTTGGGATAACCTTACGCTTTCGTACAATACCGCTTTCAAAAATCTTATCACTGAAGACCGGAACAATAGATTGGCTTTCAACAAAGTGATTCGAAAGATCTCCAATGCCGAATCCAAGGAAAATGACCTTTTGGTTAAGGAAATTCGTCGGGAAAAAAATATGGTCGATAAGCGGATTCTGGAAATAGACGAAAAAATGGCTACTATCCACCAGGATATAGGGAGTAAACAAAGGGAACTCACAGTAATCTCTAGGCAAGTTTCCGAACTAGCTAAAAAAATAGAGTTGGAGGAATCTGATAGAAAGAAGGATGAATTGGCAAAAAGACAAATGGAAAACCTTGAGCGATTTCTTGTTCGGCTCAAAAATGATAAAAAATCAACACTTGAACAAAGGATAAAGGATGGTCTCAATCGACTAATGCACAAAACTGATTTCGTCAATCAGGTGGAAGTTGAAATACAGGATGAAATCATTGATATCAACCTTTATGATAAATCCAAGGAGATTATTTCAAAGGAATCCTTATCGAAAGGGGAGCAACAGCTTTATGCAACATCTATCCTGAAGGCCCTGGTGGACGAATCCAATATTAAATTCCCGATTTTCATCGACAGTCCCCTTCAAAAGTTTGATAAGAAACATTCCAA
This sequence comes from Croceitalea marina, assembly GCF_042684265.1. Taxonomy (NCBI): domain Bacteria; kingdom Pseudomonadati; phylum Bacteroidota; class Flavobacteriia; order Flavobacteriales; family Flavobacteriaceae; genus Croceitalea; species Croceitalea marina. Next base: position 402,525 of record NZ_JBHULB010000006.1, on the reverse strand, counting down.
TAATATTATTAAGGATTTCTACCCCAATGTTTCCGAACAAGTGGTGTTGTTCCCTCTTTTGGAAAAAGAATTAAATAAAGAAGAATATGCTTCCCTACTACCAAACATAAACGCCACATTTTTAATAAAGAATATAGGATATAGTCATTCGGAGTTCCTAAAAATCAAACCATCCAAACTATTTGATACTTACCATGAGCACGTTTACACATATTAGGACTTCCAGTGCAAATAAATTAAGAGTTACGGAGTTGACCAGGAGACTGCAACTTGGTCCCGAAAATGTAATTGCCAGAATCGCATTAACCTATTCCCTTTCCAAGAATGAAAAGCTGGATTTGAATAATATTCAAAATTCATCAGGTAAGGAGTACAGGCAAAGCGTTCTTTTTGGGAATTACACTCAAAACTATATTGCTTTAATCTGTTCTCATTATGGTCTTTATCGAACAGATAAAGACATTCCCAAGTACATTAAAATGCATATCGACCATGGTTTAGAACTGATTGATGATGAAATTCAAAATAACCCCAATTTGAATGGCTTCGATTTTCTAGTGGATAAAATTGATGAAGGGCTTAAAACAATGTAATTAATGCTTCGTGATGCTACATTTGAAATTGTTTATTCGACAGGGGAGAATGATCCTATAGAATTCTACATCGAGGCATTAATGGAAAGTCAATTCCTTGATCTTGGACTTGGTTTTTTTAGTTCCAGTGGTTTCAAGGTCCTTAGTCATGGATTTGCCTATTTTTTAAGCCAAGGTGGAAAGGTAAGGCTCATCATTAACAACATACTTACAGAAAAAGACAAGGAAGCCATTTCGAAAGGCTTACAGCCCAATAGAGGGGTTATTATTGAGAAACGCTTGGTAGCGGATATCAAATCGCTTCAAAAAACTTTATCCAAGCAAGATTGTCATTTTTTCAACTGTTTATCTTGGCTTATTTCGAAAGACAAAATCTCTATTATATCCATAGTTCCAAAAGATAATAATATCGGTATCGCTCATCAGAAATTTGGGATTTTTATCGATCGTAATTCTGATAAGGTTGCCTTTACCGGATCGCTGAACTTTTCCGAAAGCGCCTTTTTGTACAATCTTGAAACTATAAGTTGTTACCGATCTTGGACAGATGAAAAGGACCGAGTAAATTATTATAATACTTTATTTAGAAAAATTTGGACTGGTCAAAATCCGTATGTGGAATTTGTGCCAATTGATAATATTAAAACAACTATATCCAATCTTTTTCCAGTATCAAACATTGAGGAACTTCTAGGTACGGAGTTGGATTTAATTGATCAAAAGCTGAAAAACCCTTCTACCGATTCGGTTAGTGTTAGATTGAACAAATTGAGGAGTAAAATTTTGAGCAAAGGTATTAGCAATTCGTCGGGACATTTGGCAAATTCTTCAACCTTACAACCGAGGGACTATCAGCAAGAAGCCATTGATTGTTGGATAAAAGATGACTATAAGGGCTTTTTTGAAATGGCAACAGGTACAGGAAAGACTTATACAGCATTATTCGCTTCATTGGCCTTAAAAGAAAAGCTTGGGGGCAAGTGTTTTATTCTTGTTCTTGTTCCAACAATCTCGCTAGCAGAGCAGTGGAAAAAGGAAATTAAAAATGTAGGTTATAACTCGGTAATAGTTGTTTCGTCTTTTCATTCCAAATGGGATCAGGATCTTACAAGAGCCATAAACGCTTTTAAGCTTGGAAGCATAGATCATATAGTTTGTATTAGCACTTATGATTCCTATAAGTCAGACCGTTTTAATGGTTTTCTTGATAAATTTCCAAGTCAAAGTCTGCTCATCGCCGATGAAGCCCATGCAATGGGAGCTCCTCAAATGTTACAAAACTTACCTTATCAGATATCAAATAGATTAGGTCTATCCGCAACGCCTCACAGACATTTTGATGATTCAGGTACACAGAGGTTATTAGAGTTTTTTAGTTCCGAAGATAGACCAACCTTTAAACTCGGTTTGAAACAGGCTATTTCATTGCAGTTCCTTTGCCAATACAAGTTGTTCCCCCATTTGGTAGAGTTGAATGAAGAAGAATATGAGTCCTATATTGAACTAACTAAAAAAATCTCTAGACGGGCACATATAAAGCAAAACAAATTTGAAGAATCAGACCATTATCTGGAAAAGCTTTTAAGGGACAGGAGAAACATCTTGAATAGAGCCTCAGGGAAGTTTGAAATCCTTGATAAGATTATCAACAAAATCATTGAGGAGGATGGTGAGGTAAAACATACGTTGGTATATTGTCCGGAGGGAAGTGATTCGGAGGAAGATGGCCGAATCATAGATAAATATGGTAGGTTTTTAGGGCTTGAAAAAGGATTGAGAATTGGAAAGTTCATTGGAGAAACTACCGTAGAGGAAAGACAACGCCTTCTAGAAGACTTTGATAGCGGAAAAATCCAATGTCTTATAGCAATGAAATGCCTTGACGAAGGCGTTGACATAAGACAAACAAAGACAGCGATTTTTTTGGCGAGTAGTACTAATCCAAGACAGTACGTTCAAAGAAGGGGAAGAGTTCTCAGAACACACCCCAAAAAGAGTTTTGCATATCTACATGATATTTTAGCCGTTCCGCCGAATTTGCCAAAGGATCAAGGTGTGTTGGAAGTAGACAAAGCTATTATAAGCCAAGAGATGAGCAGATACATTGAGTTTGCTGAAGATGCAATCAACTATGTTGAAGCAATAGAGCCAATTAAACCAACAATCGAGAAATACCAGCTTACGATATGAGCAGCAAGTATGATGAAATATTGACCAATCTTCTCACTAGGTTTTCTACAGATTCAGAAGTTGAAGAGTCCACAAGAAGAATTGTTAGAGACGTGATTAATGCAGAAATGAACAAACTTAGTCTCAAAACCCCACATAAAATATTGGTGGAAATTAAACAAATCATCGAGCGTGAGGCTAAACAAATCTCTTCCAAGACATGAAGATATTGCGATTAACCATAAAAAACTTCAAATCTTATAGGGAATCGCAAACCATTGAGTTTGCTACTGATAACGTGAAATCCATTACTATTTTAGAAGGACAAATGGGGCATGGGAAGTCGAATTTTCTAAACGCTTTTTATTGGTGTTTATTCGATCAGTATTGGGATGGTGATAAGAATGAATTGATTGAATCTCCAGATCCCAACACAGTTTACATGTTTAACAAAGGGGCTACACTTGACCTCTCGAATGAGGGCGAACACATCGAGATGAGTATTCAAATAGAGTTCCTTGATGATAATGGAAACAAATATATCGCCTCTCGTTCGCAGACAGGGTTTTATAGCAAGAAAAAATGGACCTTTAAACGACATTCTGAATTAAATCTTGAAAGAAGAAGCGCAGCAGACGGCACAAGTAAGATTTATGAAGGAGAAGCAGCTATTAACGAAGTAGAAAAATTGTTTCCACCTTCACTTTCCAATTACTTTTTGTTGAGAGGTGAGAACCGAACGGAACTGGTGAAATTACAGGGGAAATCAAAGTTTCAAGAGGCCCTTAATGAATTGTCCAAAGTCGCCCTTTTCAAACGGTGCGTGTTGCATCTAGAGAAAATAAAGGATGAATTGAGAAGAGAGCTAGCTGAAGATGCAGAAGAAGAAATTAAACGCCAAATCGAAGATGCGCTCAGTAGGAAAGAAAATGCTATCAAGGTTAATAATGATTACCAAGAAACACTTGCCCAGTTAGAAACTGTTGAACAAAAGAAAAAGGATGAATATCAATATTATCGGGATCGCATAAAGAAAGACCGTGACGCCTTAGAACTTAAGGGTAAAATTGAGATAGAAGAAAACCAAATAAAGCAGATAGGAAAACAACTCGATCAACTATTTGAAGACCAAAGGAAACAAGTAACTCGACATTGGGGAAGCTTGCTTATCCAAGACTTGATTGAAAAAACCCAAAAGCGGTACCAGGAAGCCGTTAATTCTGGCACTTATCCACCCGATATTAAATCCTCAGTAATAAAAAAGATACTTCACGACCTAAGATGTATCTGTGGCCGTGAAGTTGAAGAAGGTTCTCGGGAATACCAACTTATTGAACGACTAAAAGAAATCAATTCGTATGATCACCTTATTGGTCAAATTGAAGCCATAGCCAGCAACTTTGACCGATTAAACAATTTGTTAGAGTGCTATCCTATTGATATCAAAGAACAGTCGACCAAAGCCCAAGGCTTTCAAGCAGAAATACATACGAAAAATGAACTCATTGAGAACTACAAAAAAAGGATTGGAGATATTGATGAAACGCTGGAAGAGTTGCAAAACAAACAAGATGAAGCTCATAAAGAACTAATAAATACCAACAACAAAATTAAGGAGACCAAAGAACTAATTTTAACCAAAAGGAAAGAGCTTGAAAGCATTGAAAAAGAGTTGACGGAATATGAAAAGAAAATTAAAAAAAGTAAACTCCCTGCTATTAAACTGAACCTAGCGGAAAAATCTTTGAGGGAAGCGCGAAATCTCAAGAAACAATATGAAAAAGCAATCTATAGAGACCTAGAAAGTTATACTCAGGAGCATTGGGATTTACTTGTGTATGATAAGCTAAACTATGATCGTATCAACCTTGATCCAGATGAGATGTATTTTGAAATATATGATAAGGAGGGCAACCCTAGTAGGTCCATTATGAACACCGGGCATTCCATACTACTGGTACTTTCTTTCATCTCTGCGCTGACACGTATTGCTCGTGAAATATGGAAAGAAGAGTATCCATTAGTTATGGACGCCCCTACTTCTGAAATTGGTGAAAGCGCCATGGAATCAGCTTTAAATGGTTTCACGAAGGTATTTAATCAGGCTATAGTAATTCTTAAAGATGGCAGTGTAGCCCATGATTTGCCCAAAAAATTAAAAGAAAAGGTTGGGAAACGCTATTGGATAGAATTTCAAAAGGAAAAACAGCATTCAAGTATAATAAGCAAAGAATTGAACCATGCATAACGATTTCAGGCTTTACACAAGTAAGCAGGCCTTTGAGATATACAATGAGAATTGTGGAGACAAAAAACTTTTTCCAAAAAAATCGGATATGTATTTCTGGTGTGTGACTTTAGGGTACAAGCATGCGCCAAACCTAATACCTTCCAGTTTAGGTCCTGAGAGACAAGGTGAAATACACTGGGGAGCTTTTGACGATGATATCCAAAAGCCTTTTCTTAACATGGTAGCAGTAGAAGCCAATAATAGTTTTGATGTTTTAGCCGATAACAAAGAGGCGCAGGAAAAATTCAGGGATATTATTCAAGCATATGCTGAATTAGGATTTACTTTATTGTGTACTAATATGAATGGGCATTTTACTTCGGATAAATTGATGGAGATAATCATTAATGAAACAATCTAATTTGTATGTTTAAAAAAATACTAAAAAGACTCAGCAGCCTCATCTTCACAGCAGAACAAAAAAGAATAATATCAGATTGCAAAGTTGCTAATAACGAAGAACACAGTCAATGGTTTCTAAATAATGTTCTATTCCCCTTGATTGTTATTGGTTTTCCTCTAATGATGTATTTTTTCATTCCCTCAAAAATAAAAAATTGGGAAACACTGGTTTTCAATGGTAGTATTTCGTTACTAGGTATTAACATACTATTCAGTATGTCTAGCTACCTTATTAAATTTCAAAAGATTGGTTCTACCGTCAAAAGCAAGGATGAAGAGGACAAACAAGAAAAGGATAAAATCAGCGTGCGCATGTACCACCTAAGAAGTCGGCTGGATATCTACAAAAACGTTCTGATTTTGACAGGTGGGATTCTGTATTTCACTCAAGTATTCTTTATTATGCCAGACAACAATTGGAGTTATTATTTCTTCGTGGTAATTACTGTAATAATATTGATAGTTTCAATATATATAGGTCGATATATGTTCATAATCAGAGATGATTTTTTTCAAAAGACTTTTTACAAAGAACTTAAGGGCCCAATTGTGGATAACAAAAATAGATGGCAAGAAAAATATGGTCAGACCCAATAAGTGGAAGTATGATGAAGGTAGATAATGTAATTAAGACGCAAAAGGTCAAACAGAACAATCAAGAGTTCTTGATTGGTGTTTTTACCATTGGACAGATTCTTAAATTCACAAGATACACCGAACGGTTAATCGTAAATTACGATGACAACAATTTCCCAATTTATAATAAGGAAATCCAAAGGAAGACTGAGAAGTCAAGAGTTGATAAGATTGCAGATTTTTTGATTAATGACCCTGACGCCACTTTTCCTACAAACATTGTATTGGCAGTGCCTGGGGCTGTGATTGAACACTTAGATGAAGAAGGTGATATGGTTTCTCTAACGCTAAATAGGGTGGTATTTGATGAGGTTGCAAAACCTGAAGGGGACGTACATTTGACCATTATTGATGGTCAACACCGTATCAAAGGAATTGAACAAGCGATTTGGCGTCTAGAGCAGCAGATAAAAAGTCTTAGAGATGTTTTACGAGGAGGTGCGCAAAATAATTCTATAGAAAATAGATTATCCCATTTTAGCAAAAGATTAAAAGAGCTCAAAGAGATTGAGTTAATGGTTTCCTTTTTCGTGGATCCTACGCTAGAATTTCAAGCTATGATTTTTTCAACCATAAACAGAACCCAAAAAAGCGTTCCACAAAGCCTTGTTTATGAGCTTTTCGGATTGAGTACTGGTGATTCTCCACAAAAAACAGCTCTCCAAATCACACTTTCTTTGAATAGTTATGAAAACTCACCCTTTTACAATAGGGTGAAATTACATGGAGGATCTTACGCAATTAACCAAAGTCCACCTCTGACCCAATCAATGATGGTCAAATCCATTATTGATCGTATATCCGTTAATATTAGAGAAGCTGAAAATGATCGTTTTAGGTCAAGAAAAGAATTATTAAAAGGTGGAAATGACAGTCATATTTTTAGAAAATATTATGCCCGGAATGAAGATGATAAAATCGCTGATATCATGTTTTCCTATTTTGAAGCAGTAAGAAGAACATTTCAGGATGCTAATGGCAACAGTCTTTGGGAATTCCCTAGCAATGTCACTAAACCTCAAAACATATTGCACACAACAGTAGGGTATCAAGCTTTGTTAATTCTACTGGCAGAAATCCTATCCAATGTATCAACAGATAAAAGAGATGACGTAAACACATACCAGAGCTTTTTGAAAAAAGCAAAGGGCATTGATTTCTTCAACATCGAAAGATATCCTTTCACAAGTAAATCCCGAAAAATATTTTATTATGACCTTAATCTAAGGATTTGGCCTCCCAAGAATAACCAAGACGAAAGAGTAATTAAATTAAATGATTCATTATCAAAGCTCTAATTTCAGTTTTTGAGGTTAGAGAAATTTTGACAGCGAATACTGGTAATTTCAAAACATAACCTTTCCATTTGTTTAGTTGAAAAGGTTTATTAAGTTAAGATTTAATCTATTCAATTTTTTTAATTCCTATTTTTATTTGTAATAATCAATTAAACCTAATGTCATGTCAGTTTTCTTCCATGGAAGTTTCGGGCTAAACAGAAGTTATATGGCTGGAGTGCTTAAAACACTCATCGATAGTCCTTCATCGAGTGCTGAAGATATAGCTAAACCATTTGGATTTAAAGCACCTTTCACCAATCGATACAAAGCTTGGCTTCAAAAAACAGGTATCTTAAAAGGCAAGGAACTTACTGCGAATGGCGAAATTATCTTTAATAACGATTCAAAACTAGATACTTTGGTTACCCAGTGGTATATGCATCATCAATTGACCAAAAGTCCTATCAATGCAGAGGCATGGCACTTTTTCATCAAAGAATTCCTTCCTGGAAAAAGTAAATTTAGCCGAGACGAATTGGAGCAGGCTTTGGGCGTGAAGCTTATGGGGCATAGTGTAGAGCATTTTTCGAAAGGGCGTCCTATGAATAAGAGAATCTCAAGAAAGTTACTTGATTGTTATTTGCAAGATGAGGGATTAGGTAAACTTGGTTTTTTGGAAGTACGTGGAAAAAACCAATACAATGTTCAACAGCCTAGGGAAATACTAGGTCCGTGGAAAAATATTCAGGAGTTATCCAACACATACTAAGTACTCATAGCCCTAAGTTCTTCAACCACCGACCGAACTTTTTCAATAGTGGTTTTGATTTCCTCCCTATTTGTAAAACGACCAAGGCTAAAACGAATGGTCGAATAAGCTTCCTGTTCTGAAAGTCCCATGGCTATCAACACATGGGAAGGTTCAATCTTAGTAGAAGTGCAAGCTGAACCATTCGAAACAATAATTGACTTCAAACCCATCATAATGGCATCGGCATCGGCTCCGCTAAAACAAACACTGCAAATGTTGTAAAGACGATTGATTTTGTTACCATTTAGTTTTGTATCCGGGATTTTCAGTAATTCTTCTTCTAGTTCATTTCTCAGTTTTTCAATAGCTTCTTTGTCCTTTTCCATATCTCGAGCGGCAATCTCAGCAGCCATGCCAAGCCCCACTATCCCCGGAACATTGGAAGTGCCGCTACGCATACCACGTTCATGTCCTCCACCGTGAATCAAAGGGACAAGTTTGACCTTATTGGGTCTTCGTTGCCTAACAAAAAGTCCCCCTATTCCTTTAGGGCCATAAATTTTGTGTCCAGAAAAAGCCATGATATCTATTCCTACGGTATCTACATCAATCGGTATTTTTCCAAAAGCTTGGGTAGCATCCGTCATAAAAAGGGCTCCTGTCTTATGGGTCAAATCAGCAATTTTCTTAATTGGTTGAATCACCCCGGTCTCATTATTTGCCAGCATGACAGAAACCAAAATGGTATCCTCTCTTAAAGCATTTCTCAATTCCTGCAAATCGATAAGACCTTCTCTGTCAACTCCTAGATAGGTAATTTCAAATCCTTTGGTTTCTAAGAATAAACAGACATCCAGAACTGCACTATGTTCCGTCTTAACCGTAATGATATGTTTTCCTTTACTTTGATAAGATTCCAATACACCTTTGATAGCAAGATTGATAGCTTCAGTAGCTCCCGAAGTAAATATGATTTCGTGCTGCTCTGACCCAACTAAGGAACCAATTTGTTCTCTTGATTTTTTTATTGCATCCTTGGCTTGATGGCCAAATCCATGATTGCTTGAAGCATTGGCATATTGCTCTTTCAGAAATGGCATCATTGTCTCCAAAACTTTGGAATCTATGGGTGTGGTAGAACTATTGTCCAGGTATACCAAGGCTGTAACTTCTTTATTCAAAAATAAGCAACTATTGTCTCTTATCCCCACTCCTCCCATCAAAAGCCACCAAATTGAACAGCTCCCGCATCCTGCTTCTGACACGGTTCCCATACAACTCCTCCAGCTCCTGCGCATTCAGGTTCGTAGTAGCATGCGTCTTGATACCATGCTTTATAAAAAGCTCATGACGGGAGAGCAGGATTTCCCCCAGCACATTACAGTCCTTTCCAAAATGCCTGCCCATCGGTTCCACCCCCAAGTCATCAAAACAAAAGAATGGGCCATTACCGTAATCCTCAATGGTGCGATACCCGATATGGTTAAAAGCAAAGACCACATTCCGGGAGGGGATAATCTGGTAAGGCCGTTGGTGGGGCACGATATGGCGCAAGAGTTTCATCAGACTCGTCTTCCCACAGCCTACCGGGCCGGAAAGCAATAAGCCCTTATCAGGTTCAATACCGTGTTTTTTACAGTTTTCAAAGTCCCTGATATAGTAATGGGAGAGTTTTAAAAGAATGTCATGATCTTCATCATAAATCTTGAAATCTTTTCCAAAAAGCAGTTTCCCTTTGGCATTGAGATAGATCAAGATTTTCGGAAAATCATAGACCACCGTGCGCCCGTCAAATTTTCCGATGGAATATTCCACGGCACCTTCCTTGATTTTACAGGGGCTCACCATAATCCTTTTCTTTGGTGGTTTTCAAGTTGTCTCGTATCGGGACAGTGGCAGCAGGTTTCTTCCCGTTTTTTGGTTTAGAAGTTTCAAAATTTTCAGGTTTATTTCTGTTTAGCTTGTTTTTTAAGGTTTGTATAGGTTTGTTTATAGGTACCACCGCTTGTCCATCACCTGTCCCATTTTGGTCAGAGCTTGGGTACAGCACTTGTTCGGAACTTGTCCCAAATTCGAACATCTTAATACGGCTTCCCCGAAAAGGATTATGCGAAGGGGTGTACAGCAAATAACACCAATGGCTCAACTCCTTGATGCAACGGTGATAGGTGGATTTGGAACCGATCTTGGAGAGCTCCATCACCTCTTCCCGATTGATATGAAAGGTCTCGGAAAAATGATATTGGTTCCAAAGTTGGAACAGTCCCATATACAGGCTTATATGGGTAGGATTCAAACGACCATCCTTGGCAAACTGTTGAAAGACCGCATTCAAATGTCGGATATAGTTCATCTAATAGCGATTGTAGATGCGGTTTTCCTCCATTACCCTTTGGATGTCCTCGGCATCATAGAAGATGACACCACCTACTTTGGAGTAGGGTAGGGTGCCATTGATCCGCAGGTTCTGCAGAGTGCCCGGACTGATTTTCAAGAATTCCATCACCTCATTGGATTTTAGGTACCGTTTTAGGCCACTGCCCTTGTGTTGGGCCAGGAGCTTTCGCATATCCTCCAGCAGTTCGACTTTGAACTCTCTTAAATCATCAGTGGTAATAATACTTGTTGGCATAGTAAAGGGTTTTAAAGAAAGGGGCCATCCGTTTAACCTTTTTTTGACGGCCCCTGACCTGATTTGACTTTCGTTGGACAAAACTGTTGCGGTTTTTTTGAACTATTTCAATAGCTATGATAGAGGTGGGCTATTTTTTTTACCATTTAATTTGAACATGATTATCTCTAATTTGTAATGAAGATTAAGGGCATTTCGAGGTTTTTTGGAGACTGGAGGGTATAATTGGAAATTACCCAAGTTGGGTCATAGGTGGGTATTAATGGTACGTCTATTCGTCCAAAGATTCCATGCGTTGGTTCAGCATTTCAATTAATTTGTCCAAGAACTTGGTCCTACTGGTTTTTCGTGATCTTATTTCAATAAAGGTATGGTAGTAATTTCCTAGGTCAATATTATAAAAATGCTCAAAATGGGAAGCCAGTTCCTTGATGTCCACAGTTCCACTATTAATTGAACTACTGGCATGGAGTGCATAAAGTAGCTCTATTAAATCGGTCTTGCTCCCTGTCCAAAAAAGATTTGAAGGTTTTTGTATAGGCATATTTTCTGGTGTTTCTATGATTTTGTCCAAATAATCCACTTCCCCTTGTAGGTAAACGATAAGCATATCAAAGGCCATTATGGTCGAAACCGTACCATCTTGACATGTTGAAAATTGATCATCAATAAAGAAATGGAAAGAATCCAATGGAAGTCTTAGGTCGCGGTTGCCCCGAACAAAGTAATGTTCGTCTAAAGATTTAGCACCACGACGGTAGTAATTGTAGAACTCAAGATTATCGTTAAAGAAGGTCTGGAGCTTATCTATTTGATGTTTTAAATACTTGATTTGAGAGGTGTTGTTGCCTCTAGGGCGCTTACTTTCGATATTAAAGAGCTTTCCGTAATAAATGAGTTTACTGAAAATTTGGGGTTTTACATGTTTGAAGAAATGGATTTCACACTCTTGGGTAGTGAAGGGTTTTTTCTCAATCTCCAGATGTAGTTTCTTAATGTATTTTTCTGCTAATACAATACCCTTTTCGGCTTTAAACAGAATATCCCCTTGGCCATTTTCCAATTTTTCCAGTCGGGCCTCGAATTCCGTAAGCAGTTTTTGGTATTTCATTTGTCGTTGTATGTCTCACTGACCTTCCATTATTCCGAGGAGTTCTAAGGCATAGTTGTCAGCGGTCTGTAAATAAGCATACTTTTCAATGACCTGAGCTCCCAACTTCTTCTTTTCAAAAGAAGCCGTCATCCCCATATCAATTTTTTGGTAGCCTAACTCAATTGCTCGATCGATGGTCATCAATAATAAGAGCCTATAGGTACTGAAATCACGAAGCCGGTCATAGTCCATTCCGATGAAAGCTGGTACATATACCTGACCAGAATTCTTGTAGCAGAGCATGACCCCAATTATGGTTTCAGGCTTGCCCAAAGGATAGACCGTAATGAATTCCCATTGTGGGTGTACGTTCATTTCGCTAAATAGTTTTTCAGGGAAGGGAAATGTATTGAGTCCTTGATTGTTTCCGTGTACACTACCATACAACTTTTTGATCTGTACTAGTTCGAACCGGGTGGTTTTCTGAACGACCTTTACTTGAACCTTTTCCAAATAGGGTTTTATGTCTTTTCGATAATGTTTTCGGTTTCGGCTGGATAACTTGTTTAGGTAATCCTGAAGGTCAACGACATCCGTCAGGTTCACGATACAGGAATTGGGCATTTGAACTCGTACAAAGCCATGGCCCTGAAGGTTTCGGTGCCAAGGTGTTTCTTTTTCAAAATCACGGAGAACGATCATTTTTGCATCGAACTCACGTTGCAAATCTTCCATTATGCGGATCAAATTGTTGATTGCAGCGTTGGCTTTTGGGTGATTTCCGTCCCAGTAGAGGTGATCTCCTTCAGTGAATAAAGACCCAATGGAAACGACCATCGAAGTCAAATGATAGGGGTCTTCTAGACGTTGCGTTTCTATCGCTCGTGAAACATTTTCGTTGGCCAGCATATCATCTTTCCACAAGGCATGGGTCAAGAAAGTTGTCAGTATGATTTTGTCCTGCTCATCTTTGATAACCACATAGCGAAAGTCCCAATTGAACTCTTTTACATGGTTATCCTGAAATACATTTTCAAGAAACTTTAACCCTTCCCAGTCGTATGCTCCTTGACCTGCCATTCGACTATTCCATAACCCTTTATCCACTTCCTTGATGGTTTTCTTAATGTCAATACGAAGACCATCATTCGAAATATTTCCGCTGGTTGTCTTTGGCGCTAAGTTGAAGGCATGAAAAACACGTTCTGGGGTCGTCTGGGTTTCTTTCAGGGCTTTAGGGTAATGATATTCCATGGCGGCAACCAATGCCTTGATTTCTTCTTTTTGATTGTGTCGGGAGATGGTAATTCGCACTCCTGTATTCTTTACGGGAACGGCAGGAAAAATCCCTAGGTTCACATAGAACCCTTCATTCATTAGCCGGTTGACAAAATTGTATCCGGTTTTTGGCATTCCTGTCCCAATATAAAATACAGGGGATTCATTGTGGTCAATAAGCGGAAGATCGGTACTTGCCAAAAATGCATTGAAACAGTCAATCCGTTCTTTCAGTTCCCCTTGTAGTTCGTAGATGTCTTTGGACAAGTGGATTTTGGCCGATGCGATGGCCGCAGCTACCGATGCCGGTTCTAACTGGGCCGAAAATGTCAATGGCCCACCAAAGGTCTTGATTTTTTGATATAATTCCATATCGGAACAGGCCAATAGGGCGCCGCTGGCTCCGAAGGTTTTGCTCAAGGTTCCGAAAAGCAAGACATTCGGGGGTAGTTCTTTCAGTTTACTCAACACATATCCAGTTCCGTTCTTTCCGACCCAACTCATGCCATGAACGTCATCAAAATAGAACCGTAATTGTGGATATTTTTTACCGAGTTCCATTAAATCATTTACCGGGGCGAAGTCGCCATACATCGAATAAATCCCATCGGCCATATACCATATGTGCCTTTTGGAATGGGTGTATTTTTTTAGTTTGTCCTCGAGCATTTCCAGATTGTTATGCCGAATCATTTCTATGGGAACACTTCGTGTTTTTAACATTTTGGCCGCATTTTGTACGCTCCAATGGACCTGATGATCTAAAATGATAACGTCATTATCATCCACGGCACTGGGGATGACCCCAAGATGTCCTAAAGTGCTGTTCTTCGTTATGATAACAGGTGCTTGATACATTGCAGTAACAAGCTCCTCAAGCTCACGGTACAACGGGTTGGAAATGTAGGATTTCGATAATGGAAATTGTGTGCCGTAATTCTCAATGGCCTGAATCGAAGCCTTTTTTAATCGTTGGTCTTGTTCAAGTCCAAGATAGCCCGTAGTCCCAAAATGGAACAGGTCCCGATTCTTGACTTTTATCTTCCTTCCGGAAAAGGAATCACCTTCGGCATATAAATGCAGGACACCCTCTTGCTTGGCATCCGTAAATACTTCATGTACCGTGTTTAAAAAGTTATGATGTTTGATCTTCGCCATACCACTAAATTTTACTGTGAAGTAAAATGTAATAGTATTTGTAGGAAAATAGTTTTTTAGTGCATTCTAAAATCCTTTAGAGTAAAATTATAATCCTTTATGATTAAGATTTATTTCCCTTTGAATCAATAAACATCAAAACTTTAGTCAATTTAACAGTTTATGATTTATTAACTTTAAGGTATTAACCAGTTTTCTATTTTAATGACTTCCTTTAAAGAAAATGAATATGCCACATACCATATTCAAGAAAGTATTTTGCATATCGTTTACAAATCAAAGGTGACCATAGATTTACCTGCAGCAGTGCGAATTGTGCAAGATCGCCTAAGGTTACAAGAAGGGCTCTCCTATAAAGTCTTGTGCGATATACGGGGTATTTATGAAGTGGATAAACCGGCAAGGGACTATCTCGCCATTGAAGGGTCGACTATGGTTACCAAGGTAGCCTATCTCATTGAGCCAACAATTTCAAAAGCTATATCTGAATTTTATTTGCGAATCACTAACCCGCCTATACCTTCAAAAGTTTTCTTTAGTGCAGAGGATGCCAGACTATTCCTTCTTGAAAATGAATAGATGAAATTGTTGGCTGGGGTCAGTGAAACTTTATAGAGGGGTGACAAAAACTATGGAAAAATTGCAAAAAATAACGCTGGACCGAATCAACAAAATGTTGATGGAAATGGCCAGCGGTAATTTTTTCTACAGGTTGGAACGTTCCAACGAAAATGATAGCCTAGAGTCCATGACCCTTGTTTTGAACATGTTGGCCGAAGAGGTTCAGGAAATCCTAATACATCAGGGATATGCCAATACGAACGGTATTGCAAAGTATTTGATACAGCTCAATTTTCTGTTGGATTTGCAGGGGGTCATTAAAGGGGTCAATAAGAATACATCGTTGACATTGTCCTATTTAAAAGAAGACTTAATAGGTCAACCTTTCGATACATTCCTCGATATGAAATCTAAAAAGGTATGGGTCAAGTTTTTTAAGAAAGCGGCCTCGAAAGGGCTTTGTGAAACTTCGTTGAACCTCACCTTTGTTTCTAAGGAAGGACTTTTACTGCCTCATACATGTCATGTCGGTTGTTGCGAGGGGAAAGGCGGTGATACTTGTGGGTTTTGGATTACCGTTGTGCTTTTTTCAAACGACCGCTCCGAGCGGGACGAGCTTCAAAAGAAGGATGTCATATCCAGCAAAGAAAAGAAAACAGCGATTGAGGCCGGAGGTTTGAAGACGACAAAGAATCGTCCAAAACTGAGTTTCGAGGATATCCGAAAAATAAGGGAGGGAAGAAATCTTATCCTCAATAACCTTGAGAAAGATCTGCCTTCACTGCGAGAATTCGCATTGCAATTGGGCACCAATGAATTTAAACTTAAATATGGTTTTAAAGAGCTGTTCGGAACAAGTGTATACCGTTTTTTGCTACGGGAAAGATTACGGAAAGCAAAGATGTTGATTGAGTTTACCGATTTTACCATAAAGACCATTGCTTATAAAACAGGATTTAAAAGTATACCACATTTTTCAAGGGTGTATAAGAAAACCTATGGTTATGCACCCAGTGAACTAAGAAAAATCTCTAGAAAAGAACGCGATAAATGAATTGCCCTGGTCAATTCCTGTTGGATATCAAACAATCCTTCACAAGTAAATAGCGACCGCTATTTTTATCATATCAGCACAAATGATATGATTCAAATGCAAAAGTTAAAGCAAGTAACCCCTTATGGTATAAGCATGCTATTTGGTGCGCTGTTTTTGTATGCGGCTACCATCAAGCTGTTAAACTATCGCGAATTTAGTTCCCAATTGACAGAGCCCACCGTTTTAAGGAACTATTCAGCAATCATGGCTTCTGTGGTACTCGTTTGCGAACTTGTAGTTTCGTTCTTATTGTTCGCAAAAAAGTTTAGGCTTCAAGGGCTATGGGGTGGTTTTGGCCTAATAAGCATTTACACGATTTATCTTTTATCCATCTTGAATTTTAGTGATGTTGTCCCTTGTTCTTGCCTGGGAGTGTTTTCCGGTTTGGGATGGAACAATCACATCTTTTTCAATGCGGTCTTACTGGCAGTTGCATTAGTAGGAATCTATTGTTCCAAAAGACACGGTATCAACCTAAAACAGAATACTGCGTAGTAACAGGGTAAGCCGAAAACCTGTAAAAAAGAGTAGGTATTAATATTTAAATGTTATCGTATGAAAACTAAGTTGATTAAATTTATGTTGCCAGCTTTCGCCATTGTATTGGCCTTTAGCTTTGCTTTTGCTTCGGAAGGAGAAACGGCTAGTCAAATAGCCTATTACAACCATCCGATTCTAGGAGTGCAGTCCACCATGGTAGGAAGTGAATGTGGACAGGGCGGTCAGATTGCATGTCAGTTCAACGGGTATCAATTGTACGCCGAACCTGCATTATCTACTGAATTGCGTAAAAACTGATGCTAAACCCTTTTGGTCGTCAAAATGAAAAGGTGCCTTGGAACAAGGCACCTTTTTAACTAATTCAAATTAACAAAATCGCCATGTCCGGTCATCGCACGAATTCCAACACATGGTTTCTTTTCAAAGCCTTCCTTGAAAAGCTTGGTGAAATGGTTATAACATCTCGTTTATTTTTTTTAGGCAAAGCTTCCAGTGACCTTTGGAAAAAACGTTTTCCTCTCTTTCCATGGTGTTTTCAACAGCTTCCTTTAGGATTATTAGTTGGCCCATCAATATGCCCTTTGAATAATCGGTATAGTCCATGGCCTTACTGTTGGAATCAATGTTCATTCGTTCCTGTTCCAATATAGATTTCATTTTATCTAAATAGGTCATTTGGATTTCCTGCTTTCTTCGGTCAATAGGTTCCGTACCAATCTTTAGCTCCTTAAATATTCCGGACTGTAGTGTTGTTAGATAGTTCTTAAGTAAACGGTCATAACCCTCAAGGGTTTCCATATATTCTAGACGTTTCATCCTTTGGGGTCGTAATAGCTCGAACAATAGTTGTTGTTGGAAAGCCAATATTTTATCTGGATGACTGCTATAATTAATTCGAAGGCTAAAGTCTGGTCTGGTCAACCATTTGGGAGGATTGAACGTTTGTTCAATTAAAAATTCAAGGGCTTCTTCTTGGGTCCCCAAACCCAAGGGGGTATAAATGTTGCCAGGTTGGTTCAAGGATTTGTAGTGGATATGATAGCCCCCGATTAATGAGGTGACGTGGCGCATATGCTTATACCATAGTTCCAAGGTTTTGTGATATAGTCGCTCCAATCTAACATTGTCGTTTTGTTCATGGCATGCTTGAGGTAGGAGTTCAATAACCCGCTTCACATTCTTCAATGCCAATTGGGTACTCTTCACAGGGTCATTCGTCTCAACGACCTCATTGGTTTCGGCGGGACCGATAACCTCATACTGACCATTATTGTAACGGTACCATGGAACGGAATCCTGCAATCGAACAAGGTGCTCCAATGCAGCTTCCTCGTCCGTTCCTTCTGAAAATTCCGTGTAACCCCATTGGATATTGTAGATATCGGTTGGCCCTACTTTTTGAATTAATAACGAAGGCGGTATGCTATCCTCTGGTTGTGGGATGTTATTGGGCCTGGTATAGTTCATAATGCTTGGGGTATATCCCATGGTTTCCAACCAGTTGATATCGTTCATCTTTTCAACGGGATAGCTGAATTCCCCAAAGTTGCTGTCCATGATTCCAAAAGCATGTCCCGTTTCGTGTGCGGCTAGGCATTGGTACATCCTTCCTAACAACGCATCCGGTAAGGGAAATTTTTGTGCCCTTTTATCCAAAGGGGCCAATCTGGTAAAGTACCTATCCTCATAATTTTGACGTGATGCCTCTAAAATGATATCACACCTTAATATCTCCCCGGTTCTGTAGTCTTTTATATCCGATGGTTTCCCTCCATATTCCTCCTTTTCGCTGCCTCTAAAATATTTTTCCTGCGACCAATACACGATATTGTTGTTAATGCTGTTCCTTTCCCAATCGCTAAGACTATCCATCTCCCGAACCAAGATGGCATCCTTGAATCCCGCAGCCTCAAATGCTGGAAGCCACTCCTCTATGCCTGCCTTGATATAAGGCCTCCACTTTTTGGGAATTTCCGGAGCCATCAGAAACGTTATGGGTTTTATCGGCACACTTAATTTTTGGTCGCTGTATTTCTTTTCAAGGCGCCAACGGGAAATATTGGCAATATCGTTTTTGGTGCCATCGTTATCAATCCCAAAATCGATACCGAACACCTCTTCGTTCCAAAACCCCATGCGATAATCGTAGCGTCTTGCTTTCATGGGTTTCCCTAAGGCACAGAATCCGAAATAAATGGGGAAGGAGATTTTAGATCCGTCCCTAATGACACCACGCCGGGTTTTGATGATGACCTCGCGGTCAAAGTCCTTGGAGCCAAGAAGCAAGGAAATCTGGGGAATGGGACTACCTGTAAAACCAGAGGGCCATTGGGGCCATTCGATATCCATTCCCAATACAAGCTTCGTGATATTTATGCAATGGCCACTTTGGTTTTCATTTTTGTTTTCCAGCGGAAATACGGCCAGAATGTTGTCCAGTAAAGGAAGTTTTCTTTTAAAGGGTATGATTATTCCTGATGTGGATCGAACGCTCTGAGACTTTAAGATCAGGTTGTTCCTATGCCGTGACCAGACCACCTGCATATATTTGCGCATATACTTTTCTTCGTAACGAACGAAGAGCATGGGCTTTTCAAGCAGGTGTTCGGGAACCTGTAAATAAAGTTGGTCCCCTTCAATGAAAGTGGTTAAAAAAGTCTTGCTGTCAATCGATTCCAAGGTTTTGGCGTCTCCCTTGGTTAGCATAACACCTTTGGACGGGTACGCCAAGGCATACAGAAAGAAAAAGCAACTTATAATGACGTTCTTCATGATGTTGAATTTATTTTGAAGCGAGAAGGGGAAGTAATATGCTCCTGATTTTGCAAAATGTTGGTGCCATGCAGAATCCATTAATATCCGGGGTTCTGCGGTAAGAGATTGGGGTTGGTCTCAAGTTCTGTTTCAGGAATGGGAAGCAGTACATTTGTTGGCTTCCAGTTCATCTTTAAATCCCCTAGTGCTTCTACTGCTGTAGCCGTTCTTTTGAGGTCAAACCAACGTAATCCTTGCTCGGTAAAAAGTTCGACACGCCGCTCTTGAAGTATGGCGTTCACGAGTTCATCTGCGGTGGCAAAGGAAGTGTCAGGCAATCCCGCCCTATTTCTGATGATATTCAAGTCTTGTAAACCCCCAGGAATATCACCTGTTCGTGCCCTGGCTTCCGCACGTATCAAGTATTGTTCCGCCAAGCGGAATAGAATGGAGTATTCCAAAGATTCCGTTTCATTCAGGGTAGCCTTGTATTTATGGGCAAACCTTAGGGTAACGGTGTTGTCCGTATCAGAAATGGTATCGGTCCATTGGGTCTTACGTAGGTCACCTTCTTCAAAGGCCGACGATAGGTTATCGGTCAAACTGTAGGTCTGTCCTGGAATGAACCTGATGACCAATTGGTTCGCTATTTGTGTATTCTTTGGGTTCTCCCCGTCCCTCAGTTGCCATATGGTTTCCGAGGATTCTTTTAGGAAGACATTGCCGAGGTTCGCTTCCAATATAAAAGTATTGATGAGTTCAGACGCTAAGAATGTGGCCTCTTCCCAATTTCCTGTCCATAGATACATTCTTGACAATAAGGCCTTGGCGGCCCATTCGTCGGGAAGCACCCGTTCTGCGGAATTCTGTCCAGTTCCCTCAAGCAGGTCTACCGCCGTAATAAGGTCTGATATGATAGTATTTACAACAGTTGTCTCTGGGTCGCGCACCACAACGTTATTTTCTAAATAATCGGTTGTGGTGATGTAGGGCACATCGCCATATAACATGACCAAAAGGCTGTGCATATAGCAACGAACAAACAATGCCTGTCCTTTGAACAGGTCTTTTTCCGCTGCGGTCAGGTCAGTTGAATTCTCGATGCCTTTTATGATATCGTTGGCACTATAGATGATGTTGTAGGCCTGGCCCCACCACCCAGTGATAACATCATTGCCTGGCAAAACGTTATGGAGGTATAATTGTGAGTATCCGGCATCGAACCCATAGTAGTCCAATTCGTCGCTATAGATGCCCAAACCTGTGGTCACCCCAAAATTTCCAGAAACCATACCTTGTTCCCGCATTTTAAAATAGATACTGGCCAAGGCAGATTCAACCGTCGCTGGATCGTCAAATACAGTTTCTGACACCAAAAAATTCTTTGGTGGTCCTACGTCTACAAAGTCGGAACAACTGAAAAGCCCAAGTGTTAAAAACAGAAAAGTAATATTGGGGGAGTTGAATATACGTTCAAACCAATTTTTGGTACGTGGTGGGTTGCCGATGGTGTTTTTTGTTCTGTATGTCATTTTTCAAGATTTTGGTTAAAAGCCTAATTGAATTCCGAGAGTAATCTGTCGTAACTGGGGTAATGTGGTGTTTGAGGGTTGTTCTGGGTCAGGACCCCTGTAGTTGGTAAAGGTCAAGAGGTTTTGCCCTTGTACGTATACGTTGAGGTCGAGCCCAATTTTAAGGTCAGGTACTTTATAATTGATTGAAATATCACGCAATCGTATAAATGAGGCATCGGAGACGGCAGCATTGCTGCTTTCTTGAAATGAACCCGTATCCTCCTCGAATGCCAAGCCCCCAGAGGCTCTTTGTATCGGGCTTTCGTCTCCGGGCTGTTGCCATCTATCCAAAAGCAACGTACTGGAGTTGCCTCGAAACCCCGGAGTGGCACCAAATCTCAATTCATTGAATGCCAGTTGTTTTTTAAACTGTAGAAAGAAATTTAAAGTTAAGTTCCGGTAACTGATGCTATTGCCCAGACCTCCAAACAATCGGGGTCCAAAATCTTCTACCCATTGCCTATCCTCTAAACTGCTGATGGTTCCATCCCCATTGTAATCCTCAAACTCATAAATGCCCGTTTCTTCGTTTACGCCCAGGGCATTGTAAAGTCTCACAATGGTTAAGGGCTCACCTATAATGAAGCGATTGGCAAAGGTGGAGGATTCCAATCCATCGAAAGCAACAAGTCTGTTTCGGGGAACCGTTAGATTTAAAGTTGTTGACCAAGTGAAGTTCTTTGCTTTGAAATTTACGGTACGAATGTCCACTTCAAATCCCGAATTTTCCACAGTGGCATCAAAATTTCCCGTCAGTTCGGGAAAACCCGTCGTAGCTGCCAATGGGATTCCGATCAATTGGTTCGATGAGCGATTCCTGTACCATGAGGTATTGATCAAGAGGCGGTCCTTAAAGAAACCGAGTTCCAGAGCGGCTTCCAGTTTTTTATTGGCCTCCCAGCCAAAGAGGGGATTGAAAATACCCGTTGGTTCCAGAATTATAGTACCGTTATAGTCGAACCCGGTAATGTTGTACGTATCTAAAAACCTATAATCTCCAATGTTGTCGCTTCCGGTGGCGCCAAAACTACCCCGTAATTTCCCATAGCTTAATATGGAGCTTCCTTTAAGGCCATTTTCCTCCGAGAATAACCATGCCAGACCTATGGCACCAAAATTTCCGAACTGTTTTCCCGGTCCGAATCGGGAAGATCCATCCCTGCGCCCGGTTAGGTTAAGGATATATTTATCCCAGAATTTTAGGTTCAAGCGTCCAAATAGGGCATTGTACTTATACTCGCTGTCGGAATCCTGCAGCACCTCTAAAGTGTTGGCAGCCGTCAAATTCTGTAAAAGTTCATCATTGGGAAAGCCCGTACCCCTTTGTATGAACTGTTCCGTGTTCTCTTCTTGAAAGGTCGTTCCGATCAAGAAGTCCATCTTCATCCAGTTCCATTGGTTCTTCCAATGCAGCTGTGGTTCCACGATCCATGAGTTCCTTTTGGAGCCATTGGTAGTCAGTGAGGCATAGTTTTGAGGGGTTAACCCCAGACTGGGGTTTCTTGCCGAACTGGGTAGGGTTCGATAAGAATCCAACCGATAACTGTTAAAGCCCAAGCTGGTTTTAATTTCTAGGTTGGGTCTGATTTTATAGGATACCAGTGCATTTGTAATCAGCGTATTGGTCGTCACCCCAAATTGTTCTTCCAGTGAGGCCAACGGATTGTCCCATGTATTGTTTTCCCAATTGATATTCCCTTCATCATCCAATAGTTCGGGAGCATTGGGTTCTAGCGTATAGGCCCTATTCGTAAAGTCCGTTCTTGGAAGCATATTTCTTTCATTGGTGAGGCTGGTGGAAAGATTCAATTTGAAACGTTTGTCGGTAGAGCTGTGGTTCAGGTTGCTGTGAAGGGTAGCTTTTTTGTAGTTAGCGTCCCCAAGAAATACTGTGGTTTCTTTATTGTACGCTCCACTGACCAAAAACTGCGTGTTTGAACCACCTCCCGAAACCGAGACCTGAGCATTGTTTCTGTAAGCTGTTCCGCCAATAAGCTTTTTTTGCCAATCTGTTTGGCGGTCATTATCCCATGATTTAACATCTGGCCAAACAAAATCGAATGAGGGATCCTCTAAAAACTCACCGAAACCATCATTTTCGATTCCTTCCCGGCGTATTTCCAAATACTGTTCGGTGTTGAGCAGCTCTATGAAATTGGATACACTCCCCAAAGAAGTACTGAAATGGGCGTCAAACCGTGTTTTTCCGGTTTTCCCCTTTTTGGTGGTGATAAGCACAACGCCGTTTGCCGCCCTAGAACCATAAATTGCTGTGGCATCAGCGTCTTTTAACACCTCGATGCTTTCAATATCATTCGGATTTAGGGCATTTAAAGGGCTGATGTTTCCCCCAAGTATTTGCCCCGAAACGTTCGATGAGCCCAGGCTTTGTGAGCTGAATGGAACGCCATCAACAATGTAAAAGGGATCTGAGGCCCCATCAATAAAATTCCGGCCCCGTATTTCAACATCGAAACCACCACCGGGAACACCCGTGTTCTGGACGATGTCAACGCCGGATAAACGCCCCTGCATGGCTGATAATGGATTGCTCACCGGTTGTTTTTCCATGGTCTTTGCCTTGATGGTAGCAATATTACCGGTACGTTCTTTCTCGGTGACCGTGTAATAGCCAGCGTTCAGTATCACCTCGTCCAACTGGGTGATTGCCTCCTGTAGCGTCACATTTATCACCTGTTTGCCGTTGATGGCAATTGTAAGGGTTTCAAAACCAATTGCTGAAAAGAGAAGTTCACCATCGGGTTCAGCAGCAATACTGTATGTGCCATCCATGGTTGAAATTGTGCCATCATCAGTCTGACCCACCAAGATGGTCACCCCACCAAGGGGCAGGCCGTTGACATCGGTAATCGTTCCCGAAATGGTACTCTGCTGCGCTTCCCCATATCCGACGTTGGGTGGTGTGTTGGTAGCTCGGCCCTCCACTTTATGGCAAAATAATGGGGAGAGCAGTGCGTACCCGATAAGCATAAGGGTAAGGGGATTGTTTAAAGTTGGATGTTTCTTCATAATTCAATGTGTTTCGTTAGTTATTGGTTTTATAGCCCGGTATTACCAAAAAGAGGTATGGCGGTCTATGTTTTCCGCTGTGTACCCTTTTCAAGTCAAAAGGCATAACAGGCCCTGTTCTTTTTATGCAAGGGTTATCCGTTCCAAGTCATTGCGCGCTTGGATCTGGAAAAATTAAAATTGTGATGGCTATAATGCCCTGTATGGCCGGTTACCATGAAGTACGCTATCGTCGGCTATGGGAAAAGGAGTGTCGTCAACCGGAGATTAATGTCGTAGAAAATACCCATAACTACAATCAAGGATCAAATCGGACCTTTTGGCTTCTTTTTAAAGAGGACATCGAATACCGTTGCCTCATTCCTGTATCGAAATGTTAGCAGCGGTATCGTACCTGATATTAAAAGCACTGTGTATTTAGTTGCCATTTTAACCTTTAATGGTTTGGCGAAATACGTACAAATCAATTTCAAAAAGCGCTAAGAAAAGTTGGGCGTGAAACTCAACTTACCCACTAGAGGTACTGGTATACCGTGCAGAGATAAGAGAGCTCACGCCCGGGTCGTGAGCCAATCTACTTATCATCTCTCTGCAAAAATTACCAGTTTTCTAGTAGAGACTCTAAGCGATGACTTCAAATATGTTCTATACGAAGAATCGCAAAAATATTAAATCGGATACTAATATAATGAAATATCATAATGCGGTAAAATATTACCGCATTTTTTTATGCTAAAAAAAGCATATTCCAAAATTGAAATCATTTTAGGATGAAAGAAAGATTGAAAAGAGAAATTTTGGTATTATTTGGTAAAAGACTTAAGGAACTTCGCAAGCAAAGAAATCTTAGCCTAAGAATGTTGGAGAAGGAATGTGAAATTGACAACAGTTATATCAGCAAAATCGAGCACGGTAAAACAAATATTAGCTTTCATACAATTATCGAGTTGGCAGGGGCATTAAAACTACATCCAAAAGAATTGTTTGACTTTGAGTTTGAATGGAAGCATGACGATTTGGGTTAACATATATCTTTAAAGTTCATTATGGTTGTTCATTTTATTTCATTTTCCCTTTTCTTTATTGCCTTCAAAGTTTAATGGCGTATACCTTTAGATGTGACAAGTGAAAGGTTTATGCCCTTCTTTGTGCAACGTTTAAAATTTAAGACTACCTTTAGTATTAATAGCCATAATAATTGGTCATGTGCGCATTGCCGCCACGCTCTTTAAATCCAAATCATTAGAAGGCGAATACAACGAAAAGGTTACTCTGCGGTATAGGACAATCAGATATTCAAGAAACCACTATTACATTAACCAAATATCCCTTTGAACCTTCAGTGGCTTATCCGCAAAAAGTATTTTCCGCTATTGAAATGGAATCAATTTGTATTGAATTTGGAGTGTGCAAAATTCATGTTGCCGGTGATATAGTTTTTGTATCCTCAGAAAAGAAAGAGGAATTAAGGGATTTTTCAATAAGAAATACCATCACCTTATCAAAACATAGTTGGAACTGGGATTGGATTTTGGAACCGTATCTAGATACAGAGTTTACTGCTGCAAATGAAAAAATGGTCGAACAAAGACTCGTCGAAAACGGATTTAAAATAGCGGAAATAGAAAACATCAGAAATGAAGTTGGCAAGCAGATGCTTAAGTACAATTTTAACACCATGCTATGGGATTGGTCTAGTTTAGGACTGGCAGATGTGTTATCAGCTATGAGGGCCAAGTATAACAGAGAACGGTTCAGGGCATTTTACATGAGAGCCTTGGAAATAGAGCTGCGAGCACCTGGCAGCTAACCCTGTAACAAAAATAAAATGAAGAAAATTCAACTTTTAATTTTCAATGACCTGTAAGCACCTGAACAGACTGGAAAAAGACCTTATTCGTAAAAAGGTTAAAGTCCGTTTTCGGGGTCAGGCTTGGGGTCGTGATTGCAGGGAGTGGGTCTATTTTGACTGTTTTTTTTCAGATTTAGAGGAAACCATACGACGTTTTGATATGGATGGTGAAATCATTAAGATACACACGCACCTCGGTACTCATGATGGTCAAGAGCATGGTTTGGTTTGTAGCAAGTGTAATGATGGTATTATGGGGTATCACCCCAATTCTACAAAGCAGAAGGGCGATACCGCAATTACCTACACCTAGATATAAAGGCATATAGGTATCGTTATACCACCTCTTACTCCAAAGTTTTTTTAAGGTATGGTATACCGGACAATGTGACACAATCAATACAATCTTGATTTCTGCACTATTGAATTATCAGCAGGCATATGTATGAACCGATATTTAGTCAAAATATCAAAAAGGTAAAAAATGATTCGCTTGTTTAGGGGTTAAAGCATAAAACAAGTGATTTGTCACCAACACAAAATGATAAAATCAACCTTTTATCAACCCTAAATTACTTGCTCACCTTGATATTTACATTGAAATTGTATCAAAACAGTATTCAACATTTAAATAAATATCCAATAGTCTCCGCTATGATATAACCTACCTAATTTCTTACGCAATGAAAATGATTATGCATAGTATTCCGTTAATATAGTATTAGGGTTTCCCTCAAAAGGAGTATTTTTTTATTGGGATGTGATGGACTTCATTTACCCAAAAAGAAGCCAGGCAAAAACAAAACGAACTTTCTTAAACTGCAGTCAAACAACCATAATAAGGTCAACATCATGAAACGAACAACTATGAAATATTCAACTATTGCCCTATTAATTATTTCGCTTCTAATCACTGGTTTCAAATCAAAAGAAAACGCAGATATTAAAGACCAAGAACCTAAAGTTGTTACTATTAGTATTGAAATAGATGCAGGTACTTCAAAAATATGGGATATAATTACCAACAAGGATTACGCAAAAATATTGGGTAATATATTTGTTAAAAATGGATTTGTTCAATCTGAATGGCAACTCAATTCAAAAGTGGATTTCATCTACGAGCCTGATTACATCGTATATTCAGGCACGATCACCAAACTCATAGAAGAAGAATTGATTCAAATTGATTACAGCATCAATGGATTGGAATACGTAGAAAAATTTTCAATTGAAAACGACGATTCCAGTACTAAACTTTCAATTGTCATCAGTCCTTATGGTAACGATTTTAACCAACAAAAAGTTATGTGGCAAAATTGGCTATTAAAAGTCAAGGAATTAAGTGAACAACAATGAAAATAGTATAAGCTTGAAACATACACAGCATTGAATAGTTTGTAAAGCGAATTTTTTCTTGATTAACAACAGAATAACTTCGGTCAATAAAAAGATGTTTCATGAACTGCTAGGTCTGCGTACACAAAAGATGCTACCCATTTCGTCTGGCTCGTTATCATTCGTTAACTTACTGATTAAAAATAAATACGTTAAATAATAAGAGCCGCTTTCAACTATGAAATTTGAAAGGATACTATTAAAATATAAAAAGTATTTTCTTGTACTCGCTATTGTGTTGACTTCTGTAGCAATTTCAATAAGATCACATGATGGCAAAGTGGATTTAATCCTAAGGGATTATCCAATCATTATATTTTTAATGATGATAATCAGTATATTCTTATTCGTCCTCTATGCTGAAGTTAATAAAAGGAGCATTGGGAATCTTTCACTTCAAATTAAGGAGCGGTCAAAAGACAAAGGTGAAGACTTTAATCAATTACTTTTCGAGTTGACCGGCAGACAAAAGGAAGTTTATGATTTGATAATTGCAGGTAAAACGAATAAGGAAATAATGTCTGAACTTTTCATAGAACAGAGTACTTTAAAAACACACATCAATCAAATCTATAGAAAGTTGGATATTAAAAACAGGAAAGAGCTAAAATCAAAATTAAACCACCAATAAGCGAGCACGAAACTATAAATCAACCTTTTCTCAACCTTGAATTACTTGTCTTGGTGACTTGCTTTTTGGAAATTGCAACACTGAATTTTTAATAAAAACCATATTATTATGAAAAGCAAGTTGTTGTATCTCACTATGTTTTTACTAATTGTTTGTCTCCCATTTCGTGGAAGTGAGAATAAAGTTCGTTGGCTATGGGAGGATTTGCCATGGATACCTGTGGTATTGATATTGATTTCTTTGATTTGTTTAGGGACCTATATTTTCAAGATAGAGAGAATCAATAAAAAAAATCTTCTTTCATAAGCGAAGATATTTCCCTTCTTATGTTTTGATATGGATGGTGAAATCACTAAAACACACATGCACCTTTGCGCTCATGATGACCAGCATGTCCTGATTCTTTCTAAATATTAAAGGACTTTAGGGATATCATCCCCATACATTAAAAGAAAATATAGATGAGGCCTTATAATATGAATAGTACTAAACATGCTGCTTTTTATGGTACTTCTAATGTTCGAAACCAATATAGAAAACAGCTGTGACCAATAAAGAATTAGCAATAGCCTCAGTCAATACAGTACGGGGTCAATTTCATTTGTTGGTTAACGGCTTAAAGGAAGAACACTTATCGAAACCTTCCAAGTTCACCAAAAGAACGATACGCGGTGTTTTGGCACATATTATAATCGCAACGGACAGGGCATACCCCATGTTGCTTGAAAAAGCAAAAAAATCGAAACCTATGCCGTTGTTTTTTGGAACTGCATTGGGACACTACTTTTCTTACAGGTATTCCGAATATGCAGGCAGTAGGATACGTTTTGGTGAGATGATCGGCACTTACGAAAAGGCACATGAAAAGTTAGTTCAATTGATTGTTAAAATAGAGGATGATGAATGGCAACTTACAACGAAACTGCCTAAACCAAGCAACCGTTCGTTGACCATATTAGAGCTATTTACCTATCAGGTCCCCCATCACTTTAAAGTGCACCGCGATGAAATCACCAAGACAATTTCTTAAAAGGCATGAAGGGTCTGGAAATTTAATGCCACTTAACATTATGCAAAATGGTAGTTTTTAAGAAGGGAATAATATTAAATTCAACCGATGCATTGATAAGGAAGATAACTGTATATAGTTTTTAGAGTAAAGCGCATCGATGTTGGGCGAGGCTTGTCAATTTTACTTGAAAACAGCCTTTAACAATAGTAAAGCTAAAGCATCGTTACATTCCCCCCATTTATCAATATTTTTGGACGGATGGTATAATCTGGCATTACGATACATTCAATCTGCCCTCGATTTCTAACTATGGCATTGAGTTTTTCAATAGAATCCCGTAGTGACCAAGTCATTTTAAAACCAAAAACGATACTTATGGTAATTCCTTCATTATCCGTCCATTCACCAAGATAGTGCACAATGAAAGGTTTGTTACCGCTTGATTGCCTTTTTCTTGCTTTTTTAACCAAGCGAACCTTTATACTGTCACCAGGTTGTAGACCACAGCTCTTAATTTTTCTGTTATCCTGTTTCTTGAAAGAACGGATTTTACGTTGCAATGCCAGATGCCCAATTGCTAAACCTACTATATGAACAATAGGAAGGACTAGAAATGGCATCTTGAATATTTCATAAGAGATACTGGCGCCATCGGTTGAGCTGGCATGTTGTGCTAGAATTTCATACATGCCTAGACAGCCGAAAACCAAAGCGGGATATTGGAAAATCACCAACATCAACTGTGACTTCAAATTATGAGCCAATACGCGTTCTGCATGTTCTGGTTGGGATCCATAACGCAGCATATGACGACAGGTATATAAGATATCAATTGAGGTTGTGAAGTTGAAATCATATTCCCCAACACGTTTTTTCACTTTAAAACGTTTTTTTTCAGGGTCTTGAAGGTCATAGTAATAATCCGTATCCCTAAAGAAACCTGAGCCTATCCAAACATATTCAACAGGTCGTCCATAAATGATTTGGGAAATTAACATCAACCATTTGCTTATCAGCGGTACAAACGCAAAAAGTCCGAAAGAAAAGAAGATAATAGCCGCATGTCCACCACCATTTTGCCACCACCATTGTAAGACTTCGACGGCACTTGCACATGACCCGTAACTAAGTATAAAGTCCGCAAAGTATAGTATCCCAAAAAGAGCGATTATTAGGATGATGGTAGCAAAGGTTTTCATATTTTAATAGTTTAATAATCGAGAAGATTGAATAAAAACAAAACTGTTATCAAAGTCGGTTTTATTGCCATAATCATAGGATTGGCACTCTATACCTACATGGCATATTTTACCGGTTCATACGAGGGATATGGTGGGGGAGGAATGAGTGGCCTTCCTGCTGCGGTTATCATTATTATCTCTTTTATCTTTATGGGACTTGGAATTATGATGTCCCTCTCGGCTTTGCTTTGGCGTTTTTTGAAAAAAGCAAAGGATGCCAAAAACTGATTTTTAAAAAATGGTAAGCAGTGGAACCGTTGAAAAATGGAAAGCATGGTGTAGGTTTAAAAGTGATTGCGTGTGGATGTTTTATCTGAATGATTCGCCGTTTCGTTTATGAGTTGTCCAAAAAGGCCATTACTATTCTAACGGTGATTAGTGACCCTATGATAATTAGCAGAGCCAAAATATAAGCTCTGGTAAGAGTTCGCTTTTTTGTGTCGTTTGAACTACTGGATTTTCTTCGTGACTTCTTCTTGTTTCCCAATAGAAAGTCTTCAAACACCAGTAAGAATTCCATAATCGCATCAATCATTTTAGAAATTTTAATTCTTGTACCACCCCTCTTTACTTATATATTCAGTCGATTGTTTTAAAAAGTAATACGACACTCTTTTGGAGCGTTCTTTTTTATGATTTTTTTATCTTCTTTTGAAATAGAATTCTGGGTCAAAATGAGGTCTTTTAATTCTTTCAATTCGGACAAAACATTCGGGAAATGACGAAGTTCGTTGTTGTGCAACATCAGTCTTTTTAGAGCCTTCAACTGTCGTAATTTGTCCGGCATCACCCTAATTTGATTATCATACAGGTCCAGTTCTTCCAGCTTGGCCAGTTTAAACAAGGCATCAGGGAGTTCGCTGAGTTCATTCTTCTCTAAATACAAATGGGTCAATTGGCCGAGTTTCCCAACTTCAGAAGGCAATGTTTTTATGGTATTATTTTTCAAGTTCAATACGCGAAGATTTTTGAGGGAATACAGGGCTTTTGGCGATTCTTTGATACGGTTCATGTTCAAGTCCAAAACTTCAAGATGCTTAAGTTGGTCAATCCAAGGAGGTATTACTTTAACGTTATTACAGAATACATCCAAATGCTGAAGTTGGGGCATTTCAGATAAAAATTCCGGTAATTTTTTAAAATTATTATAGCAAATCTTTAGTGTTTTTAGTCGCTTTAGATTTTTGATCTCTTGAGGTAGGTCACGCAGATTATTTGAAGAAAGGTCCAGTATTTCCAATTGTTCCAGCATCCCGATTCGTCTGGAAAGTAATTTTAGATTTTTACGGCTTAGGTCGAGCTGTTTTAGGTTTTTAAAATAGGGCAGTTCCAGCCCTGCCACCAAACATTGAAAGGGGTAGTTCCTTATCCTAGAAGAAAACTTGGTCTGTTCATCTTCTGATAGCTTTGCAATCAGGCGAAATGCTTTGTTCAATTGTGACTCATTTTCGGTATCCAGCAATTTGTAGATGTCCTCTGATGTATCGCTCCGGCCGACCTTTATGATATTGATTTTTACAGATTTTTTACTCTCGTTAATATCCAACAATTGTTGGACCGTCTTGGTTTCCATATCCAAGACCTGTATTTGGTTGTTATCCTTGTATAGGATACACTTGGAACCGGATATGGAAAAACCCATCAATTTTCTTCCTGTCCAAACCGAAACCTTTTCACCGGTATCTAGGTTCCATTGCTCAAGTTTATCATCACAATACGTAAAAATCCGTGTTCTTTCAATATCAGTTTGTATGCTTGCGTTTTTCTTAGGAAGTGTGTAAGTGCCCAATTGTTTCGCAGTTCTTAGGTCAAAGACATGTAATTCGTTAAGGTTCAGCACCACCAAATTGTCGTTACAAACCGATACCTTCGGGTACTCCAGTCCTTCAATAGCATAGCGCTTTACTTCATGGTGTATGGTATCAGTAATGGTATACAGGTTAAAATCCTTGCTTCCATCCAAAGTTTCAACAACAGTTTTCTTACCGTCATATTCCCAAATGTCGCTGGTGAAGTATTCAACGGGTGATTCCCTTATCATATCATCTACGAGCAGTTCATCTTCATAGTATTTTAGGCCTTTAAAACCTGGATTCCAGCCCATGTACTCTTCTAACTCCTCGGCAGGATAGCCTAGTAATTCGTTAAGATTGATGGTGCCGGCACCACCGTGGTTTCCCGAAAAAATGGGATGGTTGTCATCGACCCAACCTAAAACCTGGGTATTTAGGGTAACCCCTCCCAATTGCCGAATTTCATTTTTTTCCAGATCCCAAATCGTGGCTTGTGCCCCAAGGTTACTTAGCACCAATCTTTTTCTGTTTGGTGATAAAGAGGTGGCAAATACCTCAATTCCGATTTCTTTCTGGAAATGGTGCAGGGCAGTACACTCTTCAAGGTCTACTAAAAAACGATGGTTTTCGTAATGAACCAGAACCCAATGGCTGGTTATGAATAATACGGATTTTAACTGCTTCATTTTAAAGGTCTATTTCTTGCCGACGCATGCACTTTTAACCAATAACCTATGGGGTATAGCTGTTTAGTAATTCGGCTTTCCGTTCTGTATCCGCATTGGACATTTTCAGTATCAGGTCGGTCAGCTTTTCTTCATCTATATGTTTAATTTGACCCAAATAGATATTCATTTCCTGAGCACCGATGGCCTCGTTCAATTTCACGGCACTTCTATAGAGCATCCCTTTGGTTTGTGATGGTTTGAATCGTTTGTCAATAATGAGGCAAATGTACTTTTGACCAGTAATCGTAGTGAAATAGGCATCTTGAATCAACTCCCAAACAATGTAATTTCTACTGGCACTTCTTGCATAAATCCCAATTTCATTGATAATTAAATTGGGTCTGTTGTCCAATAGGTTTATGATTCCCATGATGAAACTAAAACCGAAAATGACCACGGATCCCCAGCCCAGCATCGGTTTTTTTGAAATGAAGTAAATCCCGACTATGATAAACGGTACGCACGATAGCATGAGTAAGATTGCCTTTTTCTTCGAATTGTAAAAGCGTATTTCTGGTATATCGTGTTTCATTTTTTTATGGTAAAAGTTAAGGTTCGTCTATGTGGAATAGTCCTCTATCTGTATTAACTTCCATTGCTTATCTATATATCTGAAGGTGTATTTTAGGTGCACACCATTGGCAACACCCCTAAACAAAAGCACTCGGTAGTCTGATTCTATATTTTGATTTAGCGTTACCAGTTCTCTTAATGATTTGTTCAAGTTGATATATTTCCAAGTGTCAAGAAGGAAGGTGTCCTTAAGGGTTTCGTATTCATTTTGGTAATCCAGATGAAAATAAGGAAGGGGGAATCTGATATGATGTCTTTGAAAAACCGAGTCCAAAGAGAAGGTATTTATAAAGGAAAAAAACGCATAGTCATCGTTTTCCGATAGGTGCGTTCTGAAGGTCTTATCCAGGTACCAAGTTTCAGATTTCGGATAAAAAGTCAGATTTTCGATGGTTAAGGTTTCAAAGCAGATAATCGATACGTTTATGGGATTAATACCAAAGTCCCTTTCAAAATAATTCAGGGTATCAGATTGTATTAGGGAGTGAAACACTTTTTCTTTTGAAAAAGACATAGGACTCCAATGCTCCTTTGTCGTGATGGTTTTTTGGTCTACTTGTGCAGGGAAACGTACCTGCTCTTTTTGGAAAGTGCTGTCAGACATGAAATGGATAAAAAAATCCATAAAATTCCCTTTTCCTTTTTGGGAACTAATGGAAGAAACTGCATTGGATGCTCCACCAGGGGTTTGAACCTGTGTCTTTTTCGGTTTCGGTTGACAGCTAAGAATAAAAAGGGCCAGTAGGGCTATTCCTGTTTTTTTCATTGTTTTTTTAGTTTAGACCAATCGTTGATTACAATTAGGAGGAATACTAAAAAGAAAACCCCTGCGATAGGAAAGGTGATAAACAAATACCACGGCATACTCATCCAATAACAATTACCCTCATGACAGGGTTTACCAGTATTCAGCTCGGTGATATACGCACCAATCAGCCCAATTAAGATTGGGCTTAGGGCAAACAGTCCAATAATCAATAGACCAACGGGAATTCTCCATAGGTGCTTTTTATGTTTGATCAGTAGGGCCTTCATATACGGTGTGTTTGTTTGTTCTTAATTCAGTTCAATTGGTCTCCGAAATCGAACGGGGCATTTCTTTTCTTTAATTCTGCCAGGCTTTTCAAAATATCTTCATGGCCGTTGTTCAGTAGTTCGCGGTAGGCTAAATCAAGTAGTTCCCAATGTTCTTTTAGGTAGCCCTTGAACAAAGCATAATTGATATTGCTTCGTATTTTTTGAATGGTATTCCTTCTTTTCAAATAGCTTTTAATGTTGTCTATCAAGACCCTTTCCTTAAAGCAACCCCATTCACCCGCGATGTTCGTTAAGTTGTGATAGAGTACCGGGAAAACTTCGTTTTTGTTGATTGCTTTTATTTCTGTGACGGTATAGGGGCTTAAAAGAACATAATAAGCGATATCCAGGTAGTCACTTTTTTGAAGTTCCGTATCCAGATAAAATAAGGATAGTGCTATCCATATGGGTTTTCGCTTGGCGATGTCTATTGTACCCTTCATTCTTTAAGCTTTCAACCCGGATCTTCGCTCCGGTATTCTAGTTTTACAATTAGGTTTTGCTCATTGAAATAAATCTTTATGTAGTCGGATTCCCCGCCGCCCATGATATAAAAAATGTGAAGTTCCATTTGGCGTCCGTCCGTAATTTCATATCGGTTCCAATCTTTGACGAGCTGTTTGAGATTGAATTGATATACATAACTACTGTGTCCCTTTCTTTCACAATTGCCCCAGCCATAGCCATCATTATTCAATGTAATTTCAATATCCGAATCAATTTGGTGAGCTGTCAAATCACCTAAACGTCCCATGGTCATCCCTTCACAACGGTCGTCTTTATAATATTTTAAGGTCCATGAGTCACCGAAATAGCTACTTAATTCGGATCCTTTACGCAATCGATTAAGAAATTTCTCTGCGGGTTTTCGAAAAGGGTTGTCTTTTTTAGCGGATTGTTTTGGTAAATTGACTTCAAAAATTTCCTTGTTGTCCCTTGCAAAGACCAATAACTCCTCGGCGAGTTCAATTTTTTTGTTCAATTGCTTTTTCCCTTTTTCGGTCAAGCTCCACATCATGTTTTCACCATCGATTTCCTTTTGTGCTTCTGAAATAAACTCGTACAAGAAAGTTGTGCCTTTTGCAGGCAATCCCTTTAGCAGCTCAAGCCTACCGATTGAAAATTTTACCTCATAAGATGATACTTCAGAACGCTCAACATGAAGTGCTTTTTCATATTTTTCAGTGGCATCGATATAATGTTTGTTCTTCTCAAGTTTTAAACCCCGATACCACAAGTCATAAAATAGGCTATCACCTTCGTATCCATTGTTCAAACTTGCTTCATATTGACTTTTCACCGTTTTAAAGTCAAATGAAAATGCCTTTTTAAAAATAGTGGTGCTCGGGTCAACCTGTGCTGTTCCGATATATGCAAGCACAAAGAGCAAAGGGACTGTAATCAAAATGTTTTTTCTCATCCTATCGTTCAATTCGTTGTATTTCTATTGAGTACCAAAACTGCCTTTTCCTTTGCAAGTCCTATTTCTGCAGTAGCACCACTATTAAAGTCCAAAAAATCCGTTTCGATACCATCACTAAAAATGATACCGTTCGAGGGCATCAATGATTCTATAAAAAGCTTGGTGGAATTTTGGATTTCCCCCACTGTGATTCCTATTTTGGTACGTACACTTTTAAAAGGTTCTCTAACGGCAAAGAGTAACTGGTTGCTTTTGACCGCAGGTTTTCTCCTCTCCAAATCCTCATGGAGCATATGGGTTAAGCCATAGGCCATATTGAACAGCGAACTCAGCCAACCCGTGGCCCCCGCCGCGGTAGAAATAATAATCCCGCTGGAAGACTGTTCCTCCTTGTAGTTTTTAAAGGAAATCATATACCGTGCTGAGGTATGGGATGATGGCCCAACAAATAAATCATTGAAGGCCAATAGCCGTTGCCCATCATTTAATTTGGCTTCGGCGAACTGTAAAGTGTTCGCATAATGGTTATCCTCAAATACTGAAAAAACACCATCAATGAAATCGTGCGAATCAAAGGGCAATAATACCCCATCATATCGCTTTTTATCGGGGTTTATGGCTATCATGGGCAAACCTTTGGAATATTTGGCCGTATTGGCCACAAGTCCATCCTGGCCTACTACTACAATGATATTGTTATCTGAAAAAATATAGGACGGTAAAAATTCCCGTTCCACGATTTTGCACTTGATGACCTTTGAAAGATTGGTCTGTACACTATCCAGAACACGGTGAAACGTATCATGCTCCAGCTCATAATCCCTAAAATCCCCACCAAGGCGTTCGATGTAGAACTTTGCCTGAGCCTTTGTGTTGAAGCGTGTCACCAAGCTTTCAAGACGGGTTTTGTTTTTAACGATTATGGCGTATTCGGCGTCCATTATTGGGTGTCTTTTGATTCCGTTAACAGGGAATTCAACAATTCTGGACTGATGTTTAAATTGCCGATTTTTTCCGCATTATCAGCCAGTTCCCTAAAGGCAAGGGCCATGTTCATTTTTGGGTCCGCATTAGTATGAAGCGCAGTCAGTAATTTCCAATCCAAGTTTCGATATGGTTTTAAGGTAGCCTCTAAAACATAACCTTGGGTTTCGGCTTCGGTTCTATCATTTGTTGTTTTTAAGGCGATAAATTCTTCACGCTGTTTTTCTACCGCTATATCCGCACCTAGGGTCATTTCC
Organism: Croceitalea marina; assembly: GCF_042684265.1. Taxonomy (NCBI): domain Bacteria; kingdom Pseudomonadati; phylum Bacteroidota; class Flavobacteriia; order Flavobacteriales; family Flavobacteriaceae; genus Croceitalea; species Croceitalea marina. The sequence continues at coordinate 365,761 of NZ_JBHULB010000006.1, read as the reverse complement.
CTTAACTTTTTATCGTTTTCGGCTTTCAAGACATCCGATTCCATTTTCTTTTGGACTATCTGTTTGTTCTTTTCTTCTACGGCTATTTCGGTGTTCAGTTCAGATTCTTTAATGATACGTTCTTGCTCTACGGCGAAATTTCGTCGCTCATAGATGGCCTGATCCGCTTCTTGTTGCAGTTTTTCCCTGGTTTCCGTTTCCAGTGCTTTCCGCATATCGGGCGTGGGTCGCACTCCTGAAACGTTGACACCGGTAATTTGAATTCCTATTTTACCAAGGGCTTCTGACGATTGTAACCCTGATGTTATAGTGGTTTCAATATCTTTCGCCGCATGAATAGCGATTTTCATATCAGTGTTCAGTATAAAGGCCGATACTGATGACCGGGCCATATTGATGATGCGTTGGTTCAGTTTTTCCAGGTCATTTTTTTTGTGCTTACCTTCTTTGTCCACCGTAAAATCAAATATATCTGCCAGCTTTTTTGGGTCTTCAATGTGATAACTCACTTCGCCTTGTATGGAAACAGTCTGATAGTCCTTCGTGGTTTCGGGGAAAATAAAGGGGAGGTCATTGCTTCCCATCGGTATGGCCACAATAGAACTTTTAGGTTCATAATAAAAGAAGGAGAGGCCTCTGCCTTCTTTTTTGACTTTTCCGTTTTTGTAGTGTAAAACGTAGGTCATCGCATCAAATTTGATATGTTTTATTCCAAGCATAATTTTGTTTTTTCTGAAAGGGTATGTTTTATAAGTCTTGAATTTTTTATGAACTACAATCGGTCGTTACCCGATCAATTAGGGTCAAATACCATCTTTTATCCAGTCGCGTTAGATAAAAAATAAACTCACCTTCAGTACGGTCACATACCACTATTCTATGACTGTTTTTTTCCAGCTTCTCGAAGGATTTAATTTCTTTTTCAGAAATGTTGGCATCCATATAGGTATTTAGGTTTTTCGCTGTTTTGGATAGTAGGTGACTCGTTTTAGTGGTGTCACAATACATTCCGGTTTTTGTCCATTCAAAAGTTTCACAATCATAGGATGGCAGCGGTTCAAAGGATACTCTATAGTCGGTGGAGAAATCGTAATATGGAAAATAGTCTGGAACCGGAGTTTCAAAATCCAGGATTGCAGTCTTCTGGTATTGGTCAAATATTCCGAACCTAAACACTATGATGACGCCTTGTTTTTTGGATACAAAGCCATTTACCGTAGCTTGATCTTTTTCCTTGAATGCAGTGACCAATTTTACAATGGCACTTTCAAAATCACTAGGTGGTAACTGCGCAGAACAGGCCAGGAGCGATAACCCCATTAAAAGTGATAGATGGTATTTGATTTTTTGTTTTTTCATTTCCGGTCACATCATATAGTCTAATTTGGTACTGAAGGAACTAGTCATACATATTGATCATCCTGAAAATTTTCAAAGACCCATTGGGTTCCCTTTTCCAAAGCTTAATATTCTTGCTTGTACTGATGCCAGAGCTCCAATCATCCCTCCAATTTTCAATGGTAGAGCTGTATTCAAGCGCATAGCCGTCCAATTCAATTATTCCATCCGTCCGCACATCCAATTTTTCAAACAGCGGTTCTTCTTCACTTAATTCGATTAAATGGTTTTCAATGGCCTTGCGTCCTTTCGCAATAGGATGAAAGCCCCCTATGAGCATCGCATCATTTGAATAGAACAGAGACCATCGCTTGGTGTCCCCTTCCATAATGACCTTCTCCATGAGACAGTTTAATGCCTCAATCTCAAAGCTGATATTGTCGTTGACTAAAATGTGAGGTTCTAGCGCCATTCGCACGGAAGGCACATCCTTGAATCTCAGTTTATCACCAAATTCGACCCAATTATCATAGCTCCATGCCTCGGTAATAAGCTCATAGGTGCCCTTTGAAGTGAGTTCCCAAACGTTTTGGTATTTTCCCGTTAAAAGATATTCTCCTTCAATATCAGAAATATTCATTTGGAACCTTCCGAGCTCCACCACTCTTGATTCCAAATCCAAGATTTCAATGTTTTCCCTTCCATAGCTGTCTATTTCGAACCTTTCAAAAAACGCCACATAATACATGGCGGATGGGATTAAACCCAAAACGGTTTCTTGGAACTCAGGCATCAACCGCACGTTCTCTCCATATCGGTCCTGCACAAGTCTAAAGTTCTCGTTCCTGTACATGGCCTCATAATCTTTGCGAAACGTATCCAAGAAAGCCACCACTTCTTTACTTGGTGCAGTATCTTTTTGGGAATAACCGAGATGTCCAAGACATATGGAAAGTATTAAGTAAACAGCTTTTTTGTTGATTTTTAATTTCAATTATTGTAGTTGTGGGTTCAGTGCTTTTTCTTTGGCTTGTTCATTTGAAATAACCGGTATTACTTCAAACTCACAAAATTCCTTCCAATGGTTCATCCATTCTTTGAGTTGCTCGTAGGTTTCGCTTTCCATAATAGTATAACAGGTACTCATTCCTTCGTCCACCCAACTATCAACATAGGTTACGCCTTCTGGAAGTTGTCGACCTACGATTTCCATTCGTTGATACAGTTTTTTGATTTTATAGCGATAATATCGTTCGATGATCATGTATGTCATAGTTTAACTTTGGTTTTATAGACCTGTTGTTTTATCTTTTCTAAATTAGTTTTGTGCATTATTTCCCAATGTTTTTGATGGATTCAATAGTGCAACCTTATAGGTCTGAAAGCCGATGGTAATCAGGGCCAAGACCATGACAAGACCCAAGGCCACTAATAAGGTCCACCAAGGGAATTCAATACGGTAGCTATAATTTTCCAACCATTGCTGCATGGCAAAGAACAATAGGGGAACGCTGATCAATGTTGCCATGGCCACGAGATAAACAAAGTCTCTGTAAAAAAGCAGTACAATCTGCTTTATCGAGGCACCGAGCACTTTCCGTACCCCAACTTCTTTGGTGCGCTGTGCGGTCATAAATGCTGCTAGACCGAACAAACCGAGGATGGCAATACAAATGGCAAAGACGGAGAAAACACCAAAAACTTGACCGAAGCGCTGTTCTTCTGCATAGAGTTTGGCAAATCGGTCATCCAGAAAATTATATTGAAGTACTGCGGTAGGAAAAAAAGCACGCCACTTCTCATTAATATAGTCTAAGGAACTGGCCATGTTTTCAGGCCGTATTTTTACCATCATATTTCCGTATCCCCAGCCACCGCCATATCCCCAATCCGAAAAATAGGCAGTTGGTTCAATGGCACTTTTCAAAGAGGTACGATTTACATCTTTTACAATGCCGATGATTTCATAGGCAATACTGCTTTGGTCTTTACCGTAACGTATGCGCTTTCCAATGAGCGATTCATTGACCTGTAGCCCCAAATTTTCTATAAAGGCCTCATTTACAATAACCGCTTGGGCATCATCAGCGAAGTCTTTTTTGAAGTTACGTCCTGCCAGTAAGTCCATTTGAAGCAATGGGATTGTTTTTTCATCAATTCCAAGGCTGTAGAAGGTGCCTTCGGTTACTTCCGTCAGCCCGATCAATTGCACTCCTGCGCCCGATGAATTGATATCGGCACTGCCTCCACCTGGTAAATTGGTTAAAACAGCGGTTGAGAGTACGTTGCTATTTTTTTTCAGTTCGTCCTCAAAATTAGTTGCCTTTTTCAGTGCCGATTTCCATGAATCCGCTTCTAGCTCGGGCAGGCCAAAGCCAATAACCTGATTTATGTTCATTCCCTTGTCCTTGGAACGCATATAATCCACTTGGGTGACGACCACCAAGGTGGCACTGATCAGTAGAATGGATATGGCAAATTGAATCACCACAAGCCCCTTACGTAGAAAAACACCTTTTTTAGAATGCCTGAACTTCCCCTTGAGAACCGTTACGGAATCGAAGCCCGACATGAGCATGGCTGGGTAAGCCCCTGAGATAACGGTGCCAATCAAAAAGAAGATAAAAAGGCGTTGGATAAAGAATGTATCCTTCCAAATGTCCACCAATATTTCCTTACCCACCAGATTATTGAATAACCCAGCCAATAATACACAAAGAATATAGGCAACAAAAGCAGCAATGAAGTTGATAAGAACAGATTCTAAAAAGAACTGGGTGCCCAATTGCCAACGGTTCGCTCCGATTACCTTTCGCAGCCCAACTTCTTTTGCACGGTTTATGGCCTTCGCCGTCGAGAGGTTGATATAGTTCACCCATGCAATCACTAAAATGAACAGCGAGATGAACATTAGAATTTGCACAGATCTTGCGTTGCCGTGAACTTCGGGCTCGTAGGTAAAATCAGAATATAAGTGAATACGCTCCAGAGCTTGTAAATTGAGTACCAATTTGGTGTCCGAGCCGATATATTTTTTGGAAAGCTCAGATAATTGTGGTCTTAATTTGGTTACATCCGTATCTGGCAGAAGACGTAAATAGGTGTAGTAGTTGAAGCCACTCCAGCCATCTTCTTCCAAACGCTCCTTTATACTGACGATGGACATCAGCATCTCAAATTTATAGTGGGTGTTGGGGGCAATATCTTCAATAATGGCAGCCACATTGAATGATCTGTTAAAATCGTTATGTATAAAAAGGATTTCACCAACCGCATTTTCCTTGTTGAAATATTCAAGGGCCTTGGATTTTGTCAAAATCAGTTGATTGGGTTCCTGTAATTTAGCGGCACTTCCATAAAGAACTTCGTAGTCAAAAAAGTCAAGAAAGTTCTGGTCCACGCCCAAGACCAGAGGCTCTTGTAATAAGTCTGAATTATTTGTAAAAACAAGGGGGCCGAATTTAAAGGTGGTGGTGTGGCCTACCACCTCAGGTAACTCTTCTTCCAAGGCTGGCCCGGAAGGATAAAAAGACATGGCGTCACGAACCCTTATTTCACCGTCAACGACCTGATCTGATGTCAATCGGTAAATATTTTCGAATTCAGTAAACTGTTTATCGTAATTTTTTTCAAAAGTAATATAAGACGATACCATAAGATAGGCCACAAGACCAAGTGCCAACCCAAAAACATTAATGATGGTGTAAAACTTATATTTTACAAGGTTTCTGAACGATATTTTAAAATAGTTGCGAAACATAGCATGGATTTAAAAAATGCGATAGTAAATCAATGGCCATTGTATGATGATACTACCCATAAGGTTATCGTTAAAAATATTGATCATCTCAATCACAATTTCATAACCTATTGTTATTTAATATTTTACATCTTATTATTTTAAACCCAACCATGACACAGCATTTCGGATAATTTGTCCGTAATTACTTCCGGCCTCATAGTTTTCCTTTCGTTCACCCGGCTGCAAAAACACCAATTTGCCGAAGACGCCGTCACCGTTATCATCAAAATATTTAATATGGCCAGAGGTATGGGGGTTGGGCGTTCCGGCTATCGTGTGTGAAAAGAGCGGTATAATTTCGTTGATTTCATGGCCAAAATTTGCACTCGGTTTAAATTCAATATTGTTATAGATTTCATCATATATGGTGATATTGGGGTAATGCGAATAGCTTGGATTACCACTTTGATAAGGGCCTGAAGTCCAATTTGCAGGGCTTTGTAAGGCAGTTTCAAGGGCGGCAATACCGTAGGTTGTTATAAAATGCCCGTGATTGGTGGCCACTAAGTTATAGCTGGTCAAGTTGGAACCGGACCACGTAGATGCCCCGGATTCTATTTCAAACAGCTCGTCGGTGATAATGTCCTTTCCATTATCATCATATAGGCCATGGTGAATGCCCAATATATTGCCTCCATTATCTGCATACTCCAATAGGGCGTTCTGCAAATTGACCGATACCCCACTGGCCCAGTGTTTATAGAAAATGATAACGTCATAAACACCTAAGAAAGCCCTGATTTCATCTACGGAATCTTCATTATAAGGAAGATCGTCCGTAATGTTCACCTCTTCGACACTAAAATTAAAATCGTCCATAGGTGAACTATTCTCCAACAAATCCTGTAAATGGGTATAGTCCGCTGGTAGGTCATCGGGCAAGGTTCCAAAATTACAGGGAATATCATTGGTGGTTGTATTACTGGCATCACAGTCCTCAGGGTTTACAGGACCACCATGAAGAACGAGTACCGATAACGCACTTGAAAGGTCGGAAGCCATAGGATGCGTTTCAATAGTATTTAATAGCGATTTGGCTGCGTGGGCGACCGTTTGGGAATACCAGTCCCTTGTGGTCAGTACCTTATAATCGCCTGCATTGGAGCCAAAGGAGGAATGGGGGCTGGATATGGTTACCCGATCTGAACTGCCAAAGGCCAAATCACCTGTTTCTTCACCACGGTAATTGACATTGAGCAGTGCTAGATTCTTGGCCGTTTCAGATTCTGGAAATCCCGTGGCATAACCATCTTTTAGAAGACTGTAGCCCAAAGACTCCAAACCCGGTCCGGAAGTACCGGGTATTCGCCAAAATGGGGCCAAAGAGGCTCCATGGCATTGCGCCATGACCGGTTTTCCCTGAGATAGGGCGTCAAGGGCCAGGGCATTCAATTTTTCGGCCGTGGCCTGTATCGATTCTGCGCTTACCGTTCGATCACCTGTACCTTGTGCGGTATATGTTCCATCTACGCGATAGTCTTGGGCTCCGGTGCCACCAACGATAATCAGGGCATCATAAGATGCCATGTTCTCAATATCTAAAATACTTCCGTTAACATTGACAAAAGGAGGATTGGGTAGCTCATTGTCCACAGAGTTCCAAGTGGCGCCAAAGGACTCCTGAAACTGGGAAAGAAAAATATCATGACCTACACTGGGGAGGCTGGTGGAAACAATCCCTCCTGTGAGGGTATAGACTGCTGCGGGCTGCTCATTGGCGCTGCGTACATCAACGGTATAACCAACGGCCTCCAAAGCCCTGCGCATGATAATATATTCCGAATAGTAGGCATCTTCGTGTGAAATGAACAGGAGTACGTTTTTATCAGTTAGGCCGGTATCCGGTTCTGGTAAGAAACCTACGGTGACTTCATAATCTTGTGTTGAACCGTCTTCTGCGGTGACCGTATAAACTATGGGATTCATGAAATCTTGAACTCCTTTTGGTTCATAGTCCGCATTGGGTGACACTTCAATGGTAGGGGTTAGGGCCGATCGGTCAGCCCTAAAAGGAACAAAAGCGGCCACACTAAAGGCGGTCTGTTCGATGTCGCCCACCACATCTTCAGTAAGCTCAGTATTGTCTTCTGCCCTAAATCCAAAACCAATAAGCACTTTATCTGAAGGTAAACTAAGCTCGTTATCGGGCACAGTAGTACCATTGCCATCATCGGTATTGCACGAGTATTGGACGATTGCCATTAAACTGATCAGTAGGTATGTTAACTTGGGGTGTTTCATAGTTTAAGGGTTTTATAGTAGTAGAACCTTCCCGATCCAGTCAATGAAATCGGGAAGGGTGGCACCAACCATCAACCAACATTAATCCGTAATGTTAAAGATTGTCGCTATTTCTGAATAGGTCATTTTTGAGTAGTCTAGCTGTGCTGATTTTCCCATAGTGTCGGGGGTACCTCCATCAATGAGTACATATCGGTAACTCTCTAAAGCTGGCACAGGTGCCAATAGGGTCAAGGTCACTTGTACTGCCAGTATACCTGGAGTATCAATTGCATAGGTATGGATTTGGCCGTTACTGCTAGAAAAATAAACGGGCAGTGGATAGACCTCAGTGTTTTCCCTTCCGAACACTAAAATGACCCCATTATCCATGATATCTTGGGTCAAATCTGGTGCCTCAATGGTAAAACGCGTAACTTCTTGCGTTAATGGATTGGGAAAGCCAGAGGTAATCCAAGGGGAGTAAGTTACATTTTCAGTCCCTTCAGGACCTTGTTGCCCAGCTTCACCCTGCAGGCCTTGCTCGCCCTGTGGCCCAACAGACCCATCGGCCCCATCTTCGGAGGAACAGGAAACCAAGGATAGTATCAAACCAAAAATTATGGTGATACCTATGTTACGAAATTTAAAATATGATAGTCGTTTCATCGTATGAATTCTTTTTGATTAATCGGTAATGCCAAAATATTGCGCTACTTCTGAATAGCTCATTTTGCTAAAATCTTGTGCAGGGGCTTTACCCGTTTCCTGTTCTGTACCAGGGATGATGATATAGCGAACGCTTTCTATCAAGGGTGTCGTAGAACCCATTTCTGCAATGTTGACCACAAGAATGCGAAGTTGATCATCGTCTGTAATTGAAAAATTATATGCCTGTCCAATAAGAGGGTTCTCAAAGGGTAAGGGTGTAACTTCTTTTGACGTTAATTGAGCATACACAAATAAAGCTCCATTTTCTTTAAGCAATGAAGTGAATTGCTGAGAATCGATGTTGAAACCGGAAAGACCATTAGGCAATGGGTTTTCTAACTCGGATGGAATCCAATCGGAATAGAAAAAATCAACAGTTCCCGTTGGACCGACCTCTCCTGCTTCTCCCTGTTCGCCCTGTGGACCCTGAAGTCCTTCCAGACCAGCATCACCATCAGAACAGGCAGTGATTGCCAGTAATGGCAATAGGACAGAAAAAAAGTGTTTTAAGCCATAGTATGTTTTGTGAAAATTCTTCATCGTAATGTGTTTAAGGTATGTCTATCGTTAATCTTGAATGTCAAAATAGGCGGCGACTTCTTCATAGGTCATCGTATTTAAATCTTTGTTTGCACCTTTGCCCGAGTTTTCGGTACCCCCGGGAATCAAAACATAACGGTATTCCTCAGCCAGTAAGAAAGATGCCGTTCCTGGTGCAGGCCTATTAACGGAAATGGTCAGTTCATTGAGGGCCATTGAAAATTGATATTCTCGGACAACAAAGCCAGAGTCTAATTCAAAAGGTAATTGCCATAGGGCAAAAGTCCCATCAGATTCAGTCTCTAATTTGGCAAAGACCAGAACAATACCTTCGTCAATCATACGCTGACTGAGAGAAGGTGCATTAACGGTAAAACTGCTGGTGCCGACGGGCAAGGGGTCGGGAAATTGCGTAGGAAACCAGTCTGAATAGATGACGGTACCCACCCCGGTTTCACCTACAGGCCCGGGTAAACCTTGCTCGCCCTGTGGGCCGTCTGCGCCGTCCATACCATCTTCGCCTGAGCAGCCCGTTAGAATTACTGAACAGCACAAAGGCAATAGGACGCATGACTTTATAAGATATTTAAAACGTTGTTTCATGGTGTTATTGTTTTGTAAAAAGACTGCCCTCACTCTTAAAAGGGTTTGAAGAATGAGGGCAATCCCGTTTTATAGATTAAAATACGCCACGACCTCATCGTAGGTCATTTTGGTAAAGTCTACTGTCGTACCGTTTTTTTCAGTGGTGTTGCCGGGGTTGGGAATGATAACATAGCGGTAATCTTCGATTAGAGCTCCGTTTCCATCTAAATCAATCAATTCATTTACCGTAGAAACAATTATCGTTAGCTCTCCCAATCTTTGTTGAAAGCGAAACTCAAAGTCATTGTCGATAAGTGCTGGTAGACGTTCTATGATTTGATTTTCCAAAAGGTCTTCCCTTCTACCAAACACCAAGACCAGACCAGTATCCATTATATCTTGGGATAGCTCTGAGGCATCAATGGTAAAACTGGCGCTGGTCGCAGTTCCAAAATCTTCCTTTAGCTCGGAATTAATCCATTCCGAAGCAAAATAACGTTCAGGGCCAAGCTCGCCCGGTTCCCCTTCGGATCCTTGAGGCCCTTGGTCGCCAACCAATCCTTGCTCTCCTGCAGGACCTTCAGGTCCAATAGGGCCATCCTCTGATGAGCAGCCCACCAGTAGTGTCAATAACAGTGACAAGCACAGGATGCAGCCTTTAATTTGAATTATATGTCCTTTCATAATCGATTTAATTTTATTGTGCTTCTTTTTAATTCCTCCTTATACCTTAGCTTAAAAGAGATAATCAAGTACATTATTTTATTTTTCTAAATAGGCCATAAGCTCTTCATAGCCCATCTTGGTATAATCTACACTTTGTCCCTTGTTTGCTCTAGTCGCGTTACCAGGATTGGGTATGATGACATAGCGATAGTCATCTATCAACTGGGCATTTTCATTGATATTATCAAATTCTACTGCGGTGGAAACAAGAACATTCAGTTCGCCCACCCTTTGCTGAAACCTAAAATTGTAGCTATTGTTTAAAAGTACAGGCAGGCTTTCTATAATATCATTGTCAAAAGCATCTGTACGCCTGCCGAACATTAAGATTAGACCTGTATTCATAATCTCTTCGGTAACTTGCGGTGCATCTATAAAAAAGCCTGCGGTGGTGGTGGCGGGATAATTTTCTTCAAATTCATTAGGGATCCAACTAGAAGAAAAATACTCTACAGAACCAGGTTCGCCTTGTTCCCCCTGTGGTCCTTCGGGTCCGGCAACTCCTTGCTCACCTTGTGGGCCAGCAGGCCCTATCGGGCCTTGATCGCCATCGTTGGAACAAGAAATAACCAAAGCGGTGATGCATAGTACACTAAGAATTGATTTAAAAAATTTCATTTGTTTCATAATTGAATGATTTAATTATAGATAAGGTTTACTTGTTGGGAAACTCGTTTTGTTCAATAGGTATATTCCGTCAATCTTTGATCTCAAAGAGTTCGGCAATTTCTTCGTAGCTCATTTTGGTGTAGTCCTTCACAGCTGACTTTCCAGAATTGGATTGCCCACCTGGAATGAGGACATAGCGGAAATCTTCAAAAAAATCAAAACCACCGTCCCCATAAAGAAGGGTGGCATCTACAAATAAAGAAGATTGGGTTGCCGCGCCTGCTGTTAACCTCACCGAATATTGAACTGATTCAGACGCCCCTGATACAGTATGAGGTAATTGATAAATATCGTTTAAAACAGCGTTTACGGGACGACGCCCATACACCAACAACACATCGGTTTGAGCATCAAAATCAGAATTGAGAAGGTTATCGAGCAACATCGAATCAAATGCTGAGGTTTCAAAATCTGCGGGAATCCAATCGGAAAAGATGACATTGGCCGTACCGGGTTCCCCATCCTGCCCATCTTGACCGTCCTGTCCGTCCTGTCCGTCCGCACCAGGAATTCCTTGCTCACCTTGTTCGCCTTGTGGGCCTTCGGGGCCTTCTGGGCCAATAGAGCCTTGGTCACCGTCTATGGAGCAAGAAAATAACACAGCTGTGATACATACTGTTGTAGCAATTGTTTTTAAAAAATTAATTTGTTTCATGATAAAATAATTTTAATTAGGAATTAAGTTTACGTTTTGGGAACTTGTTTTATATAGGATAGGGAGACATCAAATCATCAATCTTTTATATCAAAGAGTTCAGCAATTTCTTCATAGCTCATTTTGGTGTAGTCGGGAGTAGAATTACTTGACTTTGATGCTTCGGAAATGGGTTGACCATCCATGATGACCACATAGCGGTACTGATCAAAATAGTCAAATTGACCATCACTAAAGTTGTTTGGAGCATCGGCGTAAATAAAAAGCTCATTGCCGTTGTCTAAAAAAGACCAGTAGTATTCATCATCGGTAACCTGATAAAAGGGAAGTAAAAAAATGGATGCATTACCATCAGTATTAACTCGACCATATACCAGCACCAAATCGGTTAGTGCATCTAATTCTTCAATAGGAATTTCACCCAAGTCTTGAAAACTAAAAGTTCCAATACTACTAAAACTTTCATCTATCCATTCTGAATAAAACACATTGGCCGTGCCATCTTCACCATCTTGTCCATCCGCTCCCGATGGGCCTGGCACTCCTTGTTCCCCTTGTGGGCCTTCGGGGCCAATAGGGCCTTGGTCACCGTCTTTGGAGCAAGCGAAAAGAAGACAAACAATGCATGGGATGAACAATGATTTCTTCAAAAAAAATTTGAATATGGTCATGGGCAAGATTTTGAATAGGTTGTTTCTGTTGTTGGGAACTTTCGTTTCAGACTTTGTTACATTTTATATGCATCTAGCCTAAAGTTTGTTTTGAACCAAAACTATTTTATAAAACCTTCTGTTTCAGTTGAATTCGGATGGATGGTACAAACCAATTTGTCAGCTATATGGTTATCTTTATAGATGGTCAACAAACTGCCGATTGGACCATTTGTGCATTTCATACAGCTACATGACCATTGATACACTAGTTCTTACGGTTGGTCATTATTGCTAAAATAAAACGCCAACTAGATCGTACTTTGAATGTAAACTGAACCAACACATGATCCGAGCCATTATTATAGACGACGAGCTGGCGGCCGTAAACAATTTGAATTGGGAGCTGCAAAAGTTTTCCAACTACATTAAAGTTGTGGAAACGTTTACGTCGCCAGTTGAGGCCATATCCGGTATCAATTATCTAAAGCCCGACTGTGTTTTTTTGGATATTGAAATGCCTGAAATGAATGGCTTTGCTCTCCTTAAAAAATTGGAGTTCCGCAATTTTGCCGTAATCATTACCACGGCTTATAACCAATATGCTATTCAGGCCATCAAGGAGAATGCACTGGATTACCTTTTAAAACCCATTGGTGGTGACGAGATAAAGGATATCATTGAAAAGCTCAAAAACCAAAGTAGCCCGCAACAATTGCAACATCAGTTTCAAGAAACCATGAAGGCCTTGTCGTCGGTGAATACCGTGAAAATGATTCAGATCCCTGTAAATGGAAAGATCGTATTCATCAAAGTGGACGAGATTATTTACTGCCAGTCTGATGGTAATTATACCCGCATATTTCTGGACACGGGCAAAAATAAGTACGTTTCTAAAAAGTTGAAGGAAGTGGAAGAGCTACTTCCGGAGAGCCTTTTTTTTAGAATACATAATTCATACATCATCAACACCCTCAAAGTAATGGAATACTTTAAGGGAGACGGGTATGTGGTGTTGAGCAATGAAGAGAAGATTCCCGTATCGCGAATCAAAAAAGATGCCTTTCTGGAAAAGATGTCATTTTGAGCAGTATGAAAGGCAAATCACATATTATGGAGTTTTTGGAGAACGGCAGTCAGAATGGCCTTGGCTTTTTGGTGGTAGCTGTGCTTTTCTATCTTTTCGTGTTTTTCCTCATCCAATATTTTCAGCACGAAAAACGCTTTTATCTATGGTACAGTCTATATGCTGTGGTCAATGGTATAAGTCTGATGCGGCATGTTAAGGGGGTGTTCTTTACTGATTTTTTTGAATCTTCTGAGGGGCTACGGTTTTCCATGGATTTCCATTATCCAGCCCAATACTTAGGTACGGTCCTGTTCACCTATTTCGTGGTTGAAATCATGCGGTTGCGGGAGAGCTTTCCAAAATCGATTAGAATTATAGATTATTACTATGGTACCAGTGCAGCTGTGTATCTCATATTATCAACCTTGTTCATTTTTGACCATCAGAACATGGTCGTTCGATATTATCATGCTTTTGTTCATATTCCCTTGGGGTACGGAGTATTCTTTTGGACGCTTTTTATGGTTTTCAATAAGCGAATGATTATCAAGCCTTACATTCTTTCGGGTATGTTGGTTTTGGGTATTTCATACCTACTGCTGTTCATTACCACTATTAAAGAGGTTACCGTTGACGACCAATACCTGTATATTTTTTATATCGGTATTTTGGTTGAAAGCCTTTTGTTCGCCCTTGCCATTGGCCTAGAGCAAAAAATGGTCTACATACAGAATGTTGCCATTCAAAAAAAGTTGGTCTCCCAATTGGAGGAAAACCAAATCATAAAGAACGGTATCAATCGTGCCCTTTCTGAGGAGCTGGAACTTACCAAGAGCAGCGTTTTGGAACTTTCGGAAGAGGCGCAAAGGGAACGCACCGAAAAACTGACCTTAAAATTCGAGAACAAGTTTTCCCAATTGCGGTTGGATGCCCTTCGGAGTCAAATGAACCCCCATTTTATTTTCAACGCCCTGAATTCCATAAAAAGTTATCTCATTTTAAACGATCAAGAAAGGGCAGTATACTACCTCGGGCGATTTTCAAAATTGATTCGTAGTCTTCTGGAGAATTCCAGAAAGGAAGAGATTTCATTGGCTGAAGAGCTCAAAACCCTGAAAATGTATATGGAGATTGAGGGTGACCGGTTTAAAAATGATATGGCAATCACGATTGATGTTGATAAATCTTTGGATGTCCATAACATAAAGGTTCCCGCTTTGTTTTTACAGCCCTTTGTTGAAAACGCGATTTGGCATGGATTGACCACAAAAAGGGGTAAAAAGGAATTAAATATTACGGTGTACAAAACGACAGCTTCCCCCAAGTGCATTTCCATACAAATTGAGGACAACGGTATTGGTAGACAGGCGACCCAAAAAAGAAATGCCCAGAACCCCCTTAAAAAGGAGTCTTTGGGCCTAAAGCTCATAACCGACCGTTTGGAACTTTTTTCCAAAAAAAATGGGAAGAACTATTCCTTTCAAATTAAGGATTTGTTCGATGATACGGGCAAGGCAACTGGCACGGTTGTAGAGATAAAAGTGCCGTATGAAAGCAATGAAATATTGCAAAAAATGAATACAGATTAAAATGTAAATACATGAAAATTAATTGGTTAAAAGTAGTACTGGTTTCCGTTTCCATAGCAGTTGCGGGATACTTTATAGGAAATATGCATAAAACAGCCAAACAGTATGACCGTTTTGTACAGGTAAAAGGCCTATCTGAGAGGGAGGTAGACGCTGATCTGGCCGTTTGGCCCATAAATATCACTTTAACGGCAAATAACTTAATGACGCTGAAAAAGGATATTGAAAACCAAAACGAAGCACTCTATAACTATTTTGTAGAACAAGGTTTTAAGAAGGAGGAATTGACCCAGGGAAGTACCAATATCAATGATACCTGGTCAGACCTGTATAATAATAAGAACGCACAGTTCAGGTATTTGGCAAAGTCGGAGTTTACGGTTCGAACGAAAAATATCGGTCAGCTTCAAAAAGCACTTTCCGAATCTACAGACCTTATGACCAAAGGAATATTGATAAGTTCCAAAAATACATGGAGACCCATTGAATATATTTTTGATGGTTTAAACGACATCAAACCTTCCATGATAGAAGAGTCCACCAAAAATGCACGTGAGGTAGCGGATAAGTTTGCCCTTGATTCCGATTCTAAGGTGGGCAAGATACGCATGGCAAAACAAGGTCTTTTTACCATAAGTGACCGCGACTTGAATACGCCACAGATAAAAGTGGTCAGGGTGGTCTCCACCATTGACTTTCAATTGGAGGATTAGTTACCCTAAAAAAGAGTATTTAGAACCCAATACGATTTTACCGATAGTAATGACGGAATTGCTTATACATTTTCGAGAATCTGAGTGGGAATATCCCAAAAAAGGCGTGGCTCAAAAAGTCTATTCTTTTGGTGGCAGACAACTGCGATTGGTACGATTTGACGATGGTTTTAGGGAGGAATATTGGTGTCAAACAGGTCATGTTGGGTATGTTTTGGAGGGTGAAATGGTCATTGACTTTGAAGATAGATTGGAATACTACAAAAAGGGAGATGGACTATGGATAGAGGAAGGTTCAGGTCAAAAGCATTGTTTGTTTATACCAAAGAACAAATTTGTCGAGCTTATTCTCTTTGAAACCAAAAACCAATAAAGGACCCAAATATTGTAAAGAACTATGATAAAGTTGAGATTGGCCACCATAGATGACCTTGAATTGCTAACTTATTGGGAGACTAAACAACATGTTATAGACAGTGATCCGAATGATGATGAATGGAATTGGGAACTGGAACTTAAAAGGAATCCTGAGTGGAGGGAACAGTTGATTGCAGAGGTAAATGGTAAGCCTGTTGGAGTGGTACAGATTATAGACCCCGATAAAGAAGAAACACAGTATTGGGGTAATGTGGAACAAAATAAAAGGGCAATAGATATATGGATTGGAGAGGAAGAAAACTTGAACCGCGGATATGGTACCCTAATGATGAACTTGGCTATCGCCAGATGTTTTGAAAATCCAGTAGTGGCTAGCATTCTTGTGGACCCACTTCAAAGCAATATCAAGGCACATCGGTTTTATAAAAGACTGGGATTTGAATTTATTGAGGAACGAGAATTTGACGGTAATGTTTGCCTCGTCTATGAATTAAAAAGAACTGTTGAAAATAGCGCTGAAATACAATGAAAACCTTCCTAACATATCTCATAGGGCTTATTGGGGTAGTGGTTTATCCTCAAAATCCTGAGGTGTGGATTGCATTTAAAAAGAAAGATTCACAGTTGATTGGTTTTAAGGATTCAAAGGGTCAAATAAAAATTGAGCCTAAGTTTATGGGGTTTACCATTGCCAAAAAATTTGAAGATATCATTGCCGTAATGGAAGAAAAAGAAACTGGCTACAAGACTTATTACCTAACCAAAACAGGTGAAAAAGTCGGAAAGGATAGCCTGTTCATTTATGATAATAGGGCCGATTGTGAGCATGAGGGCTACATAAGGTTTAGGGATAAGAAAACGGATAAGGTAGGGCTATTCAATAAGGATGGAAATGTTGTTATCCCTGCTGTCTATGATGCGCTTTCAAGGGCACATGATGGTTTGGTTTGGGGACTAATGGGGGCACAAAAGAAGTGTTTGGACGAGCACAATAAACATGGGTGTGAACACTTTAGTTGGGAAGGTGGAGAGGAGTTTTTAATAACCACGCAAAACAAGATTGCCGTAGTCGGTTTTAAACATGCCGGTAAACTTGATATGTATTCTATGACTGTTGAAAGCGAAGCCACCACCGATACAACCAAAAAGAGTTACAAAGGCCTAAATGGCAAGTACTACACCTTTCTTGATGTTGAGAGGAACTTTAATCGTTGGATGAAAAATAAATTACTACCTCATCTCAGGGCAAGTAAGGCAGCTGGTTTCATGCATGATAGCATTACCTCATGGAACGAAACAATCGGATGGGTAACTGAACCTAGAAAGGAGTTTGGTTCAAACCATTTTAAAGAACTTAAAAAGAGCCTATTTCAAGTAAAAAAAAGAGGTATGGATTTTTTCGTCACTCGCAATGGTTTGAATCCATTCATCTATGATTCGCCTGGTTTTGAAAAATATTTTACTAATTGTGGAGAAGCTAGAATTGAAAAATACCCGGTAATGACCTTAGTTCTAAACCACTCAAAGGATGGGGCCCGACAGGATCATTTTGAGTTTTTAAAAACGGATAACGGTTATCGTTTGATAGGTATGTCCCTTCAAAATGATATGGAATGAATCGAAAAGTAAAACTATTCATACTCCTTATGAATTTTATGGTGTTGTTTTTCCTTTTTCAAACGGAGTTTGGACCTAATGCTTGGAGGTTGCTCACTGGCAACGGCTATGACATACCCGTGGAAAGTTCAATTTTCGAGTTTAAAGTAACCCAGATGAACACGGGAAGCGGCGATTATTGGCTTTATGGAGAAGACAATGAGAATTATTATACGAAGATGGAAAATAGGGATAATGTGCCATACAAGGCCATATCCAAAAACGTGGCGTCAACAATCCAAAGTTTTAAAAGCTTGGACTACACCACATGGAATTTAACCGAATAATAATTTAAAATTAAGAGTTATGAATTCTATTGTCAGATTCGTATTTGTTTTGTTCTTTTTCTCATTTTGTTTTTTTCAAACGGGGTGCTCCTCAGATAGTATTGAATCCGTGGGTTCCGAAGACCCTATTTCAGAAGACCTGCCCCCAGCACCAGATGAACCCGATGTCGATACTGGCGACATTGAATTGGGCATATCGGGTATATCAGTAGCTGACTTTAATCTACCGCCGCAGGATGCTGATGGATTTACCGTATTGGTGCCTAATGCAGACAGTCAATTTATTTATGTGCATGCTACCAATGGCAATGACGAAACAGGTCAGGTTTACCAGGCCAACAACCCTACCATCGGTAATGACCCCACAAACCCAAGTGGTGAGGTACAAGCTTTTGCCACCATTGCCGCGGCTTTTGCGCAAATGAGGGAGGGAGAGCCGGATTGGTTGCTCTTGGCTGCCGGAGAGCATTGGGAAGAATCACTTGATTTAAATAGAGGCAGGTCTGCTTTAGAAAGATCGGTGGTTACGGCTTATGGTGAAGGTGATCGACCCCAACTAAGGACAGGCACAAACAGGGGTATAAGATCTGGACAGCCACGATTTGTTATACTCTCTGGAATTAATTTCTGGGCACATACACGTGATGATGAAAGTGATTTATTTGTCTCCTATGCTTCTGAAAATGACACCAAGAGTTTTAGGATCTTTACTTTTGCGAACGAGGCGGCTAAAATTGAGGATGTCCTCATCGAAGACTGTGTATTTAGATCTTATGTAACTGCCGAGGTATTGGGTTCGACCGCACCAGATTTCCCTATGGAACGTGTGGTATTCAGAAGAAATATTTTTTCTAGAAACTATTCTTCAGGTATTGGGATTGTGCATTCTCAAGGTATTTACCATGATGGGTCTAATGATAACGGCCAACCGGTATTTTTGTTGGAGGAAAACACCTTTGATCATAATGGCTGGAGAATACAGGCTGACCCCGGTTTTGATAATAATCCATTGGATGGCCGGGCAACGGGTTTTAATCACAACATCTATTTTTCATCAGTAAAAAATGTAGTCGTTCAGGGCAATTTCTTCTTGAGAGGTTCTTCAGCAGGAAACAAATGGAGGTCAGATACCGAGGGAAGTTCTCACAATGTATTGATTAATAATAATTTGTTTTTTGATAACGAAGTATCGCTCAGCATTGGAGGAAATGATCGTGAAAGCTATAGATTTCAAAACTTTGAAGTCATCAACAATGTCATTACCGATATGGGGTTGTCAAGACCTACGAATAGGGAATTGGGTTGGGGCATTGATTTTAACGATGTGTTGAACGGTATTGTGGATAACAACATCATTACACGGCAGGAAAACCCAGAAGTGACAACCGTTTTTGCCATGGCCGTTTATGCCACGCAGGGATCCCAAGCAGACGCATTGCAGATCAGCAACAATATTGTGTATAACATTGATGCAAATCTTGCTGCCACACCCAATTGGGGTTCAGGCGTCGTCAGGATGGGTGGTGATATAACGAATGTTCAATTTGAGGGTAATCAATTTTATTTTAATGGAGGGCAGTCAGGTACGTTGCTGACCTATTTCTCGGCCGATGTTGATTTTGATGGCAATCAATACTTCAGTGCCTTGGAGAGCGATAGATGGTTTGCTTTTAATGAGGAATTCATGAGTCTTGAAGCATGGCAAACTCAGGTGGAAGCAGGTGCTACTCTATTGGACGTTTCCCAATGGCCAAACCCAGATAGAAATATTGATAGCTATATTAGCACCATTGGTTTAGGTTCGACCAATGAGGATTTCATTGATGCGCTATACCAACAGTCCAAAAACAGTTGGGACACCCGTTTATCAGCACCAACGGTAAACGCTTGGATACGATCAGGTTTTGGAAGCAATGAATAGTTACTTATATGTTCGCTAACATAGTAATGGAATCAAAGAATATGCTATCAAAATATCAGAAATATTTTATTGGAATTGCCATAGTATTATCATCAATAGCAATTTCAATAAGATCTAGTGAAGGAAAAGTTAGTTTAATCTTAGGTGAATACCCATTCGTTATTTTTTTATTGGTAGTATTTAGTTCATTTTTAGTTATAGTATATTTTCAAATTAATAGAAGAAAAATTTCAAGGCTTTCAAATCAAATCAGGGAGCAGTCAAAGATTAAAAGTGAAGAAGCTGATGCGCTTCTCAATGAATTGACAGAGAGACAAAAGGAAGTCTATGATTTAATTATTTTGGGAAGGACAAATAAAGAAATAATGACTGAGCTATTCATCGAACAAAGCACGCTGAAATCTCACATTAATCAGATATATAGAAAAACTAATATTAAAAGTCGGGGTGAACTGAAGTCAAAAGTGAAACGTTGACAGTCAGTATTTTGCATAAATATCAACCCTTTATCAACCCCAAATTACTTGTTTAAATGAATCACTAAATACAAATTGCGACAATAAATCTTTAATTAAAACTACACTGATATGAAAAGTTATTTATTGTATATCGCAATTTTTTTACTAATTCTTTGTCTACCATTAAGAGGTAATGAAAACGAAGTTCGATGGCTATGGGAGGGCCTTCCTTGGATACCCTTGACATTGATATTTATCTCATTGATGTGTATGGGGTTCTATTTGCACAAGAAAGAAAGAATTAAATAATATAGTATGTATAATTTTTCATATTTCAAGGAAAAAGACCAGAGCAAAATTTTGGATTTTATAGAAGATAATCCGTTTGCATTTTTAACCGGTAGTGATGCCTCAGGGAATCAAGTAGGAACTCAAACTCCTATTTTAGTTGAAGAACGGCAAGGAGAGTTGTTTTTACAAGGGCACATCATGCGTAAAACAGACCATCACAAGGCGTTTGTCGAAAATGCACAAGCATTAATTGTGTTTACAGGTCCCCATACGTATGTGAGTGCTTCTTGGTATTCAAATCCTAAAATTGGTTCCACATGGAATTATATGAGCGTGCATGTTGGTGGTGAAATGAATTTTATGTCTTCCGCCGACCTAGTCAAGTTTATGAAGAAATTGACTTTAAAATTTGAAGGAGGAAATAATCAGTCTCCCACATATTTCGATAACCTTCCTGACCATTTTTTGGAAAAGATGATGCCAGCGATTGTTGGATTTGAAATTAAGGCAGATAACATTCAGAATGTCTTTAAATTGAGTCAGAATAGAGATGAAGAAAGCTATCATAATATCATTTCACAACTTGAACAGCAAGGAGGAAATGCTACTTTAATCGCTGCAGAAATGAAAGATAGAATTACGGAATTATTCCCACCTGGTGCGGTGTGGGATCCGGACCAATTTGATTCTTAGAATGATGAATTTATAACAAGCCTTTTTGGAGGGTTAGTTGAAGTACTTCTTCAGGAACTTCATATTATTACATCAATTGTTGATGTATCAATAAAATTAGTATATTTGGTCCATGCAAAGAATTGAAGATGTTATATTGTTTCAAATAGATTGGACGAGCAAGGTTTCAAAACAATACTCCCAAAGCGAATTTGACAGGTTGTGCCTGGGCATTACCGTTGAACAATGGATCATATTGAAGATAGTTTCTGAGTCTACCGCAGTATCACAAAGGGAACTGGCAAACAAGTCCCATCGAGATCCAGCATCCATTACCCGCACACTTGATATTCTGGAAAAGAAAGGGTTGTTAATAAGAGAGGCCATTCCAGATAATAGGAGAGCTTATAATATCGGTTTAACAAAAAAGGGAGAAAAATTTATTAAAAACAATATGGAATTGATAAATATCCATCGAGCCAATAGTATCAAGGGCCTATCCAAAGAAGAGATTGGAACGCTAAGTGAGATACTTGGAAAAATAAGAAAGAATATGAGTTGATATTTTTTATTCTTTAAATTGATATATCAACAATTGATGATAAATATAATTGCAATATAATGAAAAAACTAGTTTTTGTTTTGTTAATATTCATTACTTCAAAACAGTGTACGGCACAAGACATTCCCAAGAAAGTAATTTCCAAAAATGGAATGGAGGTGAGTTGGTATTTTGAAAAAGACACTGTTCATTTTGAAATGACCGCTCCAACAAAAGGTTGGGTAGCTATAGGATTCAACACACATTCAGGCACTCAGGGAACGTATCTTATCATGGGGAATGTCGTCAAAGGACGACCTAATGTTGTGGAACATTATACGCTATCTCCCGGTAACTATAAAACCATAGAGTCCCTAGGTGGGGTGGTACAGCTGAAAAGTATTTCGGGTATTGAAATCAACAACAGTACGATGCTTCAATTTTCATTGCCAAAAGACTTTACTAGTACCCATCAAAGAAAATTATCTGAAAATACTCAATACACCATGTTGATTGCCTACAGCCAGCAAGATGATTTTCAACACCATTCTATCATGAGAACTTCAATAAAAGTCAAACTTTAATTAGATGCCAATGAAATGATGAAAACATAATTATTCGCTGTCCTTATAGATTAAACAAAAAAACAAAAAACATGAAAAATAATAATTTAGTATTGATTGTCTTTGCCCTGATGTTTATTACTGGTTGTGTCGCCCAAGATGATGACAATTCCAGGATTAAAGCAGTTATTACCCAGTTTTCAAAAGCCGGGGACAATAATGATGCAGTGATGTTGGAAACATGTTTGGATGATAATTACAGAATTGTAATGAATCGTTTATTCGGTAGTTCTGATGTCTCTGTTATGGACAAGGCAGTTTATTTGGATAAAATACATTTAAAGGAATTTGGTGGTGATTCAAGGATCTTGACCATTGAAAAAATTGTCTTGAATGAAACAACAGCAAGCGCTAAAGTAGTTCTAAAAGGAACGAAATCGACATTTACATCGTTGTTTGCCCTTGTTAAGGACACACAGGGGAATTGGAAAATAATAGGTGAGATGCCCATAATGCAGCAGATATAACTACTTCTGGTTATTTTGAGAAGATAGGTCTGTGGTGCTAACTCCATGGGCCTATTTTATTGATACCCAAATCTTCAAAATTCCATCCCTGCAAAGTTGTGAAATTTGTAAAAAGATATTTTGCCCAGCTTTTGGTCTTGGAATTGTTCTGCCATTAAATCACCATTTTTTACCTATGATTTCCAGATAACTCATTCCGCTTCCAAATATCTCATTTGGGCATTTCGTGAAACCGTACTTTTTATAAAACTCTTCCTTGTTTGGAGCCGCTAAAAGTCCAATACTTGATTGTGGTAAGGCATTCTCTTTTAAATAGGTTCTAATACCATCCATTATGATGTTTCCATAACCTTTTCCCATGGCTGTAGGATGAACAATAACATCTGAAACATAAAAGAATAAAACCCCATCTCCTACAATTCTTCCAAAGCCAACTAGTTCTCCATTGTCTAGGATACTAATTGAGAATACTGAATGCTTTAAGCTCTTTTTTGCCGTCTTCTCGTTTATATTTCCCCATCCAGCGTATTTCCTTAATCTTACATACTCCGAAGGAGTAGGCAACCGATTTTCTAAAACCTCCTTTCCCATCGTGTTCCTGTTCTAATTATTCTCACTTAATACTTCGGTATTATTTGGTCTGAGCCCAGAAAGTGTTTGCCTTACATTTGCGCTAGCTTTTTCTTCAGTATGGCCATGTCATCCGATACTTTTTCATTAATGATTTTGGCATAGTGTTGTGTGGTTCTCAGGTTTTTATGTCCCAACATCTTTCCTACGGTTTCAATGGGTACGCCATTGGAAAGGGTTACCGTTGTGGCAAAGGTATGACGTGCCAAATGAGTGGTCAGATTCTTTTTTATGCCACAAAGGTCGGCAATCTCCTTTAGATAAGCGTTGGCCTTTTGATTGCTAAGAACAGGCAATACACAATCGCCGTTTACTACATTGGGATGGTCTTTGTATTTTTCTAGGATGGTAAGGGCAGTGGGGAGTAGGGGAATGCTAAATTTTGCATCTGTTTTGGTTCGTTTTGCCTCTATCCATAACTCTCCATCAATATTTCTGACCAAATTATCTTGAGTCAGTTTCTTAACATCAATATAGGCTAGTCCTGTGTAGCAACAGAAAACAAACATATCTCTAACCATATCAATGCGTGGCCAGTTAATGTCAAGATCTACTAGACGTTGTAGCTCTTCCGTGGATAAAAATTCACGATCGACCCATTTGAATTTTACTTTGTAATTGTAAAAGGGATCTCTCGCCAACCAGCCATTCGCCACCGCCAGACGGATAATCTTCTTAAAATTATTGATATACTTCAGAGCACTGTTATGATTGCAGTCTTTAACAGATTTCATAAAGTATTCGAAACGGGCAATGAATTTTAGGTCTACATCTTGGACAGGCAAATCTTCCCGTTTGTATTCATGGCGTATAAATTCCGCGATATGGTTTCTTGTGGTGAAGTACCGTTTCCAGGTACCGATGGCAAATTCCTTGTCCACCAGTTTTCTCATTTGGCGGTTGTGTTCGTCAAATACCACAAGGAGCATTTTAATTTCTTTGTCTTTGCCTAGATAAATATTTTTGATATCGATAGCAGTAAATGGATTCCCTTCCTCAACGAATTGAAATTGAATCTTGTTTATCTTGGCACGAATCATATCAAGATACTGATTTAATTGAACAGCTTCCATACCGGAACCACGCATTCTTCCTGTTTTGGCATTCCACTTTTCAGGGTCTACTTTACGAGAAATACTTAGTTCACTTCGCTTGCTATTTACAGTCAAACGCAGGTATATCGGTACTTTTACGTGTTTTTCGAAATGTTTACCTTTTAAGTAAAATAGCTGTGAGAAAGAATTATTCATTTTTCGTTCCTTTTTAAACGTGTATCAAGTTACAAAAAATAAAAATATCTATTTTATAATTAACATAAAATCAGTAAATTACAAAGAAATCGGTGAGTACTTTGTCTAATATAAATACTCACCGAATTACTCACCTAACATATGATGTTATTTGGGTATAAACGAAATTGTATAAAATAAAAAAGTCCTGTAAATCAAAGATTTACAGGACTTTAGTATAATTTGACATTCTAAAAGTGGAGCCGGGGAGAATCGAACTCCCGTCCAAACAAGCAATTATAAAGCTTTCTACATGTTTAGTTTTCGTTTGATTTTCGATATGTACCTGACCGAAAACCGCCCAATACATACTTAGCTCCTTAAGATTTTGGTGACACTACCAAAGCGAATAGTATCCTTGTGTTGACTTTTATGGTGTCTTTAAACGAATCGCCGTCAACAAGGGCTATTCAAAGACATCTCGCTTCACTACCTTGTAGTGACGAGGCAAATCTTACTATAATTCAGATTATGCGGCAAGAGCGTAATTATTATCGCCAATTAAAAGTGTGAATCCTGAGATTAACGAGCTATAATCCAGCGCTCGACATGCTTACATTACCATTGGTCTCGCTGTCAAAACCAGTCGGCCCCATAATTTCAATGAACAATTTTTAAAAGGATAGCAAAGTTACATAATTTATCTACCTAGAGCAGAAAAGTTTGCCCACCCTTTTCAATACCCTTATTTTAGGTCAATAATTATACCAATTGACAATGAAGTTCGGAATTATACAAGAACGTAAGAACCCACCAGATAAAAGAGTCGTTTTGTCACCTGCATTATGTCAAAGCGTTTTAGATAAATTTCCCGATGCAGAACTAGTAGTTGAGCCATCTCCTATTCGGGTTTTTTCTGATGAAGAATACACCAAAGCAAGAATAGAGGTTGCAAGTAAGATGGAAAATTGCGATGTCCTTTTAGGTGTAAAGGAAGTACCAATTAGTGCTCTAATTCCGAATAAAAAGTATTTTTTCTTTTCTCACACCATTAAAAAACAATCGTATAATAGGGATTTGTTGCGTGCTATTTTGGCAAAGGATATCGAATTGTACGACCATGAGGTTATTACCAATCAGAACGGGCAGCGTTTAGTAGCTTTTGGCAGGTATGCGGGCATTGTAGGGGCCTATAATGGAATACGTGCCTATGGACTAAAATTTGAGTTGTTCGAGTTGCCCAAGGCCGAAAATTTAAAGGATCAAGCTGCTTTAATTGCAGCGCTAAAAGAAGTGCATTTACCGAACATTAAAGTGCTTTTGACTGGGCGAGGAAGGGTCGGTAATGGGGCTAAGGAAATGTTGGATGCCATGAAAATGAGAAGGGTCAACGTCTCCGAATATTTAGAGGATAGTTTTGATGAGCCTGTTTATTGCCAGATAGATGCTTCAGAGTATAACAAAAGAAAAGATGGTGTGCGGGGTAACAAAGCTGATTTTTTTGCTAACCCTGAGGCATACAAATCGAATTTTTTTCGATTCGCGAAGGTTACGGACTTCTACATTGCAGGTCATTTTTATGGTGCTGGAGCTCCTTTTTTATATACTAGGGAAGATGCGAAACATTCAGAATTTAAAATTAAGGTTGTAGCCGATGTTAGTTGCGATATAGATGGGCCAATAGCTACTACAATTAGGTCTTCAACAATTGCTGAGCCTATTTATGGGTACGAACCACAATCGGAAAGAGAGGTGGATTTTAAAGATAAAGCGGCCATTGCCGTAATGGCGGTCGATAATTTACCGGCAGAATTACCTCGTGATGCCAGTGATGGTTTTGGGGAGGCTTTTTCAAAATATGTGATTCCTGCATTTTTTAACGGTGACAAAGATGGTATTCTTGACAGGGCAAGAATGACTTCGAATGGAAAGCTCACCGAAAGGTATCAATATTTGCAAGATTACGTTGATGGTAATGAAAATTGAATAGATTGATAAATTCTATTCTCTGCAAGTTAAAGGTGTCTTCAAAATAATTATATTGTAGCGCTTTAAACCAACCATGAGATTTATTTGGACCAATACCTTTGAAGCTACGGATGAGACAAAAAAGCTCTGTCTGGACATGGAATATCTGCTCAGAAAAAAGATTTCAAGGTTTTTAATTTCAAACTGGGACGAGCTAATGGACGATTTCGATAAGCTTGTTTTTGATATAGATATGGTTACAAAAGAGATAACCATATCAGATGATTCTCCCATCGGTTTAAAAAATATAATACTTCAAGATTTTTACCGAGAATTTAACCCAAATGGGCCAGGGCCAAAACCCATAGGCAAACTGCTTTAATCTGTCAGTTTAAGCTTCCAAGGTCTATCAGAATCTTTTTTGATGTTATTTTTTTGTCTACTTGGCGTTAGACAAACCATTAACAATGCTTTTAAATCGAAATAGTGTCGTTAGCATAAGTGTTCCAAAAAATATAGCTACAAGCCAAGCTAAGGGTTGCGTAGTGCTTTCCATAATTTGGATGAAAGTTTTCCATGGATTTATAAAAATATCCCAACTATTTAAGCGAATTACCCTTCCTAAATAAACCCCAAATCCGCATAAGAAAGCTATTAATACCGTATAAACATTAATCATTTTCTTAGCATAGTTGAGACTGTATAATTCACGCATTATTTTAAATGAATAAATGCCAGAAAAGAATCCTGTTAAGGCAAAGCTGGCGATTGTTAGAAAATCGAGCAAAAAGAATGTAGGGTTTGAAAGCTGAAGATGGATAAAATCAGTAATGATATAAGGTGCATTAGGCAAGAAAAGTAACCAGAGAAAAGTAAAACCTATTTTACTCCATGGTTTTGCCATTAGTTCGGGGTTCTTATAGATGATAAGCGCTATGATAAACGGAATTAGCGCCAAAAGTAAGTTCCATCCTAAGAAAAGAAGAAAAAATTCTTGTGTAAGCTTAATACGTAAAATGAGTATTAAAACTGAACATGCTACACCTGCGGACAGATAACTTATCTCTTTGAATTTTTCGTTTACAAGTTCTCTTAATTTCATTGAAGTTTAATTATTAGGTGAATGAATTCTTTGTGATTTAGAGTAAGGGCTACTGCTATAACACAGTAAGCCCTTCAACAACCAACTAAAATATTTTAAGACTGATTCCAATCTATTTTTTTTGAGGCAAACATTATTATCGCCAGAATTACAAAAAGACCGATACTACCAACCAATAAGGCATAGTTTTCTAACTGTATGATGACAAAAATGAATGCATAAAGTGCCGTCATAGAAGAAAATACGAGTAATGGAAATTTGATATTTTTTAGGATCGTTCGTGAATAAATAGTAATCAAGCCGATAACCGCCGACCCTGCTATTAAGTAGGCTTTTAGATAATTTTGATGTTCAGAAATAGAAATCAGTAGGGTATAGAACATGACTAGGGCCAAACCGATCATTAAATATTGAAAGGGGTGAATGTCTATTTTACTTATAATCTGAATGAGTAAAAATACAAGTAGGGTTAGCCCAATAATCATAAGACCATACTTACTGGTGCGTTCTGTTTTTTGATAGTCATCAACAGGTATGATCAGATTGGTGCCAAAAGAAAAAGCAGAAAGACTTGGTAGTCTGTCAAAGAACTGTTGCCCAAACTGACGATTGGTTTCCAGTACTTTCCAATTGGCTTCAAAACCATTTTTACTTATTTTTTTGGTTTTATCATCAGGTAAAAAATTACCGTTGAAACTAGGGGAATGCCAATCAGATTTCATGTTTACCAGCGTCTCTCTACCAACAGGAATAAATTGTAAGCGCTCACTTCCATTTATCTTAATATCCATAGAAAAAGCCAATTCAGTGTCATTCTTAATGTTTTTTAAAAAGTTACTGGATAATGTGCTCATGGCTTGATCGTCAAATAAAGGCTTTAGGTTTACTTGGCTAGTGTCTAACTGAATGGATATTTCATTGCGAATACCTTTTAAATTTGAGGTCTTCATCAGAACTGTTGCTTTGTTCCAAAAAATATCCTGCTCAGGAATTTCTTCTGCTGAAAAGTCGAAACCCTGAAAATTGCCTTTAAGATGGATGTCGGAAGTATAAACCACGGACTCATAAATACCTCGTTCGAGAGATTCCGTGTCTATTTGAGCATTTATATCGAGATTTTCAGGAAAAAAATAAGCATCATGAAATACATCTTCAAAGGTTTTTATATAGGTCTTTGAATTCGGATCAAACACTTTTTCCTCTTTGTAAGTTTTATAAGGAATTTTAATAATCGGTCCGTAAAGAGTGACCTGATTGCCCCATTTTTGGTTGATCTCTTGAATAACCTCGGTCTGTCTATAGCCTCTTTCGCGTATCAGGTCTTTTACAAAACTTAAGGGAATTAGAAGTATTACTAAAATAAACCCTACAATGAGCATTCTTGCTGAGATAGATGTTTTGAACCAGTTTCCTATTCGACTTCTTTTTGTTTCCATAATATATATTTAAAGTACTTTGTTTTTCAAAGTGAATTCATAAAAAAATTAGTTTTTCTTGTTTATAAGGTTTTCCAAAGCGGCAATATGTTCTTTAAACGCAATTCGACCGCTTTTGGTAACACTATATTTGGTATTTGGTTTTCGCCCTATGAATGATTTTTCCACTGTAATATAATTTGCCTTTTCTAATGTTTTGGCATGGCTGGCCAAATTGCCATCGGTGGCACCCAATAGCTCTTTTAAGGTGTTAAAATCCACATTTTCGTTAACAACAAGTACTGACATTATACCCAAGCGAATACGATGGTCAAATAGTTTATTAATGTTATCTATAAGCCCCATGTTATGCTTTATCTTCTTTGAAGTAGATTAAGCTCCCATAAATGATATGTAAAAAGCCAAAACCAATAAGCCAGAACCAAAACCCATAACCTGGCATTGCTGCGCAGATAAGTCCTAGAACAATCTCAGTATAACCAAGATACTTTATAGTGCCAATAGTGTATTTTGAAGCGCTTACCAAGGCAAGACCATAGAAAATGAGCATGAGAGAACCTGTTAAACCATAATGCTGACTGCCCAACTTTATAAGTATGTATATGCCTCCGGTCACCAGTGGTACTAAAAAGCTCGCTAAGAGCCTTTTGGTTGTGGCATCCCATAATTTTTCGTTGTTCTTTTTGGCTTTTTTCGAGCTCAGTAAATAGGCGGTGATAAGGCTTAGACCGGCCACGGCCATAAGAATTGCAATAATCAGCTTAAAGTTCCAGCTATGTAATGTAACATAGCTTCCCGGTTCTGGAAGCAGAAAGAAATAGGTTATGGCAGCTCCGGTTATGGCGTATAGACCAGCCATTATTCCCGATAGCCCGCTCAATGAGATAAACCGCGATGAGCGGTTCATCAAATCTTTGATTTGAGAAATGTCTTCTAAGTATTTTTCCTTTCCCATATTAAAGTACTTTGAAATTCAAAGTTAATATTTTTTTGAATTACACCTCCTTTTTTAACAAAGTTTATGATTGTTGATTATTTTTAGTTTATGAATCCTGCGGAAGATTACATTTTAAGTCAAAATGAACCTTACAGAAGTATTTTGCTGCATTTAAAGGCAACGATTGAAGCAGTAGTGCCAAATGTTGATTTAAAATTTAAATGGAACATTCCCTGCTTTTATGCTGGTAAAAGTCCGATCTGTTACTTGAACGCATCACCAAAAAAGAAGTTTGTAGATATTGCCTTCTGGAACTCCGCTCATTTGACCAAGCATTTAGATAAAATGGTCACCGAAAACAGAAAGGTGGTCAAATCACTTCGATATACAACACTTGAAGAAATAGATGATGCTATATTAGTAGCTGTTTTGGAGGAAGCTTATACCTTAAGAAGTAAAGGGTTCTACTAGTTGTACTAGAGATTATTTATGGTAGCCCTAATGGCGACCAAATCTTGCAGTAATTTCTCCAACAAGCTTAAATCCAACATGTTTGCCCCATCACTTTTTGCATTGGCAGGGTCAAAATGGGTTTCCATAAAAAGGCCATCTACTCCCGCGGCTATTCCTGCTCTGGCCATTGTTCCTATAAGCGCTGGTCGGCCACCGGTTACGCCAGATGATTGGTTGGGTTGTTGTAGCGAATGTGTTACATCTAAAACAACCGGAGCGTACTGCTTCATAGTTGGTATACCCCTAAAATCTACGACCATATCTTGATAACCGAACATGGTGCCTCGATCTGTAATCCACACTTTTTCGTTATCAGATTCTTTCACTTTGGTAACGGCATGTTTCATACTTTCAGGACTCATAAACTGTCCTTTCTTAATGTTTACGGTTCTTCCTGTCTTTGCGGCCGCTACAATTAAATCTGTTTGGCGGGCCAAAAACGCAGGAATTTGTAGAACGTCAACATACTGGGCAGCCATAACGGCATCTTGTTCCGTATGAATATCAGTAATGGTAGGAACATCAAAGGTCTCGGATACTTTCTTAAGGATTTTCAATGCTTTTTCATCCCCAATACCCGTAAAAGAATCTATCCGGCTTCTGTTGGCCTTTTTAAAACTTCCTTTAAAAACATAAGGTATTTTTAGATCATCAGTAATTGCTACTGCTTTTTCTGCAATGCGTAAAGCCATTTCTTCACCTTCAATAGCACATGGACCAGCCAAAAGAAAAAAGTTGTTACTATCTGTATGTTTTAGCTGAGGAATGAGACTTAACTGCATAAGTATATGTTTTAGGCAAAAATACTATTTTGAAAAAGTATCTGTTACTATACCACCCAAATTTACCTACTATGCAAAAAATAATACTCTTGGTCTTGGGACTATGGACTATCAGCGCCCATGGGCAATTTGGTAAAAACTGTGAACTGAGGCAGTTGAAAATAAATCTATTTAACCCAGGTGTCGAATACGAAATGGCACTCGGAGTAAATAGTACACTAGACTTTAGGGTGGCTTGGCAGGCTGCTATTGAACCCGCATCTGAGAACCCTGTTGAAGATTATGATTTCTTTCCGGCAATAACGGTCCAGAATAGATATTACCACAATTTTAATGGACGAGATAGAAGAGGAAGGCAGATTTATGGTAATTCAGGGAATTATATAGCACCTTCTGCTGCGGTTTTCTCACCAGACTCCAGACTGGTCGATGGAGTTCTTGTAGATGGTATACATGGCTATGCCGGGTTGGTCTATGGAATACAACGAAGTTATAACTCTGGCTTAAGCTTTTCTGTCGATGCGGGAGCAGGATATTATGTTGGACCTTTTAGAGGTGGAATTCAACCGGTAGTGAATTTAAGTATCGGTTGGATAGTAAGTGAGAAACGTTGGTGCGTAGGGAAATGATTTTCACCTCTCTGATAGAACGCTTATAATGTTCTAGTTGATTTTTGCGGTATGGTATTTGGTAAATCAATCGAATAACTAAAGATCAAGCAAAAATGAAAACCAAGTTTTTTCTAATTACTTTATTAATAGCTTCATTATCATTTGCTCAGGCTACTAAAAATGTTGAAGAATCCCTGATAAAGGTGAATTTTATAAATCCTGGAATTGAATATGAGTGGGGTTTTGCAAAAAATCAAACATTTGATGTCTCGGCTGCACTACAATTTGGAGCAAGAGGTGGCAGTGACAGAGGTTTTGACTGGGCACTGATACCCGCTTTTAATGCGTCCTATAAATATTTTTATAACTTAAATCGAAGAAAAGAAAAAGGCAAACGTATTAGGGGTAATTCGGGTAACTTCATTGCCCTAAACAATACAACTTTTTTAAATGAGACCATTATTGGAAACTTAAATGTTACTGGTGGTTATTTTGGGCAATTAGGTCCCGTTTATGGAATTCAAAGAACATATTCGAAAGGATTCAATTTTAGCTTAAAAATGGGTTTTGGATATTATTATGACGATTTTTATGAAGGAGAATTTGGTCCAATTTTAGGTTTTAGCATTGGCTGGGTTTTAGGAAAGTCGAAATAGTTGGAAACCCTCTCATAATCAATAAGATAAAAATAACATTTGTTTGTGTTGTGGCGTAGATAAATCAGAGTATCTTTGCACGCTCAAAAACAAGGTTATGTCTAAAATTAAGAATATTGCCATTATTGCTCACGTTGACCACGGTAAAACCACCTTGGTAGACAAGATTATGTTTCACTGTCAATTGTTTCGTGAGAATGAAAACAAAGGTGATTTAATTCTAGACAATAACGACTTAGAACGTGAACGCGGAATCACTATCGTTTCTAAGAACGTATCCGTTGTATATAAAGACACGAAAATCAATATTATCGACACCCCTGGTCACGCCGATTTTGGCGGTGAAGTAGAGCGGGTATTGAATATGGCAGATGGCGTTTTGTTGTTGGTCGATGCCTTTGAAGGTCCAATGCCGCAAACTCGATTTGTACTACAAAAAGCCATTGATTTAGGTCTTAAACCTTGTGTAGTCATTAATAAGGTGGATAAAGAAAACTGCACACCTGAAGAAGTTCATGAGAAAGTATTCGATTTAATGTTTGAACTGGGTGCCGAAGAATGGCAGCTAGACTTCCCTACTGTTTATGGTTCTGCAAAGAACAATTGGATGAGTGATGATTGGAAGAACGAAACCGAAAATATAGAACCCTTATTGGACATGGTCATCGAACATGTGCCAGAATTTAAACCAGAACAGGGTACAACACAATTATTGATTACTTCGTTGGATTTTTCTTCTTTCACAGGGCGTATTGCCATTGGAAGATTACAACGTGGGACTTTAAAAGAAGGACAACAAGTTTCTTTGGTAAAAAGAGATGGAACCATAGTAAAGTCTAAAATTAAAGAGCTTTACACCTTCGAAGGCCTTGGCCGTATTAAAGTGCAAGAGGTCGTTGCTGGTGATATTTGCGCCATTGTTGGAATGGAAGGTTTTGAAATTGGTGATACTGTTGCCGATATTGAAAACCCTGAAAA
The DNA here is from genome assembly GCF_042684265.1 of Croceitalea marina. Classification (NCBI taxonomy): domain Bacteria; kingdom Pseudomonadati; phylum Bacteroidota; class Flavobacteriia; order Flavobacteriales; family Flavobacteriaceae; genus Croceitalea; species Croceitalea marina. Next base: position 332,358 of record NZ_JBHULB010000006.1, on the reverse strand, counting down.
ACTAAAGACTATCGCTATAGATGAGCCAACGATGAGCATGTTGTTTACAATTAACGATAGCCCATTTTTTGGTAAAGATGGTAAGTTTGTTACCTCACGTCATATTAAAGAACGTCTTGAAAAAGAATTGGAGAAAAACCTAGCCCTTAGAGTTGAAGAAACCGATAGTGCTGACAAATTCATGGTGTTCGGTCGTGGAGTATTACACCTTTCTGTTTTAATTGAGACCATGCGCCGTGAAGGTTACGAACTACAAATCGGACAGCCTCAAGTCATTATAAAAGAAATTGATGGGGTTAAATGCGAACCCGTAGAGCATTTAACAATTGATTTGCCGGAAGAAGTTTCTGGTAAAGCCGTTGAGATGGTTTCTATCCGTAAAGGGGAAATGACAAGTATGGAGGCCAAAGGTTCAAGAATGCTTTGTGAGTTTATAATTCCATCTAGGGGTATTATAGGTTTGCGAAATCAATTGCTTACCGCAACGGCAGGTGAAGCTATCATGGCACACCGTTTTTTAGAGTACCAACCTTTAAAGGGAGATATCGCCCAACGTAACAATGGTTCGTTGGTTTCTATGGAGAATGGTTCTGCAATTCCGTATTCTATAGATAAATTACAAGATCGCGGAAAGTTCTTTGTTGATCCAGGTGAAGATATTTATGAAGGTCAAGTCATCGGTGAAAACTCTCGTGCAGATGATATGACGGTTAATGTAACTAAAACTAAAAAGTTGTCTAACGTACGTTCATCCGGTGCAGATGATAAGGCAAAAATTGTTCCGGCAATTAAGTTTTCGTTAGAAGAGGCTTTGGAATACATTCAGAAAGATGAGTATGTTGAGGTTACACCTTCGCATTTAAGACTAAGAAAAATTTATTTAAAAGAAGTTGATCGCAAGCGGAATAAGATAGCTTAGTTGATTACTTTGATAATAGAGCCGGCCATCGCGGCACCAATAATACCTGCATGATTTTTTAATTGTGCAGGTCTGATAGGAGTATCAATAGTAATGTACTCTTTATACTCCACCCAGTCTTTAGATGCCCCACCACCAAGAATAATATAATCGGGTGAAACAATCAAATCAACAATATTTAAAAATTTATTGAAGCGCTTGGCCCATTTTTTATAAGTAAGACCTTCTCTTTCCATTGCTGATCCTGCAGCCCATGTCTCAATTTTCTTAAAATTTTTATAAGGTATTTGACCTAGCTCAAAATTTGGTAAAAGTTCACCATTAAAAAAGGCACCACTTCCGAGCCCTGTCCCAATGGTAACTATTAAGACTAAACCTTCAAGGCCTTTTCCAACATCATGGTTGATTACGGCATAACCTGCTGCATCGGCATCATTAATTACCGAAAATTGTTGCCCGGTGGCTTCTTCGAATAGTTTATCAACATCAACACCCAACCAAGATGGGTCTAAGTTACCTGCCGATTTGCAAATGCCTTTTTTAATTACCGTAGGAAATCCGCAACCAACAGGGCCCGAGTAGTCAAAATGTTTTACGAGCTGGGCAATAACATCGGCCATTGCTTCCGGTGTTCTTGATTTAGGAGTTGGAATTCGGTGTCTTTTGGTAAGCATCTCACCAGTTTCTGTATTAACCAATGCAGCTTTCATGCCCGATCCACCAACATCAATACCAAGAATTTCCATAGTAGGATAAAAATTTTATTTGGCAAAGAAACAAAAATCTTTTTGCAAGCGATTTCCGAAGAACATAGAATGTTGATAATCACCCTTAAAGTGTTTCTTCTAAAGGCTCAATGAAGTAATCTATAGAATTTAAAGAGTGATTTGGGTCTATAAAATCCAAAATATAATCTATTGCTTTTCCAAAACTGGTCAACATCTCTAATTGTTTGTTTTTTCCGAGTACGCTAGAAATGGTTTCATCTCTATTTCCGAATTTATACCCTCCTTTTTTAATCCAAATAAGATTAAATAGATGCTGCATCATTACATTGCCTAATTGATCTATAGAAATAGCAATTTTTAGCGCGTATTCCCCAATTCCTCTTAACCCTTTGGTGAAAAGCTGATGAAGAAGTCCAAAAACAAACCCAAATAGCCCTGTTGTAAATAATAAAGCTATAGAAATCAATAGTAGAACCAATCCGATTAGGGGGTTTTTACGTTTTGGCTTTTCTCCTTCAATTTCTTTGTAGACCATTTTAAACCGCTTTTTGTATTACCTCGAACATCTTACTATTATCACACTTTAAAGTTTTGTGTGGGTATTTTAAAATAAGTGCATAATCATGAGTAGCCATAATAATTGTGCGCCCACTTTCATTAATTTCTTGCAATACCCGCATAACTTCAACACTGGTCTGCGGATCAAGGTTACCTGTAGGTTCATCGGCGAGAATTAGTTCAGGGTCATTCAGTAGCGCCCTAGCGATGGCAATGCGCTGCTGTTCACCTCCGGAAAGCTCATGCGGAAATTTAAAACCTTTGGTTTTCATACCTACCTTATCAAGAACTTCTTCAATCTTTGCATCCATTTTTGAAGTATCTGTCCAGCCCGTAGCTTTTAGCACAAACTTTAAATTGTTATTGATGTTTCTGTCAGACAATAATTTAAAGTCTTGAAAAACGATGCCTAATTTTCTTCTTAGAAATGGTATCTGTTTTTCTTCTAAAGACTTCAGATTAAAATCTACAACACTACCATAGCCCTGTTTTAAGGGTATGTCACCATAAAGCGTTTTCATGAAACTACTTTTACCGCTTCCAGTTTTACCGATTACGTAAACAAAATCTCCTTTTTTTACCTCAAGAGTTACATTGTTAAGTATGAGATTTTCATTTTGAAAAATGGCAACATCCTGCAGTTTTAGTATCGTTTCGGGCATTTTATATCTTTAAGCAATTAAAGGTACGAAGTTCTATAAATTCTACGAATCTTAAATTTTGAAAAACATTAAATATACTTTGGCGCGGATTTTGACGTTATGGTATCATCAATCGAGAACAGCGTAGAACACTATGAATCGGAGAATCACTGCATTTCTTTTCCTATTTTTCTTAGGATTTAGCCTTTTGTGCACTGCACAGGAAACCAAAATATACAATCACGGAAAGAAACAATTTCAAGATGCTTTGGCACTGTATAATAATCAACAGTATCAGGCAGCACAGGCTTTGTTCGAGAAAGTAAAATCATCTACCGACGATTATGAAACCGAAGCCAATAGCAGTTACTATGCTGCTAATGCTGCGATTCGATTAAACCAACGTGGTGCAGATAAGTTAATGGAAGATTTTGTGGAACGTTACCCCACATCTACCAAAAGAAATTCTGCCTTCATGGATGTGGCTGATTATTATTTTGAAACAGGCAAGTATCCGTATGCCTTAAAATGGTATAACAAAGTTGATAAAACTGCCATGTCAAAAAAAGACGAAGAGCGTTTCAACTTTAACAACGGCTACTCGCTTTATGCATCTAAAAAACCAAAGGAAGCCGAAAGCTATTTAAGTAGGGTAAGTAACTCTGCAAAATACGGTTCTCAAGCAAAGTACTACTTGGGTTATATTGCCTATGAACAAGACGATTATGAAGAGGCCAACGCACGTTTCGATAAGATAACGGACCCTAAACTTCTAGAAGAAAAGCTTTCGTATTATCAAGCCGATTTAAATTTTAAGCTGGGTAATTTTGAGAAGGCCATAGAAATGGCAAAAAAGCAGTTGCCAAAATCGGACAGAAGAGAGATTTCTGAATTAAATAAAATTATCGGTGAAAGCTATTTTAATCTAGAAAAGTATGGTGAGGCCATTCCGTATTTAAAACAATACAAGGGAAAAAGAGGTCGATTTAATAATACGGACTATTATCTCTTGGGATATAGTTACTATAAGCAAGGTGATTTTGAATCGGCAATAGGGCAATTCAATAAAATTATTGGAGGCGACAATAGCGTTGCGCAAAATGCCTATTATCATTTGGCGGAGTGTTATTTAAAGTTGGACAAAAAATCGGAAGCGCTTAATGCTTTTAGAAATGCCTCCCAAATGGATTTTAATGCAGAGATTGAAAAAGATGCGCTACTTAACTACGCTCGTTTAAGTTATGATATAGGCAATGCCTATGAACCGGTTCCGCAGGTAATGACTGCCTATTTAGACAAGTACCCTAAAGATGAGCATCGAGAAGAACTGCAAGAGCTACTAGTAGACTCATACATTACTTCCAAAAATTTTGAAGGCGCCCTAACACTTCTGGAGAAAAATTCTGGTTACGCAAGTGATGAAACGTATCAAAAAGTGGCTTTTTATAGTGGAGTAGAACTTTTTATCGATAACAAGTATGAAGAGGCTTTGGAGCGTTTTTCAAAATCACTCAAAAAATCTGAAAGCCCTATATATGAGGCACGTTCTCAATATTGGAAGGCAGAGTCTGCGTATCGTTTGAACCGTTTCGATGATGCCCTAGTTGGTTTTGAGCAATTCAGAAAGAATACCAATGCTAAAAATGTTGAAGAATACAAACAACTCGACTACAATTTGGGGTATTGCTACTTTAAGATAAAAAATTATAAAAATGCAGTAACCTTCTTTAAAAATAGTATTAAGAATAATGAAGATGAAGGTTTGGTCAACGATGCTTATCTAAGATTAGGAGATAGTTACTTTGTAACCAGTAGTTATAAAGCCGCCATATCCGCTTATGATGAAGCGTCAAAACTTGATGGTCCCGAACGTGATTATGCCGCGTTTCAAAAAGCGATTTGTAATGGTTTTTTAGGAAATAATAAGGCTAAAATAGAAGGCCTCAATCAATTTATAAATCGTTATCCGAAGTCCGCTTTACGAGATGATGCGCTTTTTGAATTGGGTAATACCTATGTTAAAACGGACCAAGAAAGACAGGGCCTTGAGGCTTACGACAAGCTTATTGCTCAGTTTAGCAGAAGTAAATTTGCACCCAGGGCTTTATTGCGGCAAGGCTTGGTCCACTACAATGCAAACAGAAATGAGCAGGCATTGACCAAATTGCGAAACGTTGTTTCTGAGTATCCGAACACTCCTGAAGCCAAACAAGCGGTGGCAACTGCAAAATTGGTCTATGTGGATTTAGGAAGGGTTAGCGAATATGCGGCTTGGGTCAGAAACCTTGACTTTGTTGAGGTAACCGATTCTGAACTAGATGCCGCAAGTTTTGAAGCGGCAGATAGAAAATATGCTCAAGGTAACAGAGAAGCAGCTATTCGTTCTTATGAAGACTATTTAAAGGAATTCCCCAATGGATTGGAAGCGACCAAGGCCAATTTTAATCTTGCGCAATTGTATTTTTCTAAAGGAGATAAAGAAAAAGCGTTGTCAAAATTCAAAATAGTTGCCCAGAATGATTTCGGAGAATATACCGAACAAGCGCTCACAAGAGTATGTGAAATTTATGTTGGAAGACAAGACTACGAAAGTGCCATTCCGTATTTACAACAGCTTGAAAACGCCGCTGAGATTGATCAGAATAGAACTTTTGCCCAGTCGAATTTAATGAAAGGCTATTACGGTCAAAAGAATTACGAACAAACATTGATTTATGCCGAAAAGGTATTGAATGCTCCAAAAATAGACAACCGCATCAAAAGCGATGCCCAGATAATGATAGCGCGTTCTGCAATCGAAACAGGCGACGAGCAAAGGGCCGAGCTTGCTTTTTCTGAGGTGAAGAAAATTGCAACAGGAGAAACTGCTGCCGAGGCCTGGTATTACGATGCGTATTTTAAAAATAAGAATCAAGATTTTGAAGCTTCTAATACCTCAGTTCAAAAATTGGCTAAAGACTATGCTTCGTATAAAGAATGGGGCGGAAAGGGGCTCGTACTAATGGCTAAAAACTTTTATGCTTTAGGCGATGCTTTTCAGGCTACATATATTTTAGAAAGCGTTATTGAAAATTTTGCAGAGTTCAATGATATTGTTGCAGAGGCTAGAGGAGAACTTGCATTGATAAAGTCAAGAGAAGCAGAAATAAATTCATCAGTCAATCCGAACGAGAACTAAAAAGAAAAAGATGTTTAAGTCATATCTACTATTTTCCATCATTGTTTTGAGCCTATTTGGGGTGGTTCAGGCCCAGAAAACTGACGATATTGGTACTGAGACGGTAACTGTGGTAAAACCATATTCACCTACCGTCTCAGATGCCTTTAAAATAAAGTCTGTTCCTAGCTTGAATGATTCCATAGTGCTTCAAAAAAAGCCGATTACCTATAGTATTTTCTCTGTGCCGGTAGCATCTACATTTACCCCGGCAAAAGGGCAAGCCTCTCGTGTAGAGAAAACGCCTCCACCAACTTTATATAATTCATACGCTTCCGTCGGATTAGGAAATTTTAATAATGCCCTTGTAGATTTTTATACAAGTAGAGAGTTTAATAGGGGTGAAGATTTATTGGATTTTGGCTTGAGCCATCATTCTTCTAGAGGCAATATCGATAGTACTCCGCTAGAGACCGATTTTTATGATACAAAATTTGATGTTTCCTATGCCAAGAAAGACCGTGATAGGGATTGGGGAGCTAGTATTGGTTTGCAACATCAACAGTACAATTGGTACGGTATAGAACGCGGAACATTTACCGAGGCACAGTTAGCAGGTGTAGATGAACAACAAAACTATTTTAATGCCGAGGCCAAAGCGCATTTGAATTTAGAAGATTCTTTCTTTAAAAGTGGTAAAATTTTACTTCGAAGATTTTGGGATGCCGTTGAATCTGGTGAGAATAGAGTGTTGCTAGAACCATCAATAGAATTGCCTATAACCGAAGAATTGGTGACCATTAATACCAAATTAGACTATGTCGGGGGTACTTTTAAGAACGAAAGCTTAAATAATACGGGGAACACCCAAGAAATAAATTATGGTCTATTTCAAGTTTCTGTCAACCCCAGTCTTTTGGTTTTACGTGATGACTTGACGTTAAATCTTGGGGCCAATTTTGTCTATGGAACTGATTTGGAAAATAATGCCGGTAATTTTTACATCTATCCGGCAGTCACGGCTTCTTACCGCGTTTTAGATGAACAGGTTATCGCTTACGGCGGATTGGAAGGGCAATTAAGACAGAATTCATACTATGATTTTGTAAATAGTAACCCCTACGTTTCTCCGACTTTAGACATTCAACCTACCGATAGGCAATATGAGGCTTATGCTGGTTTAAAAGGACAGTTATTTTCTAACGTGGGCTACAATGTTAAAGGATCATATACAGCGGAAAACAGGTTGCCATTGTTTTTGCTAAATCCGCAAAACTTAGCCCGTGATGATGAAAAGGGATACAATTTGGGCAATTCTTTTCAAGTTTTTTATGACGATGTAAAGACACTTGGAATTTTTGCAGAATTAAACATAGACGTCAATCGAAATTTCACTCTTGGTCTTAATGCTGAGGTGTATGATTACACTACAGAAACTGATAACCCCGCATGGAACCTGCCTAATTTAAAAGGGTCGCTATTCATGGATTATCAGATCTCGGATAAATGGTTTATGGGTGCCAATCTATTCTTTGTTGGCGAACGTGAAGACTTGGTCGCTACGGCCCAACCAAATACCCCTGCGAACTTATTTCCTTCGAGTATAGTAACTTTAGAAAGCTTTTTTGATGCCAACGCTCACCTAGGCTATCGTTTTAATGAACAACTTTCAGTTTTTGCGAAGGCTTCTAATATTGCGAATAACAATTACCAGCGCTGGTCTAATTTTCAAGTTCAAGGTTTTCAAGCTTTGGCTGGGGTATCCTATAAATTCGATTTCTAGAATAGGCGAAAATAAGAATGTCTTCTCAAGCATGACAATTTTCTTATCTTAGAAATGTATGCGCTGGGTTATCTATGTAGGGGTAGTACTTTTTTGTTTTCAAACTTGTTCTGTTTTTGCTCAAAATCTGGTAAAAAATCCAAGCTTTGAAGACTACCACGAATGCCCTAATATTTTAGGAACATTTAATGAACATGTGAAATCATGGTCAACCCCGACAGCAGGAACTACTGATTATTTTAATACCTGTAGTAAGGTAATGAGTGCTCCAGAAAATTTTAACGGAGTCCAACACCCGAAAGATGGTGAGGCATACGCAGGACTTTATTTTTATGCCCCTGGCGATTATCGAGAATATATTCAAGTAGCGTTAAAAACAAAGCTTAGACCAGATAAAGAATATCAATTAAGTTTTTATATCAGTTTAGCCGAAGGTTCCGATTTTGCGGTAAAAGATTTTGGTGTGGTCTGTTCATACAAACAAATAGCCTTAAAGACTAAAAAAAACCTCTCTAGAAGGCAATTGTATAGTGTAGAGGGAAATAAATTCCATTCTTTTGAAATTAATCATCCAGATTTTCATGAGGATAAAAGTAGCTGGCTGAAAGTGTCGGTTTCTTTTGTGGCAAAAGGTTACGAGCGATTTTTGGTATTGGGCAACCTTAGAAATAATAAACTGACCAGAAAAGTGCAGACCAAGAGAAAGGAATCAAAAAAAGGAGCATATTATTATATTGATGAAATTTTATTGAAAGGAGAGCATGTAGAGGTTCAAACTAAGTTTAAATTGGAGACCCTGCATGAATTTGAAAATATATTGTTTGATTTCGATGTGTTCTCATTAGATGAAATTTCGGCGAACACCCTTAAGGAATTGTATACCCACCTAAATGAAAATCCAAGACTCCATATTACTATTCTAGGTCATACAGACAATAGGGGCTCTAAGAGGTATAATAAATTACTTTCTTTAAAAAGAGCTGAATCTATTGCAAAGTATCTTGTTGAATTGGGTTTGAGTAAAGAACGCATAGATGTTATCGGTTATGGCAGTTCAAAACCTCTTTTGTCAAATAACAGTGAAGAAGGAAGAAAAAAAAATAGAAGGGTAGAGTTTATTTTAAAAGAATAAAACTACTATTAATGTAAGATAATATTTACAATTTTAATACGTTATTTAATATTCAATAACTATTATAAATGCTTTTAGAAGGTAGGTGTTTATAGCTAAATCTAAAATATGGCTCCCGATAAGAGAATTATTCTTATTCTACTTTCAGTCTTTCTATGTAAAGTTATAAGGTCTCAAAATTTGGTTTTGAATGGAAGCTTTGAAAGCTATCTAGAATGTCCTAAAAAGAAGGGTACTCTTGAAGATAGTTGTAAAAACATTAAAGCTCCGACCAAAGGATCAACAGATTATTTTCATGAATGTGGACTAAATGGGCTAGGGATTCCTAAGAATTTTAATGGAGAGCAATTTGCCTACGAAGGAGATGCTTATGCCGGCTTATATCTTTATAGTCCAAATAACTATAGAGAGTACATTCAATTTGAATTGGGCGAATCTTTGAAAAAAGGGAAAACATATAAAGCATCAATACGATTATGTATTGCGGAGAATTCAGTGCTTGCTGTTCAAAATGTTTCTGTTCTTTTTACGCAGCAGGAACTAGACTTAAATATTAATGAAAATTTATCTCCAAAGAGGCTAAATCATTTTAAAGTAAAAAAATTTTCATATCAAAATTTGGAAATAAAAGAATCAATATTCAACTATGAAAAGTGGGGACTATTAGAAGTTGAATTTGAAGCAAAGGGCTATGAAAAATATATGATTTTTGGCAATTTCAAAAATGATAAGGATTCTAGAACCGTTCGTTTAGATTTACAAAAGAGTACCCTAAGACCAATTTCATATTATTATATAGATGACGTTTCTGTACAATTAGAAGAAAAGCAGGAATATGCTATGAATACTCCTTTTGTTTTAAACAAGCTTCAATTTAAGTTTGATAGTTTCGAGCTGACCGATAAGGCTAAAGAAGATGTGCTTAATGTATTTTACTATTTAAGGAAAAATCCGAATGTTCAGCTTCATATCTCAGGTCATACTGATAGTGTAGGGAGTGATTTTTATAATCAATATTTGTCCTCTAGAAGAGCCAGAGCTGTTGCATTATTTTTACAAGAACGAGGTATTGCCTCAGACCGTATAAATTGGGAAGGAAAAGGAGATAAAAGCCCTCTTTATAAAAATGACACGGAAAAAGCTAGAGATGCCAACAGAAGAGTTGAGTTTGTAATAACTGAATTCGAAGATAAGAATTAAGTAATTCTTTAGTAATCTAGTTAAAATGGCTAAAATAAAATTGGTCGGATGGTTTAAAATAGACTCCTGAAACCAATGTGAATTCTTTCTTAGATTTCGATAAAAAGTTAAATCTATAAAATGTTTTTCGATAATGTTTTTTATTGAAGCCAACTTTTTTTTCTAAAATACTTTGCATTTCTGCATCATACTCGAGCATCAAGCTTTCCGTTTTACCGCCACCTAGTACAAAAAAAGATTCTGATTTATAGCCTTTCGATTTGATATTCACTTTCCAATGAAAATCCTTCTTGCTGGTAAGTGTAAACTCCCCTTCATAATTGGTATAGGTAATGTCGTCTGTTTGGTCAATTTCAACAGACGCCATATAAATTGGCAGACCTAGCTCATCAACAACTTTTCCAGATATGGTATTTTGGGAAATACCAAAAAACGGAATATAGGTTAATAGGAGCACAAGGGTTAATTTGTGCATTTCAATAAGATTTGGACTAGTATAACGTATTTTATTGATAATTAGTATGTTTTTGTAGTCTCGGTTGCAGGTAATGTTATCGCTACAAAAGTTTGTAGACAAACAATAATACCATAAAACCAGCGTTTTTTATGCGGAACGAGAACCAAAAATTAACATAAAGGTATGGTGCATTTTTATTCTCGTATAGTATTAGGTTTCATTTTTTTATCAAGTATTTCGCTCTCAGCGCAAAACTTGATTCTTAATCCAAGCTTTGAAAACTACAAAGCGTGTCCTTCTAACATTACCAATTTTAACGTTCTGGTCGAAGATGTATCATTACCAACTTCCAGTTCGGGCGATTACTTTAATGAGTGTGGTACCGGTGATTTTTCGGTTCCTGAGAATTTCAAGGGAGCACAAAAGGCCGTTGAAGGCAAAGGATATGCCGGGCTGTATTTTTATGCATTGAACGATTACCGTGAATATATTCAGTTAAATACGGCAAAAACCCTACGAAGTAAATTTCCTTATAAGGTTTCTTTTAAGGTGAGTCTTGCCGAAGCATCAAGTTTGGTCTTAAAGGGTATGTCGATAGTATTGACCAATGCAAAGGTTAGAGTGCCTAACAGTTCTGCACTTACCCCTTCAAAATTAGATTTACAAGAAGGTCTAGAATTTTATGAGGTAAAACTCACCCCGAATAACTCAATGGCAGATACCGAAGGTTGGATAACATTATCTGGCGAGTTTGAGGCTAAGGGCTTTGAAGAACATATCATCATAGGGAATTTTCAAAATAACAATAGCACGGCACTCTTAAATAAAACAGGGCCTGTTTTATCCAAAGACTTCTCTTATTATTATATAGATGATTTTATGCTTGAAGAACAGCCGAGAATCAACTACGAAAAAGATAAAATTTATGTTTTAGAGCGTAACCCATTTGAGCCTAAAGGCTATGAGCTCGATAAAGAAGCTGTGGCTAGTGTAAAGAAAATCTTTAAGTTCCTTAAAGAGAATGCTGAGGTGCAAATGAAGATTACCGGGCATTCTGATAATGTTGGAAATCCTGAATACAACAAGTTTATTTCTTCACTAAGAGCTAGAGCGGTTGCACTATATCTTAAAAAGTTAGGTATTGATGACAATCGTGTTGTTTGGGAAGGTGCAGGTGATACAAAGCCCCTTAGAAACGGAAAGATCAAGGAAAAGGCTAACCGTCGTGTAGAATTTGTGATGACCACCATAGAGAACCAATAGAAAAAGCTAACATTATATCTGATTGTGTATTTTTGGGGAAAGTCAATTCCTAATGAAAATACACATTCTTACTTTTTTATTTTTAGTCCTTTTTTTTTCTTGCAATTCAAAAGAAGAAGTCGATCTTATCATTTACAACGCCAATATTTATACGGTAGATGATAGTTTTTCGACAGCAAATGCCATGGCCATAAAAGATGGTGAATTTGTAGCGGTTTCCGAAGATAATTTGGAAAACTACATGGCCAAAGAAGAAATAGATGCAAAGGGTAAAACTATTGTTCCAGGTTTATTTGATGCGCACTGTCATTTTTATGGTTTGGGATTAACCCAACAAGTTGTCAATCTGCGCGGAACAACTAGTTATGATGATATTCTTCAAAAAGTTGCCAATTTTCATAAAGAAAAGCCTTCAAACGTTATTCAGGGTCGTGGCTGGGACCAGAATGATTGGGAAGAAAAGGAATTCCCGACAAAAGACAAACTAGATAAACTATTCCCAGATACTCCTGTAGTACTAGAGCGTGTAGATGGTCATGCCTATTTGGTCAATCAAAAAGCTTTGGATTTAGCAGGAATAAACAATGAAACCAATGTGGAAGGCGGCGAAATAGTTAAAGACAATAGTGGAAATATCACCGGAGTTTTGGTAGACAACCCTATGGGCTTGATAGACGCCGTAATTCCTAAACCCACCAGGGCAACGCAGATTCAGGCGCTAAAAGATGCGCAAGAACTTTGTTTCGATTACGGTTTGACTACGGTGAACGATGCAGGTCTAAACAAAGAGACCATTGAATTAATAGATAGCCTACAGCAAGCTGGTGAATTGGATATTCGGGTGTATGCCATGATCAGCAATAACAAAGAAAATTTAGATTACTACTTACCAAAAGGTATCGTAAAAACGGATAAATTAAATGTACGCTCGGTAAAAGTATATGGTGATGGCGCTTTGGGGTCGCGAGGAGCTGCCTTACGTGAACCCTATTCAGATAAACCTGGACATTTTGGAGCCATGATTACTCCTGTAGATGCCATTGAGTCACTGGCAAAAAGGATAGCTGCTTCAGATTACCAAATGAACACCCATGCTATTGGAGATTCTGCAAATATTGCGGTATTAAGGGCTTATGCGAAAGCCTTGCCCGATGGTGCCGATAGAAGATGGAAAATAGAACACGCACAGGTAGTATCAGAAAATGACTTCCAATATTTTGGCACTGGTATTATTCCATCAATACAACCCACACATGCCACTAGCGATATGTACTGGGCAGAAGATAGGTTAGGCGAAGAGCGTGTAAAAGGAGCTTATGCTTTTAAGACACTACTTGATAATGCCGGGATGGTTGTTTTAGGAACTGATTTTCCGGTAGAAAAAGTAAGCCCGTTTTTGACATTTTATGCCGCGGTGGCAAGACAAGATTTAGAAACTTATCCCGATGGAGGATACCAAATGAAGGATGCTTTATCTAGAGAAGAAACTTTAAAGGGAATGACGATATGGGCCGCCTATTCTAATTTTGAAGAAGACGAAAAAGGAAGCATAGAAGTGGGTAAAAAAGCCGACTTCGTGATTTTGAGTGATAATATTATGGAAGTTCCAACCTCGCAAATTCCAAATCTAAAAGCAGAACAGGTTTTTGTTGGGGGCGAGAAGGTGAAATAATGAATTTCTACAAGATTATATTAGGTGTTTTCATCGTAATTGGTTCTGTCTGGTATTTCAGTCATCTTCGAAAAAATAATCTTGAAGATGAAGATAAGAGCCCTATTGAGAAATCTTTTGATATTGAAATATATTTTGGCTTAATGATAATTTTTGTAATTGGCTTGGTAATGATTTATCGAGAATTATTTCAATAAAATTTTGAGAGTTTATAAAGAGTCATTTCGAAATGAAATGCGAAGCATTGATTGAGAAATCTGTTAAGCTGAATAAGATTTCTCATATGCATTCGAAATGACAAAAAGTGAAAGATTGTTACAAAAAAAGCCCCCAAACAACTGTCTGGGGGCTTTTCCGATTTTATAAAATTTCGTTTAAAACATAATCGGCGTAGCAACTCTTGTAGTTCCCCAACCCATTACGAGATGTGCTCCACCCTTAACTTCTTTAAAAGCGATAGAGAAAGCTTCTAAAGATTCAGAATCAGAACTTACTTTAGAACTAACTCGAACCACATCGGCAGCATTATCATAAGAATAAGCGCCCCATTGATTTAAATTGTTGTTTAAAATTACGGTCCATTCACCGTTTCCAGGTATGGTAAACAAAGCATATGTGCCTGCTTTTACACTTTTACCTCCAAAGCTAACGTCTTTGTAAAATGTAATTTCAGGAGCCTCGTTTGCTCCAGTACGCCATACTTTACCGGCAGGTGCCAAATCGGACATGGTACGTCCTTTTAATTGAGGTCTGCCATAGGTAACTTTTACAGCTTTATCAGATACTTTGTAACTGGACGGAAAAGCGGCAATGTCTGCGGGGCTTTTATCCAAGCCACCAAATTTTTGGGCTTTGGCTTCGGTACTAAAAATTAAGGTCATTGCAAAAAATGCAATAGCAACTATTTTTTTCATAATTAAGATTATTTATTAAGTTTCAAAACTACCTGATATTTTGGGCCACTTGCTATAAAAAGAAGTTAAAGTTTGGCTTCTTCTAAAATGAAATATTTTACTTTTTTTCATCCACTTATTGTTCCGAATAATGTATAAAAGTCATTTTTTAGTTATAATATGTAAGTATATTTAAATACTATGTTTTATTAATGTAATAATTAGGTGATTTTTGTCTCTTAATTGTTATCAAGAAAAGATTATGTGTGGTATTGTTTGTGCATTTGATGTAAAAGAGCCCGTTGAGTTGCTTAGGCCTCAACTATTGGAGATGTCAAAAAAAATTAGACATCGTGGTCCGGATTGGAGTGGAATATTTGCTTGCGATAATGCTGTAATGGCTCACGAACGGCTAGCCATTGTTGATCCGGCATCCGGAAAGCAACCTTTATTGAGTACTGATGGAAAACTTGTTTTGGCCGCTAACGGAGAAATATACAACCATACCGAGCTACGAGAACAATTTCAAGGAAAATATGATTTTAAAACAGCATCCGATTGCGAGGTCATTCTAGCCTTATATCAAGAAAAAGGAGTTGATTTTTTGGACGAAATGAACGGTATTTTTGGTTTTGCGATATATGATACAGAGAAAGACGAATATTTTATCGCTAGAGATCATATGGGTATAATTCCGCTATATATCGGATGGGATAAGCACGGTACATTCTATGTAGCTTCAGAACTCAAAGCTTTGGAAGGGACTTGCTCCAAGATAGAGTTGTTTCCTCCCGGTCATTATATGCATAGTGCTAACGGTGAATTTGTGCGCTGGTACAAACGCGATTGGATGGTGTATGAAGCTGTAAAAGAAAATGAAACCAGTATTCAAGCGATTCATGATGCTTTGGATGCCGCGGTGAAAAGACAGTTGATGTCAGATGTGCCTTATGGCGTTTTACTTTCCGGAGGTTTGGATTCTTCCGTTACATCGGCACTAGCAAAAAAATATTCACAAAAACGAATTGAATCAGGTGGTACTAAAGATGCTTGGTGGCCACAACTGCACTCATTTTCTGTTGGCCTAGAGGGCTCTCCGGATCTTGCTGCTGCACAAAAAGTGGCCGACCATATTGGCACGGTACACCATGAGATAAAGTTTACCATTCAAGAAGGTTTAGATGCCATAAAAGATGTCATCTACAACCTAGAAACTTATGATATAACGACAATAAGGGCTTCCACACCTATGTATTTAATGGCACGTGTCATAAAATCTATGGGTATAAAAATGGTACTTTCTGGTGAAGGGGCCGATGAGCTTTTTGGTGGGTATTTATATTTTCACAAAGCTCCAAGTCCAAAAGATTTTCATGAAGAGACGGTTCGTAAATTGGACAAGCTTCATATGTACGATTGTCTAAGGGCCAATAAATCGCTCGCTGCCTGGGGCATTGAGGGTAGAGTTCCGTTTTTGGACAAAGAATTTATGGATGTTGCCATGCGTATCAATCCCAAAGATAAAATGATCAATGGCGAGCGAATGGAAAAATGGGTGGTTCGTAAAGCTTTTGAAGCTTACCTGCCAGAAAGCGTTGCCTGGAGACAGAAAGAACAGTTTTCGGACGGTGTAGGCTACAGTTGGATAGACACCTTGAAAGAGGTAGTGAACGCTGAAGTAAGTGATGAGCAATTAAAGAGTGCCAATTTTAGATTCCCTATCCAGACTCCAACTTCTAAAGAAGAATACTATTACCGTTCTATTTTTGAAAGTCATTTTCCTTCAGATGCGGCAGCATTGAGCGTTCCTCAAGAACCTTCAGTGGCTTGCAGTACTAAAATCGCGCTTGAATGGGATGAGGCATTTAAGAACATGAACGACCCTTCGGGCAGAGCTGTGGCCAATGTGCACGATGATGCATATGTAAAATAATTTGTTTTCATATGTGAGCGTGAGAACATCATTTTTATTAGCTAATAAGAAGCGACAGATACTGTCGCTTCTTTTGTTTTGGAAGTTTTTTTCTTGGATAAATTTCAACGAAATATAGCATAATATTTTCCACAATCATTGTTAATAACTTAGAGGTGTCAAAATATCACAAACCCCTAATTCTACTGGGTATTGGTTATATTTGTGAGATTTGAAAAACGCAAAATAATTTAGTTATAAAACTATGAGCGAAGAAGCTAAAAACGAAGACGAAGAAATCAAAAAAAATAGTGATTCTGGGCAGAAAGACGACACTCCTATGAAAGACTATTCCGCAGACAGTATTCAGGCTCTAGAGGGTATGGAACATGTGCGCATGCGTCCGTCCATGTATATTGGTGATGTTGGAGTTAGAGGATTGCACCATTTGGTATATGAAGTAGTGGATAATTCCATAGATGAGGCCATGGGGGGGCATTGTGATACAATAAGCGTCACCATTAATGAAGATAACTCCATAACAACTAGGGATAACGGTAGGGGTATTCCTGTTGGTATACATAAAAAAGAAGGCGTTTCGGCACTTGAGGTTGTAATGACCAAAATTGGTGCAGGTGGTAAATTTGATAAAGACTCTTATAAGGTATCAGGGGGTCTGCATGGTGTTGGTGTATCTTGTGTGAACGCATTGTCATGCAAATTGAAGGCCACGGTTTTTAAAGAAGGCAAGATTTGGCAGCAAGAGTATGAGCGAGGTAAAGCAATGTACCCCGTAAAGACCATTGGAGAATGCAAGGAGGAAGATAGAGGTACAGAGGTTACTTTCTTGCCCGATACCACTATTTTCACACAAACTATTGAGTATAGCTATGAAACGCTTTCAAATAGAATGCGTGAGCTTTCTTTTTTGAACAAAGGGGTTACCATTTCGATTACCGATAGGCGTCAAAAAGACGAAAAAGGAGAATTTGTTTCTGAAGTATTTAGCTCTACGGAAGGTTTAAAGGAATTTGTTAAGTTTTTAGATGCCACGCGTGAACCGTTGATTCAGAGTGTGATTTCGATGGAAGGAGAGAAAAACGGAATTCCTGTTGAGGTAGCTATGATCTACAATAATGGGTATTCTGAAAATTTACATTCCTACGTGAATAATATCAATACCCATGAGGGAGGAACACACTTATCTGGTTTTAGAAGGGGATTGACGTCTACTTTGAAGAAATATGCCGATAATTCTGGAATGTTAGATAAGCTTAAGTTCGAAATTCAAGGTGATGACTTTAGGGAAGGACTTACAGCAATTGTTTCTGTTAAGGTTGCGGAACCTCAGTTTGAGGGTCAGACCAAAACAAAATTGGGTAACAGAGAGGTTTCTTCGGCAGTTAGCCAAGCAGTTTCTGAAATGTTGACCAATTATTTGGAAGAACATCCTGATGATGCGAAAATTATTGTACAAAAAGTAATTCTTGCCGCTCAAGCAAGACATGCCGCAACAAAGGCCCGTGAAATGGTACAGCGGAAAACCGTAATGAGCGTTGGCGGCTTACCAGGAAAATTATCTGACTGTTCTGAGCAAGATCCTGCACTTTGTGAAGTGTTTTTGGTAGAGGGTGATTCTGCAGGTGGTACCGCTAAGCAAGGTCGCGATAGAATGTTTCAGGCTATTCTGCCTTTAAGGGGTAAAATCCTTAACGTAGAGAAAGCTATGCAGCATAGGGTTTTTGAGAACGAGGAAATAAAGAATATCTACACGGCCCTTGGTGTAACCATTGGCACTGAAGAGGACAGTAAGGCATTGAATCTTGAAAAATTGCGTTACCATAAAGTGGTAATCATGTGTGATGCCGATGTTGATGGTAGCCATATTGAAACTTTGATTTTAACGTTCTTCTTCCGTTATATGAGAGAATTGATAGAAGGAGGTCACGTTTACATTGCTACACCTCCGCTATATTTGGTCAAGAAAGGCTCTAAAAAGCGTTACGCTTGGACGGATGCCGAACGTGACGAAATAGTAGAATCAATGAACGGCGGAGCAGGTATTCAGCGATATAAAGGTCTCGGTGAGATGAATGCGGAGCAATTGTGGGATACCACTATGAATCCCGCTTTTAGAACGCTAAGACAAGTTACTATTGATAATGCTACCGAAACGGACCGTATTTTCTCCATGCTAATGGGTGATGAGGTACCTCCGCGAAGAGAGTTTATAGAGAAAAATGCCGTTTATGCGAACATTGATGCATAGATAACGACAGTTCACAACAAAAACTCGCTCCTACAGGGCGAGTTTTTTAGTTTTAGGAAAAATTTTACAAAATGAAGAGAATAATTCTTTTTGGTATAGTAGGTGTTTTTTCCTTAGGGCTAAGTGCGCAATCAGATTTTAGTGATGTTTTCGCGGCTGGTGTAGAAGATGCCGAACGTTTTAGTAACGATTATTTCGGACCTATGTCCGAAGCCGCCATTTATAGTATGGCGAACGGATGGTATAACTCTGCAGATTCAAAACCGCTCGGTGGATTTGAAATTTCGCTTGTAGGTAACATCACGGGTTTCAAAAATAAAGAGGACAAAAAAGCATTCTTGTTTGATGAAGCGAATTACACCAATTTACAATTGGTCGGTGGCAATGATGCAAGAACAGATACACAATTGGTGTCTTCTGCTCTTGGTGATATTGAAGGGGTACGTGTTTTTGTTGAAGACCCAAATGGTGTGTTAGACCCTCAAGAATTTACCTTACCCTCTGGTCTTGCTTCTGAAGGACTTAATTTTGTGCCATCAGCTTTTTTACAAGCTAGCGTTGGACTTGTGAAGGGATTAGAAGTGAAAGCACGATTTTTACCGAGCATTAATTTTGATGATGATGTAGAATTTGGGCTTTTTGGTGCAGGATTACAATATGATTTTACGAAAATTCTTCCTGGTGATAAAATTCTACCCGTTGCCCTATCAGCAGTTATTGGGTATACCAATTTGAATGCTTCTTATGATTTTACCGATCAAGGCTTGCTACCAGGCGAAAATCAAAGAATAGAAACTACATTTAATACATGGACTTTTGCTGCCGTGGCATCTACTAAATTGCCCATTATCAATTTTTATGGTGGTTTAGGATATATTACAGGAAACTCTGAAACTGATATTTTAGGAACCTATAGTGCGGGTGTTGGACCATTTCAAGAAACGGTAACCGATCCTTTCTCTCTTCGAAGAGAAGTAAGTGGTGTTACTGCCAACATGGGAACCAAATTGAAATTAGGGTTCTTTAGGTTAAACGTAGATTATAACATTGCAGAATTCAATACGCTAACAGCTGGTATAAACTTTGGTCTTAGGTAGGTTAGGTAGAAGAATTTAAAACAAAAAATAAGAAAAGCCCATAGTAATTAAACTAAGGGCTTTTTCCTTCATTCGCATCCAGTGTCTATGCTATTCCCTAATGGCAAATATATCTCCGTCTTCAAGCGCCAGCTTTTCTGGTGTAGCTGCTTCTTCAAGATTTACCTGTACCTTAGGTTTATCTGTTCCGGTATAAATTATGGTGTAGGTTTCACCTTCTAAGCTCCAACTAAAATCCGTGTAGAAATCTAAATCACCGTTGGTATAATTGTGGTATCGGCCTAGGTAGGCATCGTTGAAAATCCATTCTTGTCGAACCTTATCTCCGCTTTCTTCACCTTCCGATGCAATTTCTGATTTGGACCAAATGCCTAGAATAGGGTCGTTGTTTTCGGGTATTTCCGAACAATTGCTCACAGCAATAAGGGCCAAAATGGCCAATAATGAAAAGAACTTTTTCATGATTAAGTAGGTTATGTCTTTTAATTTGGGACTATTAGAACGGTCAGAATCAAGTTGGTATTGCAAAAATTCGATGTATGACCACTTTTAGATAATTTCTTCGTTAAAGGGTGCTTTTTTTTAACATATCTACGAAATTATGTAGTCTTTAATAATCAAAGTCTTCACCTATTTTGACCTAAAAAATCCATATTTTTGCCCCAAATTCAAGAACTTCTTAAAAACACACAAATGAAAGTTACCGTAGTTGGAGCTGGAGCAGTTGGCGCAAGTTGCGCTGAATACATAGCTATCAAAAATTTTGCATCAGAAGTAGTATTGCTAGATATTAAAGAAGGTTATGCCGAAGGTAAAGCCATGGATTTAATGCAAACTGCTTCTTTGAATGGATTTGATACTAAAATTACCGGAAGCACAAGCGATTATTCTAAAACCGCAAATAGTGATATTGCAGTAATCACATCTGGTATTCCTAGAAAGCCGGGGATGACCCGTGAAGAATTGATTGGTATCAATGCAGGTATTGTAAAAACGGTATCACAAAGTTTAATAGCGCATTCTCCAAATGTGATATTGATTGTGGTCAGTAATCCGATGGATACAATGACCTACTTGGTTCATAAAACCACGAACCTTCCAAAACACAAAATTATAGGTATGGGCGGGGCACTGGATAGTGCACGTTTTAAATACCGTTTGGCTGAAGCTTTAGAAGCTCCTATTTCTGATGTAGACGGCATGGTAATCGGAGGCCATAGTGATAAAGGCATGGTACCTTTAATTAGTCACGCTACGCGCAACAGTGTAAAGGCTTCAGAGTTTTTATCTCAAGAAAAATTAGATTATGTAGTTCAAGAAACTAAAGTCGGCGGCGCTACCTTAACAAGTCTATTGGGTACTAGTGCCTGGTATGCACCAGGGGCAGCGGTTTCTGGTTTGGTACAAGCGATTGCTTGTGACCAGAAGAAAATGTTTCCATGCTCTACCTTTTTAGAAGGTGAATATGGCCTAAACGATATTTGTATCGGAGTTCCTGTAATTTTAGGGAAGAACGGTATCGAAAAAATCGTAGCTATCGATTTAAGTGATGCCGAAAAAGCGAAGATGCAAGAAAGTGCCGAAGGGGTTACAAAGACTAACGGATTGTTGCAGCTGTAATAAAAACAATTGATTAAAAAATAAATGCCATTTCAAACCCAAAAGGGGATGAGTGGCATTTTTGTTTGATGGACAGCTCGTTACAAATAAGAGAATTCTATTGGCAAATCCTATTTGAAATGATATATTTGCACGCTGTTTAAGAAAAATATCGTAATCAATGCAGAATAAAGGACTTATAAAGCTTTTCGCATTCCTTTTTGGTTTGGTGAGCATCTATCAATTATCATACACTTTTATCACAAGCAAGATTGAAGGTGATGCCGAGACCTATGCGGTAAATCAGATTTCAGAGGGAGAAGAAGACTATGTAGCAAAGAGAGAAGCTATTGAAACTTCTTATCTAGACTCCATTGGTGCAAATCCTATTTTAGGATACACCAGCTATGATGATGCCAAAAAACGTGAACTCAACAAGGGTCTTGACCTTAAAGGTGGTATTAACGTAACACTTCAGATATCCGTAAAGGACATTTTAAAAGGATTGGCAAACAACACCAAAAGTCCAATTTTTAATAAGGCCATTGCTGATGCTGATGAAGCTTCAAAAAGTAGTGATGATACCTATTTGGATTTGTTCTTTGACGCTTTTGACAATGTAAAGGGAGATTCAAAATTGGCTTCACCAGACATTTTTGCCAATAAGGGACTAAGTGATGTAATCAATTTTCAAATGTCAGATGATGAGGTTAAACCTGTTATCCGTAAAAAAATTGATGAATCTATCGTTTCTGCATTTGAGGTTCTTAGAGAACGTATCGATGGTTTTGGGGTAACACAACCGAATATTCAAAGAGAAGGTAATTCTGGACGTATTTTGGTAGAGCTGCCTGGAGCGCGCGATATCAATCGTGCACAAGAACTGCTTTCAAGTACGGCACAATTAGAGTTTTGGGAAACCTACCCACAGAACAATCCAAGTTTAGGTCAGTTTTTTGTCAGTGCTAACGAGCGTCTTCGTGATATTCTAAAGCCCGAAGAAAAAGAACAAGAAGTATCGACCCCAGAAAGTGAAATAGATTCTTTGTTGTCGGATGTTGCTCAAGATTCTTTGGATTTGACTACAGAAGCAAATCCGCTATTAAGCAAACTATTGCCAGGCACAAACAATGCAATAGCTAGAGTTGCCATTTCTGATATGGAGGCAATTGATTCATATTTAAAAATGCCGCAGATTAGAAGGTTGCTTCCTGCTGATATTCAATTCGTAAAGTTTGCATGGGAACGCCCTGCTGCAGAATCTGAACTTGTAGGGCTTTATGCTTTACAATCCAATCGTGATAATACACCAAGAATTAGTGGTGATGTGGTTTCTGATGCGCAGGATACATTTGACCAATTCAATAAGCCTGCGGTTAGCATGACCATGAATACCCGTGGTGCTAAAGAATGGGAACGTTTAACAGGTGACGCTTTCAATAACCAAACTGGCATTGCAATTGTTTTAGATAACAAAGTATATACTGCACCAGGTGTTTCTACCGGGCCAATCTCGGGTGGTCGTTCAGAAATAACAGGAACCTTTACAGTTAACGAAACAAAAGATATTGCAAACGTTTTAAGAGCGGGTAAATTACCGGCTTCAGCAGAAATCATTCAATCAGAAGTTGTTGGCCCTTCTTTAGGTCAAGAAGCAATTGATAGTGGTTTTATGTCATTTATGATTGCAATGGCCTTTGTTTTACTATGGATGATTTTCTATTATGGTAAAGCAGGTATTTTCGCCGACATTGCTTTGATTTTCAACATCGTCTTGATTTTTGGCGTATTGACCAGTTTAGGTGCTGTATTGACTTTACCTGGTATTGCGGGTATTGTCTTGACCATTGGTATGTCGGTTGATGCCAACGTACTTATTTTTGAACGTATTAAAGAAGAGTTGGATAGAGGTAAAGGCAAGGCGCAAGCTGTAGCCGATGGTTTTAGTAACGCGCTTTCTTCAATTTTAGATGCAAACATCACAACAGGTTTAACAGCAATTATTCTTTTCATATTCGGTTCTGGACCCATCAAAGGTTTCGCAACTACCTTATTAATAGGTATTGTAACCTCATTGTTTACAGCAATATTTATTACAAGATTGTTGGTGGATTGGTACATTTCTAAAAAAGGAAGAGATTTACAATTCTCAACCGGTATTACCAAGAACTTGTTCAAGAACATGAGCATTAATTTCTTAGGAAAAAGAAAAATCGCTTACGTTATCTCTTTAATCTTGGTTGGTGTAGGAGCATTCTCTTTATTGACAAAAGGCTTACAGCAAGGTGTTGATTTTGTTGGTGGACGTTCGTACCAGATTCGTTTTGAACAGGCTGTTAATCCTTCTGAGATAGCGTCAGAATTGAACGATGTGTTCGGTAGTGCCAGTGTAAAAACATTTGGTGATGCCAATCAGATTAAAGTTACCACAGCTTATAAAGTTGATGTTGAGGGTATTGAAGTTGACTCGGAAATTCAAAATAAGCTTTATACATCGCTACAAAAATATTTACCGGATGGTACTTCTTTTGAAGACTTTACGGTGGGTGCTTCTGAAAAATCTATCGGAATTTTACAGTCTGTAAAAGTAGGTCCTACCATTGCTGATGATATCAAGAAAAACGCATTATTGGCTATTATCGGATCGCTAGCGGTAGTATTCTTATACATTTTACTGCGTTTTAGAAAATGGCAATTCTCATTAGGAGCTGTTGTTGCGGTTTTTCATGATGTTATGATAGTATTAGGCATCTTCTCGCTTACAAGTGCTGTGATGCCTTTTAATATGGAAATAGACCAAGCATTTATAGCGGCTATTCTTACCGTAATCGGTTATTCCTTAAATGATACTGTGGTCGTTTTTGACCGTATTCGTGAGATTGTGAACCTAAAGGGATGGAATAAAGGTAACAATGTGAATGAGGCATTGAATAGTACGCTGAGTAGAACATTAAATACTTCATTAACGACCTTGATAGTGCTTTTAGCCATTTTCATCTTTGGAGGTGAATCGCTTAGAGGATTTATGTTCGCAATGATCGTTGGTGTAATTGTTGGTACGTATTCATCGGTATTTATTGCAACGCCAATCATGTTCGATGCACTTAAAAAAAGAATTTCTTCCGGTAAGGAATAGATTTTACTAGCTAACTCAAATAATGGCCATCTGCATTGCAGATGGTTTTTTTGTTTTGTGCATTCCCTTTCTGACTCGAATACGTGGTTCTACTCCTTACTATTTAAAGCTCTTGATTTTCCCGGTAGAACCATTTTTTATAGGTATCAATTCAAATACCTTTTTTGGGTCCAGTCCTTTTTCTTCTCTATGGGAAACATAAACAATAGCGGTAGTACTATCATTGGCTATTTTATTTACAAGGGATACAAAAAGAAGGGCGCTTGAATCGTCAAGGCCCGAAGTTGGCTCATCTAACAATAATAATGGTGGGTGCTTTATCATTGCCCGGGCGGTAAGTAACATTCTTTTTTCAGTAGTGGATAATTGGTGAAAGTACTGCGTTTTTTTAGCGGATAGCTGCAATAGCTCAAGCCAATCAGATGCCAATCTTTTTTCGATTTCGGTGGGTTTTACATAGAGTCCGATGGAGTCATGAAGCCCTGAAATTAGCATATTTTCTAGTGTATGATAGCCTCTGAATTTGTCGGTCATAGCTGGTGTGAAATACCCGATATTCTTTTTGATGTCCCAAACACTTTCACCACTTCCTTTTTTAGTGCCAAACAGGTACAGCTCTTGCCCGTATCCTTTTTGACTATCGCCAGTTATCATAGCCAGTAATGTGCTTTTTCCGCTGCCATTAGGGCCTTTTAATTGCCAAAAGTCTCCTGAATGTATCTGCCAGCTGATATTTGACAAAACGGGTTTGTCATTAAAACTGACCGATACACTTCTAAGCCTCACCAGATTATTACCCGTGAACAATTTGGCATTCAAGGGTCTGGGAATATTCAATTTAGAAAAAGTGCTTTTTGTTTTGATAGTCTCACTAAAAAGATGTGTTTTACTATCAAAGTGAATTAGTTTATCACCCTCTAACTTAGCGTAATTTGCTGCTAACGGTAAAAAGTCCTCAACTCGGTTTATAATTTGGATTATAGGTAAATCTGCAGCTAGGGTCAGCAGTTTTCCCTTAAGTTCTTTTTGATAGTGATAATCTAAATTATCAAACGGATTAACTACTATCAAATAGTCTGGTGAGCTTTCTAAAGTATAATTGAGCAATGCTTTCTTTCGTTCACCACTGCTCATGGTAATCAAAGATTGCGAAGTGTTTTTTGTAATTAGTTTTATGCCATGTTTTTCTTCTTTATCAAGATAATGGGCAATTTGTGAGCTTGAAAATAAGGCGCCGGTTTTTCCTGCCAATTCACTAAAATCAGGAAGTAATTTATCGTTTAACAACAGATTTAGAAAAGTATCGGTCTGTGAAGTACTATCAATAAGAATGGTGTAATGGACGATATTCATCTAAACTATATGTTTAAATTATCGAGAAAAGTAACGAATATTCATTTGGTAACCCTAAAAATATGCACAGGGTTTTCTTTGTAAGTGGTGGTTTTGTTCAATTGCATTTTATTTTTTAAGGCTACTTTTTGAGAAGGAATGTTATCAACGTGAATAATAGAGATAAGTGATTCGGTCAAATCGTTTTGAAAGGCATAATTCCTGCATTTCTTGGCTGCTTCAAACGCAAAGCCTTTGCGCCAATATTTGGGCAAAACAGAATAACCAATTTCTAATTCTGTTACATTATCAACAGTTTGAATTAATAAGCCACACATACCAATAAGCTCATTGGTGGTTTTAAGGACTAAGGCATTCATACCCCCTAAATGCTGCTCGTATCTTTCAAAAATCCTTTTAAATTGTTCTTTGCAGGCTTGTTCCGGATTTTCAGGTAGTCCATCCCAGTATTGCGTTGAAGCTGGATTTTGATAAAAGGGCAGCCAAAGTTGATAATCTTCTGGTGTTATCTTTCGAAAATATAGGCGTTGACTTTTTTGACCTTCTAAAAGATAAGGTGATACCATTATTTTCTGGTAAAAATGACGCTATCCTTAACTTCTAATAACCATTTTTCTGCAAGTCCAGCATTTACCTCTAGTACATATTTAATAGGCACTTGTGAAGACAGACCTGTTTCATTGTAGGGCTGCGCATTTTCTTGAAAACTGGCAATTTTCAGGTTTTCATCTATAAAGACAATATCTAAAGGAAACTCGGTATTCTTCATGTAAAAAGAATGCATGGCCACATCAGGAAAAATAAAAAGCATTCCCTGTTTTTCTTCCATAGATGACCTGTACATTAATCCTGTCTCTGTTTCGTAATCGGTTTCGGCGATTTCAATATCAAGATTAACCAAAAGCGAATCTTTCTTGAAAATCGATAATTCACCTTCTTTAGTAAAATCAATAGTTTCCGTCTTTATCTCAGTCTTTTTCTCTCCTTTACAAGACGTAAAAACTATAAAAAACACGGACAAAAAAATTGTACAATACTTAAAAAAATATTTCATCTTACTACTTACTACTTACTACTTACTACTTACTACTTACTACTTACTACTTACTACTTACTACTTACTACTTACTACTTACAGGTCTGAACATAAAATACAAGCCAACTAAAATCATAGGGATACTAAGCCACTGCCCTGTTGTGAAAGTTCCCCAGGTATCTTCGAAACCTCCTTGACTTTTCTTAAAATATTCAACAAAAAACCGAGCCGACCACAAACCGAGCATAAATAGCCCAAATAAGAATCCAGGTTTTTTACTTTTATCAGTTTTCCAGTAAAAGAAAAACATAATTGCAAATAGAATTAGGTATAAGAAAGCTTCGTATAATTGCGCAGGGTGTCGGTAGGGGATACTCTCTAGAACGCTGGCATACTCAGGATTGTTCTCAATAGCTTTGTAAGCAGCACTGGCTGTTTTTTCTTTAGTTAATTGCATTGCCTTATAGGCCGGCATGTCGTCTGAGTCTCTAACGAAACGCGTTGCAAAAGCAAAAGACTGGTCAACAACCTTACCGTTGATTTCTGAATTAAAGAAATTACCTAACCTAACAAAAGCGGTACCTATTGAACTCACTACTGCAACTCTGTCTAAAAGCCACATAAAGCTCATATCCTTAAATTTTCTAGAGAGCAAATACAATGCTATAAATGCTCCGATAGTTGCTCCATGACTGGCCAATCCCGTAAAACCGGTAAACTCCCAACCATTAATGATTCCGAATAGGGTGCCATCTGCGCTCTCGCGTATCGGAAGTAAAATCTCAAGAAGGTGGTCTTGGTAGTAATCCCAATCATAAAAGATGACATGCCCCAATCGAGCGCCCAGCATAATTGAAACCACCGCATATACAAAGAGAGAGTCGAGCTTTTCTAAAGACTTATTTTCTTTTTTGAAAATCTGTTTCATTAGGTACCATCCAACAACAAAAGCTAAAATCCACAACAGGTTGTAATACTTGATTTGGACAAAGCCTATCTTGAAAAGAATATCATCTGGATTCCAGTTGAAAGCTAAAAAATGCATGCAAATAATTTTTGGACTAAGATAAATAAATAGAAATTAGACCGCTCCGCTTTTAGATATTAGATTTCAGAAAATTGTGGTCCATGGTTTGAGTTTGAATCTTTCACACAAACTTTGTCAAACTGAGCCTGTCGAAGTTTTGAACTTGACTCTTAAATTTGATTCCTGAATTTGTATTTCTACGGTACAGGGTCATAACCTTTTCCACCCCACGGGTTACAGCTAAAAATCCGTTTTATTGCGAGCCATCCACCTTTAAAAAGCCCATGTTTTTTTAAAGCTTCTATCGTATACGTAGAACAAGTAGGGCTGTAACGACAAGTCGCAGGAGTATAAGGGGAAATCAATAGCTGGTATGCACGTACTAAAAATACAAACGGGGCTATCAATATTTTTTTCAAACTAGTCTAAGCTAAAAGTTGTTCCGTCTTTACCATCCTTAAGCTGAATTCCCAAAGCGATAAGCTCATCTCTTATTTGGTCTGAGGTAGCAAAGTCTTTGTTGGCTCTAGCCTTATTTCTAAGTTGAATTAAGAGTTGCACGACTCCCGCTAGAGTATCCGATTTTCCTTCTTTTGATGTTGGGCTTTCTAATCCGAGAACATCGAAAATAAAATTGTCTAAAGTAGTTTTGAGAAACTTTTTATCGGCCTCAGAAATTGTTTCACCGCCATCTTTTATTAGGTTTATTTGTTTTGCGGCATCAAAAAGATGTGCAATCAAAATAGGCGTGTTAAAATCGTCGTTCATCGCGTCATAGCATTTTTGTTGCCATGCTTTATAATTAAAGGAGCCCGTGTTTCCGGTTTCTAGACTTTCTAAAGTTTTGTAGGCTTCCATTAACCGGTAATACCCTTTTTCTGAAGCTAACAAGGCATCATTACTTAAATCTAAAATACTAGTATAATGTGCTTGTAGCATAAAAAAGCGAACTACTGATGGTGCAAAAGCTTTGCTTAGTATGTTGTTATCGCCACTAAAAATTTCATTCGGATAAATATTATTGTCGGTAGATTTTGACATTTTTTTACCGTTCAGGGTCAGCATATTGGCATGCAACCAATAATTAACGGGCGTATGTCCATTGCTTGCCTCTGCCTGTGCTATCTCACATTCGTGATGCGGAAACTTTAAATCCATTCCACCACCGTGAATATCAAAATTCTCCCCAAGGTATTTAGTGCTCATAGCGGTACATTCTAAATGCCAGCCAGGGAAACCGTCGCCCCAAGGCGAAGGCCAGCGCATAATGTGCTGCTCCTCTGCTTTTTTCCAAAGTGCAAAATCTTGCGGATTCTTCTTATCACTTTGTGCGGTAAGCTCACGCGTGTTAGCGATCATATCCTCTAGCTTACGTCCACTAAGCTTACCATAGTCATTGGTTTCATTGAATTTGACAACATCAAAATATACAGAGCCATTTATCTCATAAGCAAAGCCTTTTACCAGAATCTCCTTAATGATCTCTATTTGTTCAATAATGTGCCCCGTGGCAGTCGGTTCAATACTTGGGGGTAAAAAATTAAATTTTTGTAAAGTTTCATGAAAATCTACCGTGTAACGCTGCACTACTTCCATGGGCTCTATCTGCTCAAGTTTCGCTTTTTTGGCAATCTTGTCCTCACCTTCGTCCGCATCATTTTCTAAATGCCCGGCGTCAGTAATATTTCGTACATAACGAACTTTGTAGCCAAGATGCTTGAAATAACGAAAAATCATATCGAAAGACATGAAGGTGCGGCAATTGCCTAAATGCACATTGCTATACACTGTCGGGCCACAAACATACATGCCAATGTACCCTTCTTTCAAAGGTTTGAACTGTTCTTTTTTTCCAGTAAGTGAATTATAAACTTTTAGAACTTGGCTACTGAATAATTGCATTAAAATTCGGTATCTAGGTTGATGTAATCTAAAAACTCCCTGCGTAGCGCTTCTTCTTTAAACTTACCACCATACTCCGCAGTTACAGTACTACTTTCAATATCACGAATTCCGCGAGAGTTTACACATAAATGTTTTGCATCTATAACGCATGCTACGTCTTCGGTACCTAAAACGCTTTGTAGTTCTTTTACTATCTGAATATTCAAACGCTCTTGTACTTGAGGCCGTTTTGCAAAATAATCAACAATACGGTTCATTTTAGAAAGACCAACAACAGTGCCGGCAGAAATATAGGCTACATGAGCTCGGCCAACTATTGGCAATAAATGATGTTCGCAGGTAGAATAGAGTGTAATATTTTTTTCGACCAACATTTCGCCATACTTGTACTTATTGTCAAAAGTTGATGAATTTGGTTTTTTATCAGGATTTAATCCTCCGAAAATTTCTTTTACATACATTTTGGCGACTCTATTCGGTGTGCCGCTTAGGCTGTCGTCCGTTAAGTCAAGACCTAAAGTATGCATGATGTCACTGACATTCTTCTTTATGCGCTCAATTTTTTCTTCATCGCTCAACTCGAAAGCATCTTTTCGCATGGGGGTGTCCGCAGATGAACCGACATGGTCGTTACCAACATCTTCATAGTTATCTTCCAATACTTGCTCTATTTTCATTTCACACCTAATAAAGGTTGCAAAGATATACATTAATGCAGTATTTAACATCGCTGTTCTAGCCTTTGACAACATAAATTCTTGTTAACGGTGGTAGCAAATTAAATTTGTAACACCCCAATTAATAAGTACTTATGCCTAAGCGGTATGCGCTTTTTATTTTATTGATTAGTATTGGCGGTCTTTTGAACGCACAAGTTTCAAGCGATTGCTCAAGTGCTGTGCCCATTTGCTCGAATACCCCGGCAAATGGTGGTGCAAACGGCTTTGGTCTTGACGATTTTAACGGAGCTACGCGCAGTGGTTGTCTCGAAGCCACAACAACCGGGGCAATAGAATCGAATTCTTCTTGGTATCGATTTAGAACAAGCGCTTCTGGTCAATTAGGATTTAACATAGGTCATGATGCCTCAGAAGATTGGGATTTCGCATTGTATCTGGCAGATAATTGTAATGATTTAGGAGAGCCTATCCGTTGTAATTTTTTTGATAATCGAGATGAAAATCAATTTATCGGAGTAGGAGAAGACCCGACAGGAAATACGGCATCATTACAATATGAAGATTGGGTCAATGTTGAGCCTGGTCAAAACTATTATTTGTTAATTAATAATTTTTCAAGTTCTGATTCAGGATTCTCAATTCAGTTTACTGGGGATATTTTCAATACCAACCCTACCGATGCCTTGGATTGCTCAATAATTAGTAATCTCTTAGGTGCTCCGATTGTAGCATGTGAAAATGAAACGGTGCAATTAGACGCTACAACAAGTAATGCTGTAAGTTACAGATGGTATAGAGATTTTGGTAGTGGTTTTCAATTGATACAAAACCAATCAAATTCAACTTTAACCATTAATATAGCAGCTTTGTACCGGGTTGAAGTCATAACTAGCGCAGAGACTATTATAAGTGATGTTCAGGTCGCTTTTTCTTCACGACCGGTTGCAGGGCCTTTAGTTCATGAGGTTGTTTGTGTCAGTGCAGATGTGCCTTATGACCTAGGCCAGAAAGATATGGAAGCCTTAAACGGGCAAGACGCCAATAGTTTTTTAGTTGGTTATTATAGTTCTTTGGCCGACGCTCAAATGGGTATAAACGAACTGCCTAAAAAATATGAAAAAACAACAGGGGTTGAAACCATTTTCGTAAGAGTAAGTTCTTTAGAAAACCCAAATTGCTATGATGCATCTCAAAGTTTTGAATTTGAAGGTATTGCAGCTCCAATTCTTGATCTAGATCAGCAACTTTTTCTTTGCGAAGATGGCTCTACGGCCACTATTGGCCAAGCAACATCAAATCCGAATTACGCATATTCATGGAATACGGGCCAAACAACGCCATCTATTACCGTATCGGAACCAGGAACTTATATTCTAACCGCTACTACCTCTCAAGGTAACGTAAACTGCGTACGTACCAGAACTATTGAAGTAATTACCTCAATTTCTCCTGAAATCAGCGCTTTTGAGATTGATGGTTTTAGCATCTCTAACACAGTAACTATACTAACCGAGCTCGATGGTGATTTTGAATTCCGTTTAGATGATGGAGAATTTCAAACAGAACCGATATTTGAAGATGTATTACCTGGAAATCATACGGTTTTTATGAGAGATTTAAATGGTTGCGGCGTGGTTACGGAAGAAATAGCAGTTGTGGGGTACTTCGCTTATTTTTCCCCTAACGGAGATGGCATAAATGACAGTTGGCGCATTGAGGGAATGGAGTATTTAAATGAGCCTGTGATTTCGATATACAATCGTTACGGAAAATTAATTAAACAATTAAATGCAAACGATCCCGGTTGGGACGGCACCTTTTCTGGTCAACAAATGCCGGAATCTGATTATTGGTTTAAGCTGAGTTATTTAGACGATAACGGTACTAGACTTGTGGATAAATTTTTACAGAAGAATTTCTCGCTACGACGATAAAATGGCTTGCTTTAAAATAGCTAGAATGCATTTTATCGATTAACTGTATTTTTTTTCGGTTTAAACATACTAAATGGTGCACTTTGGTAGTTATGTAAGATAACTGAAAGCATAACATTAGCCCCACACTACTATGCGAACACTATTTAGTGCTACTTGCTTTTTTTTCCTTTTTTCAATAGGATTAACTGCCCAAACCGCAAATTCTGGGGATTGCCGAACGGCCATACCTGTATGTGCCGATGGTGAACCTATTATGCCATTTGTTGATGGTAGTGGCGATATCGATGAATTTGATGCCGATGTAATACGACAAACAGGTTGTTTAGAAAAAGGTAGCGTAGCTTCCGCCAACATAGAGAACAATACCTCTTGGTTTGTTTTTAGGGCAGGCACGGACGGTCAGATAGGTTTTGACATTGAAACATTGTCCGCCACGGCAGAGTGGGATTTTGCACTTTATGGGCCTTTTGATCAAACAGATGGTCAAAATTATTGTACGATTATTGGTGACGGAACGGCACAGCCAATCCGTTGTAACTACGAAGTGAACTCCACAGGCTTTACCGGTATTGGTGTTAACCCAGGAAACGGACAAGTTGGTGCGCCCTTTGTAAAAGGAAGTCAAAATACATATGATGAGTGGTTAGATGTGGTTGCAGGAGAACTCTATTATTTATTCATAAATAACTACAACACCAATTTTGATGGTGATCCAGAACCATTTTCTTTAACCTTTACAGGTTCGTCCGTAGATGCAGATCAAGATACTGCCTTGGATTGCACCTTGAGAGATGAGTTTTTAGGATTGGACATTGTTGCATGTGAAGGCGACCCAGATATCGTGTTGAATGCTAGAAATTCCCCTGCAGGACCAAATGTAAACAATGTTACTTGGTCTGTAGATACCGATGATGACGGTACCTTAGATAATGCAAATCTTTTAAGTGGACCGGCCGAATTTGAGTATACGGTTACTAGTCCTAATTCGGGGCGTTATTTTGTAACAATCGAAACACCTTTTGGAGATATTGTAGATGATATTTTAATTACATTCTTCCCCACACCAGAACTTGATGAGGTTATTATTGTTGAAGATTTAAGGGATAATCCTGAGGTGGATACCTATGACATTGAGATAACGACACTCACAACAGGAGATTACGAGTATGCTATAAATGGTGGGGAGTTCCAAGATGAAGCAATATTTCTTGATGTACCCCCAGGTTTAAATACCGTAATTATAAATGATAAGAATGGTTGTGGTATGGTAGAGGAGGACTTTTTGGTAGTTGGTTATCCCAAATTTTTCAGCCCTAACGGTGATGGTATATATGATGAATGGCAGATATTAGGTATTTCGGAGTTATCAAATCCTGATGTATTCATTTTTGACCGTTATGGAAAATTGTTAAAACAAATAGATGAAAATTCACCTGGTTGGGATGGTACTTTTAATGGGCGCGCACTTCCTTCTTCCGATTACTGGTTTAAACTAGAATATGACAGAAATGACCAAGGGGTAGTAGTCGCAAGCACAACACGAAGACATTTTACGCTTTTGCGATAAAAAAAAGGCCAGCAAAGTAGCCGGCCCGTTTCAATAATCTTTCTTTAGAATTTCATTGTAAAACCTAGGCTGACATTCGTATTGATACGATTGACCATGGCCGAGTTTGATGCTCCTGAATCAAAGAAAAAAGCATTGGTATCCTGTTCCGTTCTATTATAGGCCAAGTCTAATCGGTTGGCACCAAAACTATAACCAATACCCCCAGAATATCCGATAAGGTCCCCCAATATCAATTCATTCTCATATGGGCTTTCTTCAAAACGGTAGCCTGCTCTTAAGCTTACACGTTCAATTCTATACTCACCGCCAATTCTATAGCTATTAACGTTTCTTAGTTGCTCGGCTATTAAATCGTTTTCACCAGCAAAAGCAGGGTCAGAAGTGGGCCTCAGTTCAGCCTTCGACATATCTTGGTAGCCATAGTCGAAACTTAACAAGCCTTCCTTTCCAAATACAATCGCGGCACTACCTGTAAGTTTAGATGGTGTTTTGATATTGTAGTCAGGAAATATGCTGACTAGATTAAAATTGATTAAATCCAAATTAGGATTCGCCACAGGTGAAGTCACACTGATGCGTTGTGAAATATTGTCGGTTAGGCTATACCATGTAGGCGATTGGTAACTACCGCCGACTCTAATATTATCGTTCAATTTGGCAATAGCACCTAAACTGAACGAAAAGCCGTTTCCTTCGGTCTGTAAAAAGTTATCAAACGCTGCAAATTGTACATCAGAAGCTGGGTCATAGCCGGTTTCACTGAACGTTGTTGACTTCTCGTAAAAAACCGAGTGAAAATTCAATGAAGCGCCCAAATATAGATTTTCTTGATATTGACCGGCTAAATTTAAGGTAAACTTACTGTTGTAACCGCTAGTTACCTGTGTGTAATCTTGATCTAGGTTAGCATACTGTGCATTTGAAAAGTAGCTAGTATTTTCATCAACATCCTCATTTGGCTCGATCAAGCCCGATTGAAAACCTAAAAAAGCCTGTTGGGCACCAAAACCTAGCGAAGATCCGATATCTAAATAGGCATCATCAGCTCGTTCGCCTTCAAATGTTCTAAGGTTTCTAAGTTCTTGCCCTTGTGCAAAATTTAAGAAGTAATTATCTAATCCCTCTGTAGAACTTCCAGCAGCGCTGAACTGGTTATCAAAGTTTTGTACCAAGTCATAATTCACGGCTAAG
The DNA here is from genome assembly GCF_042684265.1 of Croceitalea marina. Taxonomy (NCBI): domain Bacteria; kingdom Pseudomonadati; phylum Bacteroidota; class Flavobacteriia; order Flavobacteriales; family Flavobacteriaceae; genus Croceitalea; species Croceitalea marina. The sequence goes on along the minus strand of NZ_JBHULB010000006.1, from coordinate 297,243 downwards.
GATATTTTTTTCCACGGATTGTCATCAGAAGCCTTAAATACAAATACAGCGCCTACTTGATTAATTTCAAGTGAATTTAAGTCTGTATTCAACGTTCTATTTCCATAAATAGCACTGTTGTCACGATTGTAATTGGAACCTGTGACGGTAAACTCACTAAAATTAAAAACAGCAGAACCCGCAGGATTTATGTTTAGCGATGACAAGTCACCTCCTAATGCTCCAAAGGCGCCTCCCATGGCTTGAAATCTAGCTGTTCCTTGAAGATTGTCACTGCTATATCTTACTACGTCGTTTATATTTTGGGCGCTCACGAAAGTGCATAGCATTCCCAAGCTTAAAATAAATAGCTTTCTCATTGCTCTAAAATTTGTTTGATGAATTTAGTTTCTTCTTCCGCTGCTTCTTCCTCCTCCAGAAGATCTTCCGCCTGAAGATCTAGAACCTCCAGATGAACTTCTAAAACTTCCGCTACTGCGCGATGAGCCACCTGAACTTCTAAAACTTCCGCTGCTTCTTGAGGAGCTTCCTGAACTTCTGTATCCAGAACTTCTGGAGCTGCTACCCGAACTTCGATAGCCTGAGCTTCGTGAACTGCCTCTAGAAGAACTTCTGTAACCACTACTTCTTGGTGCAGTTCTTCCTGAAGATTGGTATCTTGAAGTACTACGTCCTGTCGCTGAGCCTCTATACGAAGGGTTTCTACCCGAAGTAGAACTTCGATATCCGCTACTTCTTGGGCTTGTACTTCTGTATGTTTGATTAGAACGTGTAATACCGCTATATCTAGGTACAGATCTTGTACTACGGCTACTTCTAAAATTTCTATTTCTAGCGATAGCATCTGAACTTACAGACCTTCTAGCAGAAACATGACTTCTAGAGCTTCTTGATGTTGCCGAGTTGCTTCTTGTGACACTAGAACGACCTGAATTCGAACGATACCTGTTTGAAGAACCAGTTCTGGCACCTAAATTTGATCTTCCACGTAAAGAATTGCTAGCAACCCTGTTGTTATTGTTGTAACCTCTTCGGGTTCTATTATACGCATAGTTGTTGTAAAATCCGCGGTTGTTGAAGTTGTTGAATCTATTCCATCCATAATGACCGCCCCAGCCAAAGCCGGCATTCCAGCCCCATCCGAAGCCTCCATTCCAACCCCAGTTGTTCCAGCCCCAGTTATTCCATCCGAAGCCGCCGCCCCAGCCCCATCTGTTCCAACGGTTCCATCTCCATGGATTGTTCCAACCCCATCCAAATCCACCATTCCATAACCAAGGGTCGTTCCAGCCCCAACCGAAGCCTCCGCCCCAGCCCCAGTTGTTCCAACCATTATCATAGACGTTTATATTTATACTCGTAGGATTATCGCCCCAACCTGGATTTCCCTCATAATTGTTATTGTAGGCAAAATAGTCGGTTTGTTCACCTACTTGAAGTGTATCATTTACCCCATTACTAGTATAACCATCAATATCTGTAAAAACCTCACTATCCAAAATTTCGGCATACTGATCTGCTCTTTGACCGAAGTATTCTCCATAGGTGTTAGTTTCCAATTCTTGGGTTCTAACCGCTTCTGGTGATCTCTTTTCTACTGCTACGGTACGATTTCCGCTGGCGTAAATACCATCGTTCTCATAATAGGATGCTTGTTGGTACGAACCACAAGACGCTAGAAAGAGGACGCCTAACAACGATGTTAGGACAAATTGAAATTTTTGGCGGGGTAAAGTATTATCCATCTTTTAAATTTTATTGTTGAACATAGTAAAAATAGTTAGTTTTACCGCTCTATTTTTCTGTTAACTTAATCACAAGTTTTGTGCCAAACTATAATTAATGAGTAAAAATTTAACAAGCAGAGCGGAAGATTATTCCAAATGGTACAACGAACTTGTTGTAAAAGCTGACCTTGCCGAAAACTCTGGCGTACGTGGCTGTATGGTCATTAAACCCTATGGTTTTGCGATATGGGAGAAAATGCAGGCCCAGTTAGATAAAATGTTCAAAGAGACAGGACACGAAAACGCCTATTTTCCACTTTTTATACCAAAATCGTATCTCAGCAAAGAAGCAAGCCATGTAGAGGGTTTCGCAAAAGAATGTGCTGTTGTTACTCATTATAGACTTAAAAATGCCGAGGATGGAAGTGGAATTGTTGTCGATGAAGACGCAAAATTAGAGGAAGAGTTAATAGTAAGACCCACTTCAGAAACTATTATCTGGGATACGTATCGCAGATGGATACAATCTTACCGTGATTTACCATTATTAATTAACCAATGGGCCAATGTTGTGCGCTGGGAAATGCGTACACGCCTTTTCTTACGTACTGCTGAATTTTTGTGGCAAGAGGGTCATACCGCCCATGCGACCAAAGATGAGGCAATGCAAGAAGCTGAGCAAATGATGCATGTATATGCCGAGTTCGCGGAAGAATTTATGGCCGTTCCGGTTATTAAGGGTACAAAAACAGAGAGTGAGCGTTTTGCAGGTGCCATTGAAACATTTTGTATCGAGGCTTTAATGCAAGATGGAAAAGCACTTCAGGCAGGTACCTCTCACTTTTTAGGGCAGAATTTTGCTAAGGCCTTTGATGTTAAATTTGCGAATAAGGAAGGAAAACAAGATTATGTTTGGGCTACTTCGTGGGGAGTTTCCACACGTTTGATGGGCGCGTTGATCATGACGCATAGTGATGATAAAGGTTTGGTGCTTCCACCAAAACTGGCTCCGATTCAAGTGGTGATAGTGCCAATATACAGAGGACAAGAGCAATTAGATGTAATATCTGAAAAAGTGAATCCTTTGGTAAAAGAACTTCGTTCTAAAGGAATTTCGGTGAAGTTCGATAGTAGAGATACACATAAGCCAGGTTTTAAGTTTAATGAATATGAGCTTAAAGGGGTGCCGGTGCGTTTGGCAATTGGTCAACGCGATATTGAAAATGGGACTTTTGAAGTTGCCAGACGCGACACTTTTGAGAAACAGTCAGTGCCAGCAGATGAGGTGGTAGAAAGGGTAATATCACTTATGGATGAGATTCAGAAAAACATTTATAAGAAGGCTTTAGACCATAGAGCAAGTCATATCACGGAGGTTGATTCTTATGAAGAATTCAAAAAAGTTTTAGAAGAGAAAGGTGGTTTTATTTCTGCTCATTGGGATGGTACTATGGAGACCGAAGATAAAATTAAGGAAGAGACAAAGGCTACAATTCGATGTATCCCCATTGATGTAAAAGAAGTGGTTGGAGAATGTATAGTGACAGGAAAACCTTCTCCTTATCGCGTATTGTTTGCGAAAGCATACTAAAAAATATATTTAGCTCTTGCAATAGTTAAAAATAGTTGTATTTTTGCACCCGCCTTTAGAATAAATTGATATTTTTAGGCTTGCAGCAATGCACCCACGTTCTAATTATAATGGCCCGTTCGTCTAGGGGTTAGGACGCCAGGTTTTCATCCTGGTAACAGGGGTTCGATTCCCCTACGGGCTACGAATAGTTTTAGTTAATAGGTTTGGCTTTTGTTCGAACCAAGAACTAAAACGATTTGAAATCTTAATGGCCCGTTCGTCTAGGGGTTAGGACGCCAGGTTTTCATCCTGGTAACAGGGGTTCGATTCCCCTACGGGCTACTAATAAAAACTATAAACGAGGTATAAGTTGATTTTTTTTCGATTTGTATTTCACATTTTAAATAAAAGTAATGGCAAACCATAAGTCAGCATTAAAAAGAATTAGAAGAAACGAAGCAGTACGTTTACGTAATAGATACCAGCACAAAACAGTGCGTAATGCTATTAAGAAACTTCGTAGTGAAGAAGATAAAAAGGCCGCAGAGACTTTGTTGCCATCAGTAGTTAGTATGATAGATAAATTGGCAAAACGCAATATCATTCACTCTAATAAAGCTGCTAACTTAAAAAGTAAATTGATGACAAAAGTTGCAACATTGTAACGCTTTATCATCTCAATATTTAGAGCCCTAACTACTTAGTTGGGGCTTTTTTATTGTCTATATATCACCTAAAATCACGTCGTTTACTTTTAAGAAAACCAATACAGAAAAGCGTGTACATGATCACAATGAATACCTGCAGAATTTTTCTAAAATTATAGGTTATCCAGATTTCTGGAAATTCGAAGCCTACAAAGAATAAATGTGGAAAGACAAGGTAAAAAATAAAAAACCCTGAACTTACCCAAAACATAAGGTTGTTTGGTTGGATTAAAGGAAATCCTTTTTCCTTTTTGTCTTTGAAGTACAGTATAATGGTTAGCAATAGGGAATATGAGGAAATTAGATCTGCGAAATAGAGTCCCGTATGCATGGGGTCTTGAAGTAGAGCGTTTACTATAAATGAAATCGTAGTCAGTAGAGAAAGAAAAAGAATAGTCTTTTTATATTTTCTATTGAATACTAATTTCCAATACATCCAGAAAAAAAATAGAAAGCTTAAAATGGAATAGATGTTATAAATGATAACATTGTGCCAGGCATATTCCTTTTCTTCAAAAAAGCTAAATTCTTCAAAGTTTACGATGAAGTAACCTAAGGTTTCCGTAAAAAAGGTATAGGCGATAAAGATTGGAAAGAAACGCATTACTGTATCAAAATACTTTTTGTAGGTAAGCATTGAAATGACCCAGGCAATAAAATATACCGGGATAAAAAAACTACTTATTAGAAATTCTATCAAATTATTGGTTTAGCGGAAAGCCCTTCTCTTACTGATAATAAAACCAGTACTGAATAAGATGTACATTAATACAATCATAAATAAGTGAGATTTATTTAAATACGCCGCGTAAAAATCAAAATTTATATTCCGTACAAGTTTAACGGGGAAATAATAGATATTAAATGCAAGTAAACCATAAGAAATCCATACCAGTAAATTATATTTTTTTGGAATGTTAGTATGGTGTTTGTTTAAATCGCTTAAATATAAAAGTATACTTAAAATCAACACGAATACTCCCGTTAAATACGAGTATAATTGCGGGTAAACAGAAAAATTCTGTAGAATAGAATTTGTCAACGTACTTATTAAAAAGAGAACGGCACCGACTTTAATTATATTTTTTTTGCCTTTAGATTTTATTGAATGATGGTAAAGGTATAAGAAGTATAGAAAAAAAATAAAATTGTATATATTGTATATTACAGTATTATGAGTAGCATAATTTTCTTCTGATATAAGTTGAAAATGATTAAAATCCCTGATTAGTACACCCAATAACTCATTAAAAAAAGTATAAGCTATAATAATGGGGAAGTATTTTAATACCGTATCAAAATACTTCCTATAGTAGTAAATTGAAATTATCAAGGTTAACCCGTAAACTAAAATAAAGCAATAGGCACCTAAAAACGCAATAATTTCATCCATTAGAAGTCAGTTTTTGGAGGCGGGGATAATCCACCTTCATTCAAAATCAGACTCTCATCTTGATAAAACAATGTATTCAAGGAAGGAAGTATACTTGCCTTAGATTTTTGACTTTTTATTTCGTTGGACCAATAATCATATAATAATTTTGCACTGCCATCCGCACCAATATAAATTCCCCCATAATCACCATCTACTTGCGCTGCAGGAACAAAGAAAACGGTATTCCTATTTTTCTTTTTCCATCCTTTCTTTTTGGTGCCATAATTACCCAAATAAACCCTCAGACTATCAACTTCGGTTCCACCCGCTTTAGCTTTTTTCTCTACATAAGCAATATAACTCTTAAGGTCTTTTACATTAAAAGATACAAAACGAGAGGGTATAAAAGGCTTTGCTTCTTCCTCTTCTTGTCTATTTGTTTCAAACTCTAAAATAGCATCAGCTCTATTTTTAGTATAATTCACATAGAGCGTATCTGCTTCAGCTAGCGTAATTATTCCTTCCGGCGCTTTAGTAATTTCCTCTTCTTGTTCATGTTTTTCTTTTTCCTCTTTTGGTTTTTCTAAACATGAAGTGGCAACTAAAATTAGAATGGATGAAAGGGCAAGAACCCATTTTTGATTGTTTTTCATAAGTAAATGGTTAAATGTTTACAATTAGATGGGGGAATCTTGATTTAAAGATAGGGTTTTTCTTTAAAGAGAAATCAAGAAAAAACCCTAACTATTATTATAGATAGGGCCTTTATTATTCTCAAGAGAAATTTTTATTGATTCATTGTCATTAAAAATTCTTCATTGTTTTTGGTTTGTTTAAAACGTTGTTCAATAAACTCCATGGCCTCAACGGGGTTCATATCGGCTAAATATTTTCGCATAATCCACATACGTTGAATTGTGGACTCATCCAATAATAAATCATCTCTACGAGTACTGGAAGAAGTAAGATCAATCGCCGGGAATATTCTTCGATTAGCAATCTTACGATCTAACTGAAGTTCCATATTACCAGTACCTTTGAATTCTTCAAAGATAACTTCATCCATTTTAGAGCCAGTTTCGGTCAATGCTGTTGCGATAATCGATAAAGACCCTCCATTTTCTATATTACGGGCCGCCCCAAAGAAACGTTTTGGTTTGTGCAGTGCATTTGCATCGACACCACCACTTAATACCTTACCAGAAGCTGGTTGTACCGTGTTGTATGCTCTGGCCAAACGTGTAATGGAATCTAAAAGAATGACTACATCATGACCACATTCTACTAAACGTTTTGCTTTTTCAAGAACAATATTTGCAACACGAACGTGTTCTGTGGCTTCCTTATCAAAAGTAGATGCTACTACTTCTCCTCTTACATTACGCTGCATGTCGGTAACTTCTTCGGGCCTTTCATCAATCAATAATATAATTTGATAGACTTCTGGGTGGTTGGCCGCAATTCCGTTGGCAATGTCTTTTAGCAACATCGTTTTACCGGTTTTAGGCTGAGAAACGATCATACCACGTTGTCCTTTTCCGATAGGAGAGAACAAATCGATGATTCTTGTTGAAATAGAAGCCTGACGTTCCGCTAGTTTAAATCTCTCTTGAGGGAACAATGGTGTCAAATGCTCAAAAGAAACCCGGTCGCGAACAACTTTTGGATCAATACCATTAATTTTGCTCACCTTAATCAGTGGAAAATATTTTTCACCTTCCTTCGGTGGTCTTACATTTCCTAAAACGGTATCCCCGGTTTTTAATCCGAATAGACGAATCTGAGATTGCGATACATAAATATCATCTGGTGATGATAAATAGTTGTAATCCGATGATCTTAAAAAACCATATCCATCTTGCATGATATCAAGAACCCCTTCGCTTTCAATGATACTATCGAATTCAAATTCTGGTTCTTTGTATCTGTTTTTTAGATCTTTATCAAAATTGCTGCTCTTTTTCTCGTGCTGTGGCCTAGGGTTAGGCTTGCGATTTTGATTTTTGTGTTGTGGATTGGGTTTGTGTTGTTCCCTTTTTTGATTGGGACTATTTTTTTGTGGCTCTCGTTTTTCTTGAGAAACCTCTGTGTTATCTGAACTAGGGTTGTCTGTTTTAACAGCTTCTTTTGCTTTGGTCTCGATTTTTTCAACTGGCTTTTTTGCCTGCCTAGGTCTTGGTCTCGGTTTTGGTTTTTCTTCTTTAGTATCTGAAGAAGGTGCAGCTTGGGCTACAGCTTTTGGGTTAGATGCTTGTACATCTAAAATTTGGTAGACCAAATCCAGTTTTTTGGTGGTCTTGAATTTAGGAATATTTAATCCCTTTGCTATTTCCTGTAATTCAGGAAGCTTTTTTGCTTTTAGATCTGAAATCTCGAACATTAAGTAATCAATAAGTTAAACTTGTTATCTAATTTTGAAGTAAATTGTTATTGGAATATTACAATTAGGAAAGATGTTCCCGGGTAAGTATACTTGATAATAACAGTACAATGATACAAATTATTTTTAAAGATGGACTGTTATTTATCGAAAAGACACGTATTTTTGCCCATCAGAAACTGAAATAAGCAATGATTCAGAGAATTCAGACGTTATATTTACTGTTTGTGGCACTTTTGGCAGGTGTTGTGCCGTTTTTTTTAAACCTATGGGGAGAAACTGAAAACGGTGAAATTTTTGCTAAAAACGATATGTTGATTTCTATTGCCTTTTATGCAATTTCGCTAATGGCAATTATAGCTATATTTCTTTTTAAGAAAAGACAAAATCAATTTGTGCTGAACAGATTGAATATGATATTAAATCTTTTTTTACTAGGATTTTTCGTTTACCGGTCGCTAAATTTATCCGGAGAGACGGCGGTCTCTGAGAAGGGTATTGGGATGCTGATTCCTGTATTTTCTATCGTTTTTCTAGTTCTGGCCAACAGAGCTATCAAAAAGGATGAAGATCTTGTAAAATCTGTTGATCGTTTGCGTTAAACCTAACATCTTAGTAGTATTAGTGCGTAAAAACCCCGATGGTAACATCGGGGTTTTTTGCTTAAATATTATAAGGTAATCGGAGCTTAGGACCAAATTTAATCGGCAGAAGCCATTAAATTTTCTACTGTGAAACCATTGTCAAAAGAAATGTTGGTAAGTGTTTGAACAAGATTAGGAGCTTTTGCATAGCCATTCTCGCTAGGCATATAATAACTGCGTTTGGTCGCTATCATTTGACCTTCAACATCTTTATATTCATAATCTGCAATTATTAAAGGTTCGTTGACACCCATAAAAGGGAGTGAAAAATAAAAACGGTCTATTAATTTGGTTTCGGGGTTTACATAAAGCACATAGCTGTCGTTTTGAGTTTTACCTGTAATCTCTGGGTCATAGGTCACGTTTAATTTATCATATGTTGTACCGTTTAACGCTTCTTGACCTAAATAGGTAGTAATTGTACCCTCGTCATTTAATTTGTAGGGCATTACAAACCAGAAATAATTGGCTTTTCTTAAAAAATCGCCTACCACATTTGCTTGCTGGTCTTCTGTTACGGTACCATCGACTAGAACCATGGTTTCTTTACCGTCAAAACACTGTGTTACTTCACCTGAGACACCTGGCATTACATTGATTTCGTGCTTGGTGTAATGTCCGTAAGAAGCCTCAGAACTAAAAATATAGCGTTCGGTAGAAATATCCGTTTTATTCGCATCTGTGCTGTGGTAGTTGTATGTGTATTGTACATCTTTCTTTTTCCAGAGGTCTCTCCAACCACCATGGGCATATTCAATGGCGGCCAATATGCTTTGTGGGTCGGCCGTGGTATATTCAGGGGCCGTCTTTGTTTCGACGATAGCTTCAACTTTTTCACTGGTTTTCTTTGCTTTTTCTGAGCACGAAGCAAGCATAAAAAGAAAAGCAATTGCAATAAATCTTAAATTTTGTGTTTTCATGTTTTGTCTAAAATTGTTTGACATCTTAGACGACAAAATTGTCTTTTCTTACAAAAGGGCATTACAATTTATAAACGAATTCTTTGCCCGAATTGCGCGATGTGAAAACCTTGATTTAAGACTGTAGATGTTTGCCTACTTTCTTCATTTAGAACAGGATTTGTGTGATTAAAGTGGATAAAATGAATTTTATCTTTTTCCGCTTTTGAAAGCTTTTTAAAAAGTTCTAAACTTTCGATAATAAAAGGGTGCGGAATTTCCGATATATCACGATTGTTCAGTTCCGCTCCATCATAAAAGGTAGCATCCAAAAACGCAAAATCGACATCTTTGATTTCGTCGATAATATTTATGTCCCATTTAGACCATTTGTTAATATCCGGAATAAAAAGAATGGATTTATTAGGGCCAATAATTTTGTAACCCACCGTCTCAGAAAATTCATCTCTGTGGGGCACCAAGAATGGAATTACCGTAACATTTGAAGTTAACTTCACTTCTTCGTTGTGCTGTAGCCCTTTTAGTTCGATGTTCTCTAAGTTTACCAATTGGCTCCACGGGCCATTATTTTCGATAAATGACTTCATCTTTGGCATTGCATATACAGGAACATTTTGAGCGCCGAGGGCTTCCCTTCCTAAATACATTAAGCCAGTATAATGCCCAATATGGGCATGTGTAACAAAAATACCCGATGGTGTTTCTGAAGCAATTTGAGCGTGCTCTTTCAATAATTTCAACTGCGCTGGCATATCTGGGGTCGCTTCAAATAAATAGGTCTTCTCATGCTCATGGTCAATTACGCCCAAAGAGACGACCTTTCTATCGAAATCTGGATTTTGAAATAGCTTAGAACAGCATGTTTTTTTGCATCCTATATGAGGGCTGCCAGCATCTTGGATAGTGCCTAAAACCAAGACGGTCACCGTTGATTCAGAGATGGCAGTAGTCTGCCCGTTACAGGCACAAAGCATCAAAATATATAAAAGTGTCAGTAGTTTTTTCATACCTATCTGCTACCTAATTCGATGACTTCTAGGTCACTTATTTTTTTTTCATCAATGATGAACCTAAGCATCGTACGAACCTGGTGAAAACCGTATTTTCCACAAGCACCAGGGTTCATATGGAGCAAATCGAGCTTTTTGTCGTTCATCACCTTAAGAATATGAGAGTGCCCGCAAATGAAGAGCTTAGGAGGGTTTTTTCTAATCTCTTCCCGAACACGGGTGTTGTACTTAGTTGGGTAACCACCAATATGGGTTATCCAAACGTCAACCCCCTCACAAAAAAAACGATTATTTTCAGGAAATTCTTTTTGAATGATATGATCGTCAATATTACCATACACTCCACGAACCGGTTTTACGCTTTTTAAAGTGTCCGTGACTTCTAAGCTGCCGATATCCCCGGCATGCCAAATTTCGTCAGCCTGTCTGGCATATTTTAAGATATCATTATCCATATGGCCGTGGGTGTCTGAAAGCAATAGAATTCGTTTCATAACGCTAAAAATATGCTAAAAAGACTTGGCATTATCTGCCATGCGACAGATTCAAGTATCTTTGTTCTGCTAAAAATAGCTGTTTGCCTTGAGATATTTTATCCAATTCTCTTATTTCGGAAAAGCTTATCATGGTTGGCAAAGACAGCCCAACGCCATTACGGTGCAGCAAGTTTTAGAAGAGGCGCTTTCTATGCTTTTACGGGCAAAAGTTGATATAGTAGGTGCTGGCAGAACAGATGCTGGGGTTCATGCAAAGGAGATGTTCGGTCATTTTGATTTTTCTGAAATAGAAAACACCACTGATTTAGTAAATAGGGTAAATAGTTATCTGCCCGCGGATATTGCCATTACAGATATTTTTCGAGTAGATGATACTTCTCATGCTAGATTTGATGCTATTGAACGTACTTACGAATATTGGATTACCCAAGAAAAGAATCCCTTTTATATTGAAAGCAGTCATTTTATATGGTCGACCTTAGATGTTGATGCAATGAATAGGGCTGCTGAGATTTTAATAGAGTATAAAGATTTTGAATGTTTTTCAAAATCACATACCGATGTAAAAACCTTTATTTGTAAATTAAAGAAGGCAGTTTGGGAGAAAAAGGGGGATAAGTTGGTGTTTACAATTACGGCGGATAGATTTTTAAGAAATATGGTACGCGCAATAGTGGGTACCCTTTTAGAAGTAGGCCTAAAAAAAATAGAGCCAGAAGGCGTCAGAGCAATAATCGAAAGCAAAGATAGAAGCCGGGCAGGAGCTTCAGTGCCTGCAAAAGGGCTATATTTGACCAAGGTTTTATATCCAGAAAATAGAACTAAATGAGCCAAGATAAAGAAACCGGAAAAGCATTTGATTTTAGATTGTTCAGGCGTGTCTTTCAGCACACGAGACCTTATAGTATTACTTTTTATGGGGTTGCTTTTATTGCAATTCTACTTTCCGCCTTTTCAGTATTTACGCCGCTTATTATTGGCGACGTCGTTGATAACGCAATAACCAATAGAGATTCTGAGCGGCTTCTATTTTTGGTAATGGCAATGTTGGGGGTGCTTATTGGTGAAGTTACCTGTCAATTGCTGTTTACCTATTATGCAAATCTTTTGGGCGAATCTGTTATTAAGGATATAAGAATACGTTTGTTTGAAAAAATAATGGGTTTTAAAATGACCTATTTTGATAACTCGTCCATAGGTATTTTAGTAACAAGGGCAGTTGCTGATATGCAGCGCATTGGAGAAATTTTTAGTCAAGGTTTTTTTGTTATTGTTGCCGACCTTTTAAAAATGCTTGTAGTAGCCATAATTATGCTAGTGATGAACTGGAAATTGGCACTAATTGTTTTTGCGATACTACCGCTTATTCTTTACGCAACTCGATTATTTCAAAAAGCAATGAAATCTGCCTTTATAGAAGTGAGGGCGCAAGTATCTAATTTAAATTCTTTTGTACAAGAACGTATTGCGGGTATGAAAATCGTGCAATTGTTCAACAGAGAAGAAATTGAGAAAGAAAAGTTTAGGGAGATTAACGAAAAACATCAAAACGCATGGTTACGCACGGTCTGGTACAATTCGATATTCTTTGCAGTAGCGGAATTATTGGGTGCGGTTAGTATTGGTCTCATCGTATGGTTCGGTGGGCTTCAAAATGTCAATGGAATTAACGCCGAGGAGTATGGCGATATTTTTACTTTTATCCTTTTTTCAGGCATGCTCTTTAGGCCATTACGACATATTGCTGATAAATTCAATACACTTCAAATGGGTATGGTGGCCGCGAATAGGGTTTTTAACATTCTAGACACCGAAAGTAGAATTTCAAACGAAGGAACCCTTGAAAAGGAAAGCATGAAAGGTTATATTAAATTTTCTGATGTACGTTTTGGGTATATTGAAGACGAGGAAGTACTTCATGGAATTTCCTTTGAAGTTAAAGCGGGGGAGACCATAGCCATAGTTGGTTCCACCGGTGCAGGAAAGTCTACCATTATAAATCTTTTAAACCGTTTCTATGAAATAAACTCAGGAACAATTCTAATAGATGATATCAATATTCAAGAATATTCCTTGGAGTCACTTCGTTCACATATCGCGGTTGTGTTGCAAGATGTTTTTCTTTTTGCAGATACCATCGCAAACAATATATCCTTAAAAGATGAAACCATAGACGTTAATGATATTGAAGCTGCCGCAAAGCAGATTGGAGTTCATGAATTTATTTCTAGTCTGCCAGGTGCTTATGAATACAACGTGAAAGAACGTGGAACAATGCTTTCTAGTGGACAAAGACAGCTAATAGCTTTTTTAAGGGCTTATGTAAGTAATCCTAGTGTTTTGGTATTGGATGAAGCGACATCTTCCATAGATACGTATTCTGAACAACTCATACAACAGGCAACAGAAAAGATAACCGAAGGAAGAACTTCCATAATTATCGCGCACCGTTTGGCAACGATCAAAAAGGCGGATAAAATTTTGGTTATGGATGCAGGGCAAATCGTTGAAAATGGCACGCATAAAGAACTTCTTGAAAAAGGAGGTTATTATAGCGATTTATATGAAGCTCAATTTTTAGCTGAGGAAGAGGTTGCTTGATTTACTTTGGTCTAAAATCTTCTAGACTCAGATTACCGGAAATAAATCCGATTAGAACAACAAGAATTCCAATGCCTATGAAGACTATGAGCATCATAAAGAAATAGGCAAAGGCCCTTAAAATGGTACTTGCGATTCCGGTTTTATGGATTCTTTTAAAAACATAAAATTGGTAGATAATAGAACCCAATAGAAAAAACCAATTAAAGGTTTCAAATTGTAAATCAAATATGCTAAAAAGGATTAAACCTAGAGCAACTTGAACAAAAGAAGCCTGCCCAGTGGTATATGCATTAGTGACCAAGTGTTCGGTATAATTAAGTTTGTTTTTATCTAAAAACAGCAGCCAAGTAAGTACTGCATATATTGGAACATTTAAATACGAGAGAATGGCTTGATAGTCAAACACAAAATCCATATTTGGTGAGTCAGCATTGCTGAAACTACTTTTTGTGATATCTAGCTCATAAATATCCCTAAGAACAAAAAATAAAACCCCTGAAAGGGTAATTGCGATGGCAAAAAAACTAACAGGGTTCATGTACTTTTTTCGAGCGCCGGATATATAACTTTCTACAACCACTTCGGGTTTTGTAAAAAGGTGCTTAAAAGTTTTAAGTAGGGTATTGTCTAAATCAAAAACTTGAAACTTTAAATCTTCCCAAATATTTTTTAAGGTCAATCGATTACGAATTACCTTTCCTCCGCAGCTTGGGCAATAGCTAAAATCTGATCGCAAACTATTTTCACAAGTTTTACAAACCATTATTCCAAGTCTTTTTTAATCATTTCTGTAAGCTCTTCAAGACTCTTATAAAGAACAAATTCTCCGTTTTTAATATAAGACACAAGTCCGGTTTCTTCACTTACAACCAAACATAGCGAGTCTGTTTTTTCAGTGATGCCAACAGCGGCACGATGACGAAGTCCAAAACGCAAGGGAATATTACGACCATTAGATACCGGTAAAATGACCCTAGTTGCGGTAATGTAATTGTCTTGAATAATGGCCGCGCCATCATGTAACGGACTATTTTTGTAAAAAATACTTTCTATGATAGGCTGAGTAATTTCAATGCTCATTTTGTCTCCAGAAGATTTTACAAAATCAAGACTATTGTTCCGTTCAATGACTAGAATAGCTCCTGTTTTACTTATGCCCATTTTTTCACAAGCACTTATAATAGCGTCAACATTTGTCTCTGTAGGAAGCCCTTCTTGACGTAAGAACTTGAAATGTTTGATGAAGTTTCGCTTTGATGCAAAATTGGTAGAACCGATCATCAAAAGAAATTTGCGAATTTCTTGTTGAAAAACAATGATAAGGGCAATTAACCCAATATTCATAAAACCACCTACCATGCTGCTTATCATTTTCATTTGAAGCAATTCGGTAAGCTTCCAAAGGGCCCAAACAATAACAATACCTATGAAAATATTTATAGCAACGGTACCCCGTACGAGTTTATAGACATAATACAAGAGCACAGCGACCAAGATAATATCAATAAAGTCTGTGATTTTAAATTCAAGAAAGTTTAGGAAATCCAAACGCTGTGTTTTTGTAAAATTAACAATTTTAAGAGAACTACTTACGAATCGTGCGATGCCTTTAATTCGTTGAAAAGGCCAACACATTCCATTGCTTCTTTAACGTCGTGAACCCTTAAAATATTGGCACCATTGATAAGGGCTTGCATGTTTAAAGCTGTCGTGCCGTTTAACGCGTTCTGCGCTGTTGAGCCGAGCGTTTTGTATATCATCGATTTTCTGCTAAGGCCGGCCAGAATTGGTAAATCAAAAGTTTGTACTAAATCAAGATTTGCCAATAGTTTAAAGTTTTGTTGAATTGTTTTGGCAAAACCGAAACCAGGGTCTAAAATAATATCATTTATTTTTTTTAGCCGAGCCTCTTTAACGTTTTCAGAAAAATAGAATAGCACTTCTTGAAGTAAGTCTTCGTAAGCGGTCATTTCTTTCATGCTCTGCGGAGTTCCTTTCATGTGCATCATTATATATGGAACTTGATGCCTTGCAACCGTATCCATCATTGTAGCATCTAATTTTCCTGCGGAAATGTCATTTATAAGGGCCGCGCCAATAGATAAACATTCAGTGGCTACCTTACTGCGAAAAGTGTCTATCGAGATCAATAGCGACGGAATTTCTTTTAGTATGAGTTGGACAATAGGTGTAATTCTTTGCAATTCTTCTTCGACAGAAATAGCTGTAGCCCCAGGTCTAGAACTATATGCCCCAATATCAATAAAGGTGGCTCCTTCAAAAAGCATTTTTTCAACTTGCTTTAGTATTTCGGATTCATCTTTATACTTTCCGCCGTCGTAAAAAGAATCTGGTGTTAAATTCAATACCCCCATTACTTTGGGTTTAGATAGGTCTACAAGCTTTCCTTTACAGTTTATGGTCATAAAAAATGTACGCTTTACAAGGTTTGTTTATCTTTGGCGAAGTGCATATGCACTGATAAAAGTCGAAATTTACGCAAATAAGCGCTTACATGCAGCAGACCTCTAAACAGTACGATGCGGTAATAGAATCGTGTAGAGAACTATTCCTCAAAAAAACAAAAGATTACGGTACCGCTTGGCGAATATTACGATTACCTTCTTTAACAGATCAGATTTTTATTAAGGCCCAACGTATTAGGGGTCTTCAAGAAAATGCCGAACGTAAGGTTGATGAAGGGGAACAATCTGAGTTTATTGGAATTATCAACTACTCTATCATGGCCTTGATTCAGATAGACAAAGGTATTTCTGAACAGCCAGATTTAAGCTTACAAGAGGCCGTTCAACTGTACGACGAAAAAGCCTCTCTTACCAAAACCTTAATGGAGAATAAAAATCATGATTATGGTGAGGCGTGGCGCGAAATGCGTGTTAGTTCTTTAACCGATTTAATTTTACAAAAGCTTTTACGCGTAAAACAAATAGAAGATAATAAAGGTAAGACCTTGGTTAGCGAAGGTATTGATGCCAATTATCAAGATATTATAAACTATGCAGTTTTTGCACTAATTCATTTATCGCAATAATGAAGTATTTAGTTGGTTTTTCAAGAATTTTTGTTGGCGTTCTGTTTATTATAAGCGGCCTCATAAAGCTTAACGACCCGGTTGGGTTTTCTTTTAAGTTGGAGGAATACTTCAGTCAAGGTGTGCTTGATCTACCTTTTTTTGAACCCTATGCATTGGCAATTGCAATCGTTGTGGTGATAATAGAAGTATTATTAG
Organism: Croceitalea marina; assembly: GCF_042684265.1. Taxonomy (NCBI): domain Bacteria; kingdom Pseudomonadati; phylum Bacteroidota; class Flavobacteriia; order Flavobacteriales; family Flavobacteriaceae; genus Croceitalea; species Croceitalea marina. The sequence goes on along the minus strand of NZ_JBHULB010000006.1, from coordinate 280,556 downwards.
GTGTAATGCTTTTGATAGGATATAAGCCCAAATTTACGGTTTGGAGTTTGTTGATAATGATTGTGTTCTTTACGTTTTTGACCTTTTATTCAGCTTATTTTAATAAGGTTACGGATTGTGGTTGTTTTGGTGATGCCGTAAAACTAACGCCATGGGAGTCTTTTGGCAAGGATATAATTTTATTGGTGTTGATTCTAGTTTTGGTGGCAGGATCAAAATTTATGAAATCGATATTTAGAAATGCTACTGGTTCAGTGGTAATGGTGCTTTCGCTTTTAGGCTGTATTATATTCTGCTATCATGTTTTAAATCATTTACCGGTAAAAGATTTTAGGCCCTATAAAATCGGGGCTAACATTGAAGAGGGAATGCTCGTTCCTGAAGATGCGCCAAAGGCATTATATGAATATGCTTGGCGATTTAAGGTCGATGGTGAAGATAAGATTGTGGTTACTAACGGTGATTATCCAAGCGTAGAGGGGGAGTTTTTAGATGTAGAAACCACTGAAATTCAAAAAGGATATGAGCCTCCAATCCATGATTTTGCTATAGAAAAAGATGGCGAAGACTTTACATCAATTTATTTGGCCGAGGAGCGATTAGTTGCGGTTATTGCCTATGATTTGGCTAAAAGTAATTCTGAAACTTTTCATAAAGTTAAAGAAGTTACTGATGAAGCAATAAGGATGGGTTACAAAGTGATCGGCATGTCGGCCTCTGGAGAAGATAGGTCAAATGAATTTATTGAAGAATACGGATTAAATTTTGAGTTTTACTTTACAGATGAAACCACATTAAAAACTATAGTGCGTTCAAACCCAGCATTGTTGGTTATTGAAAAGGGAACCATTTTGCAAAAGGCACATTATAATGATTTAGATGAATTGAACCTAAAAGAGCCAAAAAATGGTATTTATTTCAATCTTGATTTAAAGAAAAGTTTGGATAGCGTAATGGTTTTAGATCAAAAATATAGGGCTAATTGGACCCCAGAGAACTGGTCAAAACAGATTGAAATTGATAGTTCAAATCTAGGTTACGTAGAAAAAATAATGAAAGAGCATGGCTATCCGGGAAAAAGTATGGTCGGAGAAAAAACAGCTAGTGCAGCATGGTACGTAATTCAACATTCTGATAAAATTGACGTTTACATAGATGAAATAAAGCAGGCCGCTGACAACGGTGAACTTCCTTTTAGACTATACGCAATGATGCTAGACCGGCATTTAATGTATAACGATAAGGCGCAAATATATGGAACGCAGGGTTCATCTTATTTTATAGGTTCGCCCAAAGAAATAAATTTCATTTGGCCAATTCAAAACCCCGACTCCGTAAATATTTTGCGAAAAGGAGTATTTGGAACTACGGTTGAAGAATACGGAAAAGATTTGTTTGGTGACGATTTTGAGTTCAAGAATCTTACCATAGAAGAAGCCCTAAAAATAAAGAATAGTGTAAACTAGAAAATTTAAAGTCAGTACAATAAACTTAAAAACTATGAGAACCAAAATAGTTGCAGGAAACTGGAAAATGAATAAGACGCAACAAGAAACAGAAACGCTTGCGGCAGAGCTAGCGGCCAAACTACCTGATACAGGTGCAGAAGTTATTGTTGCCCCTACCTTTGTAAATCTTACAACTGCGGTACGGAGCTTAGAGAACTCTGTTATTCAGGTAGCTGCGCAAAACATGCATTTTGCTGATAGTGGTGCCTATACGGGAGAAATTTCGGCGGATATGTTATTGGATATTGATGTTGATGTGGTCATTCTTGGTCATTCCGAAAGACGTTCACATTTTGGAGAGACCGATGATATGCTTGCTAAAAAAGTAAATACGGCCCTTGATAAGAATATGCGTATAATTTTCTGTTTTGGTGAAGAATTGGAGGATCGTAAATCTGACAACCATTTTGCGGTCGTAGAAAGTCAGCTAAAAAATGCGCTTTTTAGTTTAAAAGCTGAAGCATTTAAAAATATTGTTCTTGCTTATGAACCTGTATGGGCTATCGGGACCGGAGAAACAGCAAGCCCAGAACAGGCACAAGAAATGCACGCTTTTATTAGGAAAACAATGGCTGCCAAATACGATGCGGCAGTTGCTAACAACATATCAATATTATACGGCGGAAGCGTAAAACCGGCCAATGCGAAAGAAATTTTTTCGAAACCAGACGTAGATGGTGGGTTAATAGGCGGGGCTGCGCTAAACGCTGATGATTTTATTGCAATAGTAAGGGCAATATAATCAGACTTGCATGACCTATTTAGAGTTTAATTTTAAGGTAGTACCGTTAGAAGTTGGCACTGAAATCCTCATTGCCGAATTAGGTGAAGCAGGTTTTGAAAGTTTTGTAGAGAACGATTCAGGCTTTCTTGCTTATATCTTAAAATCGGACTTTGAAGAAAGCAAACTTAAAAACCTTCAGCTTTTAGGCAATGCTGAATTCGCGATTACATGGAGCTTTAAAGAAATAGAACAGCAAAACTGGAATGCCGAATGGGAAAAGAGTTTCAATCCGATTAGGGTCGGTGACAAATGTATGGTAAGGGCTCCTTTTCATAAACCAGAGAAGGTAGATTTTGATATTGTTATAGAACCAAAAATGAGTTTTGGTACGGGGCATCATGAAACTACTCATATGATGTTGCAGCACATTCTTGACCATGATTTTAAGGATAAATCTGTTTTGGATATGGGCTGTGGTACCGGAATACTGGCCATTCTGGCCGAAATGAAAGGCGCTAAACCGATAGAGGCAATAGATATAGATAACTGGTGCTATTTAAATTCAATTGAAAATGTTGAACGTAATAATTGTGAGCATATCGAGGTATTCGAAGGTGACTCGCGTTTGTTGGCTGCAAAAAAATATGATATCATTATCGCAAATATCAATAGAAATATTTTAATGGATGATATCCCAAAGTATTCAGAATGTTTGGCTAAAGAAGGTTTATTATTCCTTAGTGGGTTTTATAAAGAAGACCTAAATATTATTTCTTCAACATGTAATTTACATGCTTTAGAGTATTCTGGCAATCTTGAAAGAAACGATTGGATCGCTGCAGTTTATCGAAAAAGCTAAACAATTATGCATTTTACGAAATCGTTTTCGTAATTTTTTTCCTCATTGAAATAACCACTTAATTTTTAACCCTAAACCTTTTTACTATGAAAGATTTAAGAATCTTATCATGCGCTCTAGCGTGCGCATTTATTTTATCCTCTTGTGAGAAAGATACTGTTGACGAAACAGCGGTAGAAGCCAATAACGAGGGAGTAGTGCTTGATGCCGACTTATCACTTACTGAAGATGTGATGACTACACTTAAGACCAGTAATTTTAATACAAGTGAAGTGGGTATTATAGATTTTCATCTGCCTGATGGTTCAATTCAGAAGAGATACCAATTAGAAGGAGACATAGCTTTGTCAAAAGAACAAATGAATCAGTTTATAGAATTGGAAAGCAATAATGATAGAAACTATCATACCAATAATCTGGTAAACCCGAGAACCTTGTCAATAATTGGCTATACTGGCGGTAATTTTGCTTTGAGCAATAAAGAACGTACAGCGCTGCAGTGGGCTGTAAATAATTACAATCGATTGAATTTGGGGATTCGTTTTAACCTAACATTCGGAACGAACTTTCAGAATAAGGACATGGTCGTTTATAACAACACGATAAATAACCCTGGAGTAAGTGGCGGTGTTGCTGGTTTTCCAAGTAACGGCAACCCTAACAAGTTCATTCAAATTTATGGTTTAAGCAGTTTTTCTACGAATGTCAATGAACATGTTATAACGCATGAAATGGGGCATTCGGTAGGTTTTAGACACACAGATTGGTTCAGCAGGCAAAGTTGTGGAGAAAACATTAATGAAGGTGCCGGGAGTATCGGTGCAAATCCGATTCCTGGAACTCCGGCGGGATATGACCCAACTTCACTGATGTTGGCTTGCTTTAGTTCATCGGTAGATGGTGAATTTAACAGTAATGACGTTACAGCACTTAATTACCTGTATTAATCATTTCAATTTTTATAATAATCATGGTTATGACAATGTAGAAGAAGCGCCCTTAATGGGCGCTTCTTTAATTTTTGATGTTCTTTTTTGGGTCAAAAGGTTTATTTCAATACATTTATTCAAAAAGAAGGGTAATCATGTTTAGTACTAAAGAAAAGGTTTCCGAAGAACTACTGCTAGAAGAAGAAACTGTAAAGCAAAGCGAAATCGTACTTTTTAATGACGATGTCAATACTTTTGATCATGTAATAGACACCCTTATTGCTGTCTGTGAACACACCCCAGAGCAAGCTGAACAATGTTCTTTAATCGTTCATCATAATGGTAGGTGTACGGTAAAAACTGGCGAGTATGACGATTTAAAACCTAAATGTACTAGACTTTTGCAAGCTGGTCTAAGTGCTGAATTGGTATAAATCTTTTGCGATTTTCGTTCGCATTATTTTCTTTTCCTATATTTAGACAAAGCTGTCTTCTATGCGTGAGCAAATTACGTTTGTATCTATTTTAGCATTATTTCTGCTAAATTTCAAATTTGTTTCTGCTCAAGAGAATTATCCCATCCAAAATTTTCTGCCATCTGAATATGACGGGGAGAACCAAAACTGGTCGATTTCGCAATCTGCCGATAAATTAATTTATGTAGCTAATAGTAAGGGGTTGTTAGAATTTAACGGTGCAAGTTGGGCGCTTTATCCATCGCCCAATGAAACCATAATGCGTTCTGTAAAAGTTGTAGAAGATAGAATCTATACAGGTAGTTTTATGGAATTTGGGTATTGGACGAAAAACAACTTCGGTACTCTAGAGTATACTTCGCTATCTAAAAACATAAATGTTGATTTAATTGAAGACGAAGAGTTTTGGAATATTATTAGTATTGATGAATATATTGTGTTTCAATCATTGAAACGTATTTATATCTACAATATAAACGAGAACACTTTAAATACTATTGAGTCTAATAGTACGATTACAAAGATGTTCAAGGTCGGTCAAAAGATATATTTTCAAAGAATTGATAAGGGACTTTATAAAATTGAATCTGGCAAAGATTTTTTGGTTTTTGAAGATGATATCGTTCGAAACGATGAGGTAATAAATCTATTCGGTAATGAAGAAGCGCTATTAATATTGACCAAGAACAATGGATTCTATGAATTAGTTGACGAAGGGTTAATTCCGTCCAGCGGGTTTCCCAATGCCTTTTTAGCTGATTTCAGTCTATATGATGGGCTTCAATTAGATAATGGAAACTATGTTTTAGGAACAATCGCTGATGGTTTCGTCTATCTAAGCGATGAAGGGGAATTGCTTTCGCAAATTGATCAAAACTCTTCGTTATCAAACAATACCGTACTATCACTTTTTGAAGATTTAGAGCATAATATATGGTTAGGGCTCGATTACGGAATAAGCTATATAAATATTGATTCGCCCTATAAGGTTTATAATGATACTAGAAGTTCACTGGGTAGTGTTTATGCATCGGCTATTCATAACAACAATCTGTATTTGGGTACCAATCAAGGGTTATTTTATAAAAAATTGGATGGTAAGAATGATTTTAGCTTCATTCCTGGAACTCAAGGCCAAGTATGGTGTTTAGAGGTTATAGATGATAGTTTGTTTTGCGGGCATAACTCCGGAACCTATATGGTTAATGCAAATCAAGCCAAAAAAGTATCTAATGTACAGGGCACCTGGAAAATAGCTAAGTTGACTAATAGACCTCATCTTTTACTACAGGGTAATTATGACGGACTATACGTATTGGAGAAGCTTAATAATACTTGGCAGCTTAAAAACAAGATAAAAGGTTTTGATAATTCATCTAGATATTTTGAGACGCTCGGTAATCAAATATTCGTGAATCATGAATATAATGGTGTTTTTGAGCTTACTGTAAATGATTCTTTTTCAGCAGTTGAAAATGTACGTATAGATACCATAATAAAAGGCTCCAATTCTGGTATTGTAAAGTACAATGGAGACTTGTTATATGCTTATAAAAAAGGCATACTAAAATACAATCGAAACAAAAAAGGCTTTTTTAAAGACAGTTTGCTTAGCAGTATATATAATGAGTCGGAATATGAGTCGGGCAAATTGGTTGTTGACAATAATGCCAACCGCTTATGGGTTTTTAACCAATCAAATATCAGCTATGTGAGTCCCGATGGACTAACCAATACACCTAAGATTAAAAGCATTCCATTAACAAAAGAGATGCGAGACGGAATTTTAGGCTATGAGAATATCATAAACCTCGATAACCAAGGGAACTATTTGTTAGGTAATACCTCGGGTTATATTGTCATTAATACAAACGCTTTGAGGGCTAAAAGCTTTGAGGTTAAGATTGATGAAGTAAGTAACGGCGGTATTTATACGGATAAAAAAAACTATAGTCTTATATCGGATGGTAGTTATAATAGTAAAGAAAATGATTTCAATTTTTCATTTTACGCTCCAGAATACAATAAATTTTCAGTAACGCAATATCAATACAGGTTACTAGGAAGATATGAACAGTGGAGTGAATGGTCTGCAAAAGCCGAAGTACTTTATGAAAATCTTCCTCCTGGCGATTATGTTTTTGAAGTAAAAGGAAAAATAGGAAATGATCTTTCCAAGAACAAAGCTTCGTATTCTTTTGAAATAGCTAAACCTTGGTACATCAGTAATGTAATGGTCGTACTTTATGTTTTGGGGGTATTGCTTTTTTCATTCTTCATGCATAATATGTACAAGCGGTATTATAAGAAACAACGTGAAAAATTAATTGAAAAAAATAAGCGTGAATTAGAATTCACACAAATACGTAGTGAAAAAGAAATCATTAGAATTAAAAATGAGCAATTAGAACTAGAAAACAAGAGTAAGGGTAAAGAATTGGCGGCCTCCACAATGAGTATAATTAAGAAGAACGAATTGTTATCGACCATTAAAGAAGAGTTGAATAAAATAGCTGATCAAGAGGCGCTTAAACCAGTAGTTAAGATTATTGATAAAAGTTTAAAGCGCAATGATGATTGGGAACTTTTTCAAGAAGCCTTTAATAACGCCGACAGTGAATTTTTAAAGAAAGTAAAAAACCTACATCCGTCTTTATCTCCAAACGATCTTAAACTATGTGCATACCTAAGATTAAACCTATCGTCTAAAGAAATAGCACAACTTTTGCATATCTCACCAAGAAGCGTCGAAATAAAGCGCTATCGATTGCGTAAAAAGCTGGATTTAAAGCACGAAGAAAACTTGGTCAACTATATTTTAGGACTTTAGTTAGTACATCATTTCTCAATCTAGCCTCAACACTTAGAATTAGAACCTCAACATTACCTATACAGTCCATTTTTAACGGTATTTTTTTTGTCTAGCGATAATAAAGAAATACGTGTCTTTTTGAGTTTTTTATTAAACAAAAAGGGGTTCATATGGTAAATTCCTAAAATTTACACCCCAAAAATGTTATGTATACTTTTTGTAGGGGTTCATTTTATGGAATTCGCATTCTTTCCATATATATTGGACTAACCAAAAAAAACTAAATGGATACACTTCAGAAAAAATTACTCCAACTAACGTTTTTATTATGTACATCATTTGCATTTAGTCAAGCAGCGAATGTTTCTGTTGTTAATGATGATAATGGGGCGAGGCTAGTAGTCAATGGGGAGGACTTTATGATTAATGGTATGAATTGGGATTACATTCCAATTGGAACCAACACCGTTAATGCTAATTTTTGGAAAAAGTCTGATGACGTAATCAAGGCAGGTCTTGATACGGAGATGTCACTTTTAAAGAATATGGGTGTTAATGTGATAAGGCAGTATACCGGTGTCCCTGCAAAATGGATTCGGTATATCTATGAAAACTATGGTATCTATACCATGTTGAATCATTCTTTTGGGCGCTACGGCTTAACGTTGGATGGTGTTTGGACTCCGGTAACCATTTATGATGATGAGAAGACAGCTGCTTTTCTGATGGCAGAAATGGAAGAGCTGGTTAAGGGCTATAAAGATACCCCTGGACTTCTAATTTATCTTTTAGGAAATGAAAACAACTACGGTTTGTTTTGGGCTGGGGCGGAAACAGAAGATTTTCCCGATGATGAAGGAGAAAAGCAATTTATTGGTGAAAAACGGGGTCGACCTATGTATCGACTAATGAATGAAGCCGCAAAGCTTATGAAAGCTGCTGACCCATCTCACCCCGTAGCTATTTGTAACGGAGATGTACTCTTTATTGATATAGTTGCCGAAGAATGTAAAGACGTCGATATCTATGGAACAAATACGTATCGCGGGGCTTCTTTTGGTGACATGTTTCAAGTTGTTAAAGAAAAGCTTAATAAACCAATAATGTTTACCGAGTTCGGTGCCGATGCGTTTAACGCGGTTGAGAATAAGGAAGATCAATATTCTCAGGCCTATTACATGGTAGAGAACTGGAAAGAGATTTATCAGAATGCCGCTGGTTTGGGTAAAGCCAACAATTCTATTGGTGGCTTTACATTTCAATTTAGTGATGGATGGTGGAAATTTGGTTTTGACGATAGAAAGAATGCCGATGTTCACGATAATAATGCATCCTGGTCCAATGGTGGTTATGCAAGGGATTTAGCATCGGAAGGGGCGAATAACATGAATGAAGAATGGTTTGGAATTTGTGCAAAAGGCGCTACAAACCCCAGAGGTCTGTATGAACTTTACCCTCGGGCGGCCTATTATGCTTTACAGGATGCGCATCAATTAAATCCGTATGATGAAGGAGTTAATCTTGATTTTGTAAACAATCATTTTAAAAATATTCAATTGATGGATGCCGTGCTCAAAGCACGTGGTGATAAAGCTGCCTTAACATCAGAGCAAAGTGATTTACTTCGGCTAAGTAACCTTCAAGCGAAGTTCTCAACCTTTAGCACTGGTGGTAATTTACTAACTACACCTAATAATGCAGATCCTGATGACCCGAACACCTTTCCTAATCAACTAGGTTTTGACCATATGCAATCTTACTTTATTGGTGTTGAAGGAAAACCGGCACCGAATATGAGAGCTGAGGTCAATGTTAATGTTGTGGGTAATGTGGCACAAAATCCTATAAATGAAATTTTTTATGAAAATAATTCTAGACCTATAGAAGTCAATACAGATCAAGGTAATGTTCTTGTTCAAGATGTAAATAGAATAAGAGTATATCAAGCAGAATTTGAATGGAATGCGAAAGAGTTTGATTTAAGAGGTTTTTACAGAACAGGTCATTACCATTGGGGTTACGAAGGTGACTTTTTCGGTTTTTATCCTGAAGCTAATTATGGACCTAATCTTGACATTTATAATGGTGAGATCTTAGGTATGGAAGTTGATGGTAAGGGCGCTTTAAAAGGTCTAAAAGCCGCAATTGGACCTCAACTATGGTGGGGTGCTAACCCTACAATGCTTTTTAAGTACAGCACCCACCTAGGTAAGTTCGGAGTTACCGGTATTTACCATAGAGATTTCGAAAAAGACGTCGTTCTTGATGATAACGGAAGACGTTTACTAGATGTAAACCAAACGCGTAGTGGGGTTATCCCCGCATGGCCTACAGAAAGAGCTTCTATCGCTATCGAAAGGGAATTTGGCAAATTTGGGATTGCTCTTGGAGGAATCTGGAGTGGTAGTCCACTTAACGATATTGCCTTTCAAGATGTTAGAGGTGAATCCGGCAATTATGTGGTGTTTGAAGATAGAATTCAATCAACGGACAACTGGGGCGGTAAGGTTAAAATAACCTATGAAGGCGGAAAGTTCAACTGGTACGGCCAAGCGGCTGCCATGGGGCTCATCGCGAACGGGGGTGCAGACCAAACATTGACCTTTACAGGTTGGAAATTAAGAGATTCAGGTAGCGGCAATCAAACGAACGTTTTATCGGGCTTTACATTCGCTACCGGTAATTTTCAAATTGCACCAAATTTCTTGTGGCAAAAGCCTCTGGTAAATGCAATGCCAAATGATGTTCAGGGCCCCGGTCGTTTAAGAAATATAATTGATGACCCATTTTCGGTACGAGCAAACCGTGAGACTGTAGGTGGGGAGATATTGTTGACCTTTGATCCAACACCAGGAACATGGATGTATGAGTGGGATAATGATAGATCAGAAGACGCCAAGTTCGCAGCGAATTTAGGTTTTGTGTATCGTCACCTTCCTACAACGCAAGATGCGGCTATTGGATTTTTGGCGAATCGTACTTTTTTCGCTTTTCCAAACTCAGCTCCGGCCGAAGACTTATGGGAAGTGCATTCAAGAATGGTATCTAAGCTAGGGTCCGATTTCGGAATAATCGGAAACTTCTATTACGGTAATGGTCAAGCAAATGGAGACAGTGATCGATTGATAAGACGTTTTGGTGGAGACATTAGAATGCTTTATAAAAAATGGAAAGTACAGTATACCCAGAAAATTAATGATTGGGGACCATTTGATTATCACCGCGATTTCAACCTAACCTATCCTGTACAATTGATGTTGGATATATCTACGACTCTTGGTAAACCAGATTGGTTTATTCTACCAAGCACGCAAGTCGGTATTAGAGGTACATGGCGTTCCTTGAACGAGTTTTCACCAAGGTACCTTCCTAACAATGCTCTAGAATTTGCTACGGAGCCAATTATAAGTCCGGTCGGATTTGGAAATGGTAGCGAATGGGAAATAATGACTTACGTACACATCAATATCGGGAAATAAAAGAGAAAAAAATGGAGAATAAAAAATATATCAATTTACGTTTTATAATTCTTTTAAGTTTAGGGATTAGTATTTTTTCCGGCTGTGAAAGAGGACTCTCAGATGATGTAGAATTTGCAGAATTTCCGTCTAATGGTGATGTTTTTTTAGATGCTTTTTCATCGGGATTGGATTACTTCCCTTTTGTTGATGCAGGGGCTGATCCTGAAGCATTTAGTGTTGAAACTGAGGAGGTTTTTGAGGGAGATGCCGCCATGCGATTTGATGTACCTTCCTTTGGTAATGGTTTTGTAGGGGCTACCTTTAATACAACGGCCAAGAGAAATCTTTCGGAATTTGATGCCCTAACCTTTTATGCAAAAGCTTCAAAAGCTGCATCAATTGATGCTATAGGTTTTGGAATTTCCGGAGAAACAGGTAATCAATTTCAAGTAACACTTAACGGTTTGCAAGTCAGTACAAGATGGCAAAAGTATGTAATACCGATACCAGACGCATCAAAACTAATCGCAGAAACAGGTTTGTTCTGGTTGGCGGAGGGTGCTTCTTTTGAAGGAGATGAAGGCGGTTATTCCTTGTTTTTTGATGAAATTCAATTTGAAAACCTAGGTACTATTGCCCAGCCTAGTCCTGCTATTTTTGATGGTCAAAACGCTGTAGAAAACACCTTTACTGGTTCTAGCCTTGCTGTTAGTGGACTTACCCAGACATTCAATTTAGAAAGCGGAGTCAATCAAACTGTAACCGTGGCCCCATCGTATTTTGATTTTACATCTTCTAATACCGATGTGGCTATAGTTAATGAAAGAGGCGAGATTTCTGTTGTAGGTGAAGGAACGGCTGAAATATCCGCAATTCTTGCAAACGTTGCCGCAAGTGGTAGTTTAGAGGTTATATCAGGTGGTGGATTGCAAGCAGCCCCGACACCAACGTTACCGCAAGCAAATGTAAGTTCTATTTTTAGTGATGCCTATGTAAATGCGACTGAAAGCAATTTTACTCCTGGTTTTGGTGGCTCCACTACAGAGACTACAACAACCTCCGCCAATGGCGACGCAGTACTATCATATGTCAACAACAACTTTACCGGAATCATTTTCGATAATACTGTCGATGGCTCCGCAAGAACTTTTTTACACGTTGATGTATTTGCTCAAGAAGCAAACATCGAAGTAGGGCTACAAATTAGAGACGTTGGGGCCAATCAAACCATAGAATCTGATAACAATGGTTTTCCAATAGCAGATGATGTCGATTTTAGGTTTACGCTGAACAACTTAACAGTTGGTGAATGGACTTCTTTTGACATTCCACTTTCAGGAGATATAGCAAATCAGAAAAATAATTTGGGGGCAATCATTCTTGTGGGTGGACCAAATTTCTTATTGGATAACATCTATTTTTTTAACGAGTAAAAGAAATTTAAAAAAGAGAAAATGAAATTAGAAAATAGATTACATAAAGTAGTAGCAACCATTATTCTTGTAGTTTTCATGGTTGCTTGCGAAACTGAAGACACACAAAGGGTCGTAAACTTTACACAACTCGTGGTTGCGGATGAGTTTAATACAGATGGCGCGCCCAACAGCAATATCTGGGGTTTTGATATTGGTACCGGAGAAAATGGTTGGGGTAATAATGAACTTCAATATTATACGGATAGAACAAGCAATGTTAAGGTAGAAAACGGCGTGTTGGTTATTACTGCGCAAAGAGAAAATTTTGAAGGTTCTGCTTTTACTTCTGCTAGATTGCTCACTAAAGATAAATTTGAACAGCGATATGGTCGTTTTGAAGCTAGAATTCGACTTCCGTTCGGGCAAGGAATGTGGCCGGCATTTTGGATGCTCGGCGCAGATATCGATGAAAATCCATGGCCGGCTGCAGGTGAAATAGATATTATGGAATACAGAGGGCAAAACCCTACTGTTCTTATTGGTAGCGTGCACGGACCTGGATACTCTGGAGGTAATGCAATTTCAAAGGAATATATTTTAGAGAATGACAGATTTGATACTGGTTTTCATGTATTTGGTGTAGAATGGGGTCCAGAAGCTGTTAATTTTTATGTGGATGATGTCTTATATAATCAAATTACACGAGAGGATGTTACCGGAGAATGGGTTTTTGATAAGCCCTTCTTTATGTTAATGAATCTTGCCGTAGGAGGCTCTTTTGTAGGCTCACCAAACGAAGAGACCATTTTTCCGCAATCCATGTTGGTAGATTATGTTAGAGTCTATGAAAATACAAACGAGAACTAAAAAACAAACTAATACTAAACTATAACTATTATGAAATATTTAATGAATAAGACCAAATATATCTTCTTATTTATTTTAAGCATTTCCTTTTTGGGGTGTGAAGAAGAAGATGAGGCTAATCTACCGGAAGTAGTTGCGGGTTTTACTTTTATACAAAGTGAAACCACGGGGACCGTTACATTTACAAATATCTCGGAAGAAGCTCAGCTTTATGAGTGGGATTTTGGGAACGGTACTACTTCAACGGAAATTAATCCGATTAGAACTTTCGCTGAAGGTACTTTTACGGTTTCTTTAAAAGCTTCAAATATTGCTGGTGCATCTAATACATTTGAAGACCAGATTACTATTGATATTCCGGATACTATGCCCGATTTTGACTCCGGCTTGTTGACCAACGGAGGCTTTGAAGCAGGTGGTGACTCCTGGACTGGTAATGCATTGAACGTGCAAACAGAGGGTGGTAATAGTTTTAATTTGGCCAATGTTGAAACGGCAGGAAATCCCTTTGACGTTAATTTAAGCCAGGTCGTTGCGATTACTCAAGGCACGAACTACATTTTATCTTTTGATGCAAGTTCCGACCAAGCAAGAACAATGCTGGCCGGTATAGGATTGAACGAGGCACCATTTACCAATACGACTGTAGAGGTAGACTTAACAACTGATATGCAAACATTTACATTACAATTAAGTGCAGCGGATTTCGGTGGAGCCAATAGTCGTGTATTATTTGATATGGGGGCAGCCGTAGGTACCGTGGTAATTGATAATGTATCATTAGTTGAAGGTGGAGATGGAAGTGATTCTAATACTGGAGGAGATAGTGGTTCTCTAGAGGCCTGTGACGGTGGAGAATTGGTAAATGATTTTGAGACTGCCGATGATTCTATATTCAACAATTTTGGTGGTGGCGTAGGAAGCATTATCGATAATGCCGATACTTCGGTGAACAGCAGTGCCAAGTTAGGTCAGTATGTAAAGAATGCAGGCGAGGTATTCGGTGGAATTACAATCGCTTTGGAGAACAACATTGCTTTGAACAACGGAACGTTTACGATAGACGTAAACTCAACATCCGTGAGACAGTTGTTGTTCAAGTTGGAAGGATTGAACCAAGAGCTGATTTTACCGACATCGGGTGCTGGATGGGAGACCATATCATATGATTTTACCGGTCAATCAGGTGAAGTGACGGGCATCACTTTGATTATGGACAATGGTACCCAAGGTGATGGTACCGCAGATTGGACCATTCAGTTCGATAACATCAGATTGTGCGGAAACGAAAGTTCCGGAGGTGGTAATGCTCTAGAGGCATGTGACGGTGGAGAACTGGTAAACGACTTCGAGACTGCCGATGATTCTATATTCAACAATTTTGGTGGTGGCGTAGGAAGCATTATCGATAATGCCGATACTTCGGTGAACAGCAGTGCCAAGTTAGGTCAGTATGTAAAGAATGCAGGCGAGGTATTCGGTGGAATTACAATCGCTTTGGAGAACAACATTGCTTTGAACAACGGAACGTTTACGATAGACGTAAACTCAACATCCGTGAGACAGTTGTTGTTCAAGTTGGAAGGATTGAACCAAGAGCTGATTTTACCGACATCGGGTGCTGGATGGGAGACCATATCATATGATTTTACCGGTCAATCAGGTGAAGTGACGGGCATCACTTTGATTATGGACAATGGTACCCAAGGTGATGGTACCGCAGATTGGACCATTCAGTTCGATAACATCAGATTGTGCGGAAACGAAAGTTCCGGGGGCGGCGGTACTTGTACACCTCCCGCTGCAGGTGAGTTTATTACTGATGGAGGTTTTGAGCAGAATGCAGGATGTTGGCAGTTGATCAACAACGGTGGAACCGTTACAATTTCTACAACGGTTAATAATGGAGGTAGTAATTCTGGTCAAATCAAAACAACACCAGGTAGTAATCCGGCCCTTAAACAAGAACGTGTTGGAGCAGGAACCATAACTCCTAATACAACTTACGTCGTGCAGTTCGACATTCAGGCAAGTACAACCGATGTACCTGCAGATGGTGCTGTTTTTCAAGCATTCACTTTTTCTGAGCCAGCCGAAGGTTCAACTGATCCGGCGGTACAGCATGTTCTAGTGACAGGTGACGCTAGTTTTCCGACGACATGGGAAACCAGAACATACACATTTACCACGGCTGCTAGCGTAGATGGCGGTGTGTCCTTACTACTAGAACTAGTTTGCGGCGGTGCAGGAACATGCACAGGAACAATTAATATCGATAATGTTTCTATTACGGCTCAATAGAATAGAAGAGTATCCTATCGTTGATGCGACGGATATAGAATAGATGTAAAATAAAAGGCTAGTTAGAAATGTGTTCAACTAGCCTTTTTCAACCAAAATCAATCAAAAAAGGGGTGTCACCTTGTGGTACTTTAAAAAGTTGAACCAATCAATGAGTTCCAAAGAAATTACAGGCAAGCAAGTCAAGTTCGAAAATGAAAATTTTTATAAAATTTCGAACAGTGATAAAATGCGACCATTTTTTATGAGCATTGTAAGTGATTCCAATCACTGGATGTTTATCTCGAGTAACGGGGGGTTAAGTGCCGGGCGAAAGGATAGTGATAACGCGCTTTTTCCTTACTTTACAGAGGATAAGATTACCGAGTCTTATGATAACACAGGAAGCAAAACAATTTTTCAAGTAACGGTATCTGATACCATTAGAATATGGGAGCCATTTTCTGAGCGATATACAGGGGTGTTCGCAATAACGCGAAACTTATATAAAAACGAGTTTGGAAACAAAGTAGTTTTTGAAGAAGTAAATCATGATTTAGGACTAACTTTTCAATACCAATGGAATTCAAGCAACCGCTTTGGCTTCGTTAGAAAAAGTAAAGTAGTTAACCATTCTGGTAAGGCTATCCAGATTAAGGTTTTAGACGGAATTCAAAATATTATGCCTTATGGTGTTGGGGCCAGCACCCAACAGGCCAGTAGTAATTTGGTCGATGCATATAAGCGAAGTGAGCTGATACAAGATTCCCAACTCGGAATTTTTGCGCTTAGTGCTATAATAGTAGACAAAGCTGAACCAAGTGAAGCCTTAAAAGCAAATGTAGTTTGGAATTTAGGTCTAGATAATCCCAAAATCCTTTTGTCCTCATTACAACTCAATGCCTTTAGAAGCGGAAACATCGTTCATGAAGAGATTGATGTAAAAGCCGAGAAAGGAGCTTATTTTATTGTTACCGACTTTAAACTTCAAGCCGACGAAGAAAAAAAATGGGCACTAGTTGCCGATGTGAATAAGAGTTCAGCAAAGGTTCTTGATTTATCTAAAGAACTGGTAACAAATAAAAACCTAAATAAAGAGGTTTTTGAAGACATAGCTCTTGGTACTAGAAATTTGATAAAGCTTACCAATGCTTCTGATGGAAAGCAGCTTACTGCCGATAAAAGAAGTAATACGAGACATCATTCCAATGTGATGTTCAACATAATGCGTGGCGGAATTTTTGATAATAACTATACGATTGAAAAAGACGACTTTAAGCATTATCTGGAAAAAGCAAATAAACATGTTTTTTCGAGCAAAAAAGAAGTTCTAGATGAGCTGCCAACTCATTTTTTATATAAAGAATTAAAAGAACTTGCCGAAAAAAATAATGACAGCAATTTTAAGAGGCTATGTCTTGAGTACTTGCCCTTAAAATTTAGTCGAAGACATGGCGACCCAAGTAGACCATGGAATAGATTTTCAATCAATACCACTACGGAAGAAGGCGATAAAGTCTTAGACTATGAGGGTAATTGGCGCGATATATTTCAGAATTGGGAGGCTTTGGCACATTCTTACCCCGAGTTTATAGAGGGTATGATACATAAGTTTTTGAATGCTTCCACTTTTGATGGTTACAATCCCTATCGAGTGACCAAAGATGGTTTTGATTGGGAAATTATTGAACCAGATGATCCATGGTCTTACATTGGTTATTGGGGCGATCACCAAATTATATACCTATTAAAATTCTTGGAGTTTAGCGAAAATCACTATCCTGGTGAATTGGCTAAATACTTTGGCCAAAAAATATTTGTATATGCCAATGTACCTTACAAGATTAAGAGCTACACCGATATTTTAAAAAATTCCAAGGACACTATTGTTTTTGATGAAGAATTAGATGCTCAAATTAATAAAGAGAGAATTAAAGTAGGTGCCGATGCTGCACTTTTGAAGAATCAAAATTCAGAAATCTATAACGTAAACCTCCTAGAAAAACTCCTGGCGACAGTGTTGTCAAAGGTATCCAACTTTATTCCTGAGGGGGGTATCTGGATGAATACCCAGAGACCGGAGTGGAACGATGCAAACAACGCCTTAGTGGGCAATGGAGTGTCTATGGTGACTTTGAATTACCTAAGAAGGTTTTTGAGTTTCTTTGAAAAGTTAATGGAAGAAGCTCCTTCGGAGCACTATGAGGTTTCAAAAGAAGTAATAACTTTTTTCAATGAAGTCAGGTCGACCCTGAGTGCAAATATCTCCAAGCTTTCTGGAAAAATATCCAATGCCGATAGAAAGAAAGTGATGGATGGTTTAGGCAATGCAGGAAGTGATTTTCGGAATCTTATTTACAAAAAGAGTTTTACTTCCAAAACAGGAAAACTTACCAAAGAAGATGTTTTACAGTTCATTCAAATAACGTCAATACATTTAGAACATGGTATACGAGCCAATAGAAGGGATGACAATCTCTATCATGCCTATAACTTAATGACCGTTGAAAATGAAACTGATGTTTCCATTTCGTACTTATCCGAAATGTTAGAAGGTCAAGTAGCTGTATTGAGTTCAGGTTATATTTCGGCGAAAGATTCGTTAGCGTTATTAGATGGCTTAAAGCGTAGTGCTTTATTCAGAGAGGATCAATATAGTTATCTACTTTATCCTAATAAGGAGCTGGCCAAGTTTGTCAATAAGAACAATATTCCCTCATATAGTATTGAAAATTCAGCTTTAGTACAGCGACTTTTAAAAGATGGAAATTCAAAAATTGTCGAAAAAGATAATGATGGAAATTACCATTTTAATGGTTCGTTCAATAATGCCGACAGCTTGAAAGAAGCTTTAGCAGCCTTGCCCAAAGAACTTTATGGAGAACTGATTCAAAAAGACAGAGAATTATTGTTGTCAGTCTTTGAAGAAATATTTGATCATAAATCTTTTACAGGTCGATCAGGAACTTTCTTTGGTTATGAAGGTTTAGGGTCCATTTATTGGCATATGGTCTCTAAATTGCTTTTGGCTGTTCAAGAAACTTGCCTAAGGGCTATCGAAGAAAAAGAAGATGAAGAGACCATAGGTAGATTATTAGAACATTACTACGAAATTAATGAAGGTATTGGTGTACACAAATCCCCAGAATTATATGGTGCTTTCCCTACCGACCCTTATTCACATACTCCTGCAGGTAAGGGAGCACAACAGCCAGGAATGACAGGTCAAGTAAAAGAAGATATCTTGAGCAGGTTTGGTGAGCTTGGTGTTTTTGTTAGACAGGGGAGGGTAGTTTTTAAACCAAATTTGTTACGAAAAGAGGAGTTTTTGAAAAATCCGTCAACTTTTGAATATCTCACCATAAATGGCAAAGAAGATAAGATTGAATTAGAAAGAAATGAGCTTGCATTTACGTATTGTCAAGTGCCAGTAGTATATAAAACTGCCGGTAAAGATAGTTTGATTGTCTTTTTTAATGACAACTCAAGAGCTGAGTTTACTAATTTGTCATTAGATGTGCCAACGAGCAAGAAAATTTTCGGAAGAACTGGTGAGGTCAAGCAAATTCTCGTCGAGATTAAGAAGTAAATATTGAACTGAAAAAACAGAAAATTATGAAAAACTACTTTAAAATAGTCACCTTTATCATTATGACATTGGTAGTTTTTTCATGTAAAAAGAATACCAATTCAGAAAGTAAAACAACCACAGTGAGCCAAGAATTGAGCAAAAGTGCAGAAGATATTTTAGGGAACCCTAAATACCTAGCTATGTCATATGGAGGATATAGAGAAGTTGATCATGATATAGAACCGACCATAGCGCAATTAAAAGAAGACATGAAGATTTTGAGTGCTATGGGCGTTAAAATATTGCGAACCTATAAAGTGCATCTACCACATGCATCAAATGTTTTAAAAGCAATTAGTGAACTAAAACAAGAAGATGCAAGCTTTGAAATGTATGTAATGCTTGGTGCTTGGATTGACTGCAAAAATGCTTGGACCGATATGGAGCCGGACCATAATCAGGAAAGTGAACGTAATGCCGTCGAGATTAAAGAAGCGGTAAGGTTGGCCAATAAATATCCAGATATTGTTAAGGTTATTGCCGTAGGCAATGAGGCCATGGTAAAATGGGCCGCTAGTTATTATGTGCAGCCATGGGTAATTTTAAAATGGGTGGATCATCTTCAAGAGTTAAAAAAATCTGGAACGCTTTCAAAAGACCTTTGGATTACCAGCTCAGATAACTTTGCATCTTGGGGCGGTGGAGATACCGAATACCATGTAGAAGATTTGAATAAGTTGATAGCAGCGGTAGATTTTCTTTCAGTGCATACCTACCCAATGCATGATACACATTACAATCCTGTTTTTTGGGGTGTTTTAGAATCTGAAAAAGAATTGTCGGAGGTAGAAAAAATTGATGCGAATATGCTTAGGGCGAAAGAATATGCCATGTCTCAGTATAATAATGTTCGAAATTATATGAAGAGTTTAGGAGTAGATAAACCTATTCATATTGGAGAAACGGGTTGGGCAACTACGTCAAACGGGCACTATGGGCCAGAGGGTTCTAAGGCTACCGACGAATATAAAGAAGCATTGTATTATAAGCATATGCGAGAATGGACCAATGAAGAAGGAATAGCGTGTTTTTACTTTGAAGGTTTTGACGAACAGTGGAAGGATGCTGCCAACCCTTTAGGTTCAGAAAATCATTTTGGATTGATAAACCTTAAAAGTGAAGCTAAATATGCTATTTGGGATTTGGTGGATAAAGGAATTTTTGAGGGTCTCACTAGAGATGGTAAACCAATTACCAAAACTTTTAATGGAGACAAAGATGAATTAATGAAAGAGGTTTTAGTTCTACCTTACAAACAATGAGCAACAGGCAATCACATAACAATATTGTATCCTTAAAAGCGAATGGAATTTGCTTATTAATTGTCTTCATAACCTTAATGCTAATTGGTTGTATGGATAAAGAAGAAAAATTGCAAGTCACGGTATATGAGACAAATGCTAACGGTAAAAAGTTAGAGAAAACAACAGAATTTTCAAACGCTGATAATGCTATACAACTTACAGTATTGCCAAATGAAGAATACCAAAAGATTACTGGTTTTGGAGGCTCTTTTACCGAATCTTCAGCACATCTATTAAATCAACTAGGAAAAGAAAATAGGCAAGAAATCATAGAAGCTTATTTTGGAGAGAACGGGGCAAAATATTCTTTGACGCGAACCCATATGAATTCTTGTGATTTTTCCCTAACTAACTATTCCTACGCGCCGGTAGAAGGTGATTTAGAGTTAGAGCATTTTAGTATTGCAGAGGATAAAGACGATATTATTCCTATGATTAAAGATGCTATGAAGGTGTCAAAAGAAGGTTTTAAAATTCTATCCTCACCTTGGACGGCTCCACCATGGATGAAAGATAATAAGGATTGGAGAGGTGGAAAATTACTGCCAGAATACAATGACACTTGGGCGCTATTCTTTTCAAAATATATTGAAGCCTATAAAAATGAGGGTATTGATATTTGGGGATTTACTGTTGAAAACGAACCTCTTGGAAACGACAATAACTGGGAGAGTATGCATTTTACCGCTCAAGAAATGACCCAGTTTGTACAAAACCACTTAGGGCCAAAATTAGAAAGTGAAGGGCATAAAGTTAAGATATTGGGCTATGATCAAAATCGCGAGCACCTAAATGAATGGGTAGATACGATGTTTGCAAGTGAAAATACTTCAAAATATTTTGACGGAACCGCTATTCACTGGTACGCCAGTACCTATGAGGTTTTTCCAGAAGCCTTACAGTATGCACATGAGAAAGCGCCTAATAAACATTTAATACAGACAGAGGCTTGTATAGATGCAGAAGTGCCAAAATGGAAAGATGATGCCTGGTATTGGCAGAAGGAAGCTACTGATTGGGGTTGGGATTGGGCACCTGAAAAAGATAAACACCTACACCCAAAATATGCGCCAGTCAATAGATACGCAAGAGATATTATAGGTTGCTTAAACAATTGGGTAGATGGTTGGATAGATTGGAATATGGTGTTAGATAAACAAGGCGGACCAAATTGGTTTAAGAATTGGTGTGTTGCCCCGGTAATTGTTGACCCAGAAAACGATGAAGTTTATTTTACACCTATCTATTATACAATGAGCCATTTTAGCAAGTTTATACGACCGGGTGCCACAAGAATAGGTTTAACTATGACGGACGATTCAATTATGGCAACGGCTTGTAAAAACCCTGATGGTTCTATTGCTGTTGTGATATTTAATCAGGATGAAGAAAAAAAAGACTTATCAATTTCTTTAGGTGAAAGAAATACCACTATACAAATAGATGCTAAAGCTATTCAAACGATAATTATAAATGAGGTAACCAAATAGCAATTATTTACGCTACCAACTAAACAAACAACTATGAGTCAAGTAAAAACCCTTTCAAAAGATAAAGTCCCCATGGGGCAAAAAGCGGCCTTCGGAGCTGGTCACTTTATATTGAATATCTTACCAGGAACACTGGGAGTGTTTATCCAGTTCTTTTTACTTACAGCCTGGGGCGTAGACCCTTTGTGGGCTGGACTGTTAGGGGGCTTGCCTAGAATATTCGATTCTATAACAGATCCGATAATGGGTTTCATTTCTGACAATACAAAATCAAGATGGGGCCGAAGAAGACCTTATATTTTTATAGGTGCCATTATAAGTGGAATACTCTTCTTTTTAATGTGGCAGATTGATGACAATGCTTCACAATCTTATATTATTTGGCATGTAATGGTACTTCAATTGTTATTTCTTATCGGTAATACCATGTTTGCAACTCCACTTGTTGGACTGGGTTATGAAATGACTTCAGATTATAATGAGCGTACACGCTTAATGGCCTTTTCGAATACTATGGGCCAAATAGCTTGGATTATTGTGCCATGGTTATATGTCATTATTCCAGATACAGAAACATTTAATACACAAACAGAAGGTGTAAGAACAATGGCACTAATTGTTGGGGCAATGTGCATCATATTTGGTATTCTGCCGGCGATATTTTGTAAGGGTATAGACTCTGCAAATATGGAAAATCGCGTAGCAATAAATTTTAGAACCTTAGCATCTAATTTAAAAGAGTTATTAAAGGGCATCGTTCAAGTTTCAAAGAATAAACCTTTTATGAAGTTATGTGGAGCCACTTTTTTAGTCTTTAATGGATTTCAGTTGGTAGCAGCTTTTGGGGTTTTTATCATAGTATTTTATATGTATAGCGGTAGCTATGAGTTGGCAGGCACATGGCCAGCTTGGTTCAATACCATTAATGCGATGATTACGGCATTTTTAGTTATACCTATTATTTCTAGAATGGCGAACAAATGGGGAAAGCGAAAAGCGTTTATCATATCTACAGTTTTATCCATTATTGGGTATATCTTAAAATGGTGGGGCTTTGATAAAGAACTAAATAGTGAGTTCAACCAAACGGGATTAGGCGAAAGTTTAAACTCTGGTATCGGTTCTCTTTTCGAGTGGTTGAATCCTACTCTTAATAGTATAGGCATGTCATGGTTTTCAATAGATCCTGGGAGCGAAGTGCCATGGTTAATTTTTGTGCCAATTCCATTAATTGCTTTTGGTATGGGTGGTTTATTTACGTTAATGATGTCTATGACTGCTGATGTATGTGATTTGGATGAATTGAAAAACGGTATGCCCAGAAAAGAAGGCACTTTTGGGGCTATCTACTGGCTAATGGTTAAAATAGGGCAGTCCATCGCACTTGTTTTAGGTGGTGTTATTTTGAGTATTGTAGGATTTGATCCCAATGTAACGGAACAAACTCTTGACACTATGACCAATCTTAGAATAGCGGATATAGTAGTACCTTCTGTAACTGCTGCATTGGCCGTATGGGTAATGTGGAAGTATAGTCTAAACGAGTCTAGGGCAAAAGAAATTAAGGCTGAATTAATAGAGCGTAGAGGAGAATTGTAATCTAATTTTTAACTAAGAACACCATAATGTCATATAGAGAAGGTCATCATTTTTCACTTGCAAAGCATACTTATAAAGGACATGCAGGAGTTGATTTCACTAAAATTTCTGAAGATGAGTTGCGTAAATTATGGATAGAGACCATGCAAAATGGAATGCACGGCCTTTGTTTTAGTATGTATGAAGATGGCCAGAAGCCAGGTGATGTTATTACAGTAGAACAAGTACAGCGTAGGATAGAAATAATTAAGCCATACACAAAATGGGTTCGTTCATTTTCGTGTATTGAAGGAAACGAGCACATACCACGGGTTGCCAAAAAAAATGGTCTTAAAACTTTAGTAGGGGCATGGTTGGGCGATGATTTAGAGATGAACGAAACGGAGATTGAGGCACTAATAGCCTTAGCTAAAGAAGGCTGTGTAGACATCGCAGCAGTTGGCAACGAAGTTTTGTATAGAAATGATTTAACCAAAGAGCAGCTTTTAGGCTATATAAATCGTGTAAAGCAAGCTTTGCCCGATGTTCAAGTTGGGTATGTGGATGCGTACTATGAGTTTACGCAACATCCTGAAATTGTAGACGCTTCCGATGTTATCTTATCCAATTGTTATCCCTATTGGGAGGGCTGTCCAATTGAACACTCTTTAGGGCATATGCAACAAATGTTCGGTCAGGCAACCGATGCCGCCTGGGGCAAAAAGGTTATAATTACCGAAACAGGTTGGCCAAGTCAGGGGAGCAGCTTAAAAGGAGCTGTTTCAAATGCCGAGAATGCCATGAAATACTTTATAAACACTCAAGTTTGGGCTGCAAAAGATAATGTTGAGATATTTTATTTTTCATCTTTTGATGAATCTTGGAAAGTAGGAGCAGAGGGCGATGTAGGAGCATATTGGGGACTTTGGGATAAGAATGAAAAACTAAAGTTTTAAATTTCAAAGATCTTTTTAGATCTAAATTGGCTTTTCATAAATATTTATTGGAGTAAAATGATTTTCAGATTTAAGATTCAATTAAATTTGTAAAACCATTATGAGTTTCCCCATAAATTTTTTGATTGCCCAATCAACAATGAGCGGATTTTTCAAAGCTGAACTAAAGGATAAGTTTTTGCATTACGCCTCAGATAGAGACGATTATTTTGAAATGCAATTGCTTTATGACGAGTTTTTACGGCCCAATTACAGTCTTGAATTTGCTGAGAAATTAGTTCGTGAGATTATCGATTTTAATCCAGAACTCTTGGATATCATGAGTGGTAATGGCGCCAAAATATTCATGCTCTCGGCAACGGCCATTACAGAAGATTTTGTTGAAGAGGGTGGCTTTAAAGACATCTATATCGCAGAAGAAGAAAAATGGGATGTGTTTTTAGAGCAACTATCAAATACTCGAAAACTCAGCATAGCCGAAAAAGTAGATCTTGGAAAAACAGAGAAGACCTCATTTGGTAGAGAGCGCAAGCTATTATTTATGCTAGTCGGCGCTGTAGTGATAAGTTTTTTATTTACGCTTTTTAGTATTTTTAAAAGTGTCTTTTCTGAATCGGAACAAATTTCTTCAAATGAGTTAGAAGAGCGATTAGTAGAGATGCAGCTTCAAAATTACAAAGAGCAAGAAAAGCTTAAGCAAGAGATTCAATTTTTAAAAGAAAAGATTGAAGATAAAGCTGTGCTGAATCAACAATAAAGTCATTGAAGTTTCTAGTTTTTAGTAGTTTTTGGTAAACAAACTTGGATGGCTATAAAAAATAATCTAAACACTTATATTTAGGTCTATCATATAATCTCAAATCTTTTATGTCAGGGGAGCTTGAAGAACACTACCTAAATAATCTAAAACACAAGATTTTATCTTACACCAAAGTTGATGAAGAGTGGCTTTCGCATGAAATGCAGTACTATAAAAAAATTGAGTTGGATAAAGGCGACAACTTGATATCTGAAGGGCAACTGGTAAAACATTTCTATTATGTCGCCAAAGGTTGCATTTATTATTATAAAATTGAAAACGGCGAAAAGAAGGTATTGGAATTTTATACCGATAATGTTTTCTTCACTGATGTTCCGGCTTATGTTAAAGGCACCCCTTCCAATTATAACCTAAGTGCTACGGAACGTACAATTCTTTATGCCATTAAAAAAACCGATGCAGAAAGTTCTTTTGATAAATCACATCAATTAGAACGTTTTGGAAGACTGTCTATGCAAGAAGCTTTTATAAAATCATTCAACCGTATTGAACGCTTAAATAGTAGGAGTAATGAAGAACGTTATGTAAGGCTGTTACAAAAAAGACCAGATTTATTCCAAAGGGTGCCACAATACCTAATAGCCTCGTATTTAGGGCTTACGCCTGTTGGTCTTTCCAAAATCAGGAAACGCCTCGGCAAAGGATAGCACTTAATTTTTGATTTGCTCACTAAGTTTTTTGTTGCTCCAGTAAATAAATACTCCTGCGGTAAAAAACATAATAATGCCATATACGGCTGGTGTAACTGCGTAAGCTGTATTTTGTAATAGAATGGTAGCGATACTTATGCCCAATGTTCCATTTTGGATACCTCCTTCAATCGCAATAGAAAAGCGCTGTTTTAGAGATAAATGGAATGCATAGCCCAAAAAATAACCAACTCCCATGGTAAGGATATTCAATGTTAGTGAAACCAAACCAGCTTGTTGTATATACGAAAAAAGCAATGCCCTTTCTTTAGCGATAACTGCCACTAGCACTAAGACAAAAAAGATGCCTGAGGCCCTTTTTACAGGTTTTTCCATTTTTAGGGCAAAGTCCGGCTTTTTAGCTTTTAATAACATTCCAAATGCTACAGGAAGTATCACAATAATAAAAACCTGCATTATAGTGGCTGCTATATCCAGCTGAATTAAGGTCCCTTCACCCAGAACATACTGTAGCCCAAGATTAATTATAAAAGGAATTGTGATTAAGGTAATCAGGCTACTTATCGCCGTAAGGGAAACCGATAATGCAGTATCCCCATTTGCCAAATGCGTAATTAAATTTGAGGTAGGGCCACCAGGGCAAGCCGCCATAATAACTACCCCAATTGCTATTTCTGCGGGCAGCATAAAAACAGCGATTAGCGAAAAACCAATAATTGGTAGTAGCACTAGTTGACATACCAAACCGATCAAAACTGCTTTGGGCCGAACAAAAACCTCGACAAAGTCTTTGGTGTTCAATGATAACCCCATGCCGAACATGATTATTATGAGTGATAATGCAAGAATAGCATTGGAAATATTGTCCATAAAATTTTACGATTAGCGATACTCTATTCTAAATATAGGCATCTTTTAATAACAGTATTTTATTATACCAGTTTAATGAGATTGGCATAAAATAATTTTAACTTGAAGAACTTATAATTTAAGAAATACAGCTATGGCAAACCAATATGTTGATATAGATACCCTAAAGTTTTTGTTGTATAAGGTGCATAATTTAGAAGAAGTTCTTCAACAGTCTAAATATGAAGATTATGACAAAGATTCCATAGAACTATTGTTGAATTCGGTAAAGGAGTTCTCTGATAAAGAGCTGTACCCATATTTCCGTGAAATGGATGAAAATCCAGCTCATTTTAAAGATGGTGAGATTGTAGTGCATCCACAGGTTAGAAAATATATGAAAGCAGGGGGGGAGATGGGTTTTATCTCGGGGGGATTCCCTTATGAAGATGGCGGCATGCAATTGCCTTCAATGGTTATAAATGCATCTGCTTTTATACAAGATGCAGCAAATAATCATTTACCCGGCTATATAGGGCTAACCGTAGGTTCGGCCGAGCTGATCACACATTTTGGGAATAAAGAATTGAATGAAACCTACGTTCCTAAAATGCTGGAGGGTACTTGGGGCGGAACAATGTGTTTAACTGAACCTCAGGCAGGTAGTTCTTTATCTGATATTATTACATCTGCAACCCCAGATGGGGATGCCTATAAAATTCATGGTCAAAAAATATTTATTTCAGGAGGGGACTATCAGGGCGCTGAAAATATTGTCCATTTAGTATTGGCCAGGGTAAAAGGTGCCCCTGCTGGTACTAAGGGCATATCATTGTTTGTAGTCCCTAAAAATAGACCTGATAAAAATGGAACCCTTACACCAAATGATGTACAGACAGTTGCAGATTTCGAAAAAATGGGACAGCGCGGATACTGCACTACCCATCTTTTTTTTGGAGATAAAGAAGATTGTAAAGGTTGGTTGGTAGGTGAGGAGAACAAAGGTCTTAAATACATGTTTTTAATGATGAACGGGGCAAGAATAGCTGTTGGCAGGGGTGCTGCGGCAATAGCTTCGGCTGCATACCAGGCTTCTCTTAATTATGCCAACGAACGGGCGCAGGGTAGAAAGTTGACCAGTACGGGTAAAAAGGATGCCAATGAAGAGCAGACCTTGATTATTAATCATCCAGACGTCAGACGAATGCTATTACTGCAAAAAGTAGTAACGGAAGGTTCATTAAGCCTAGTGTTTTTAGCGGCAAAATATCACGATTTATCACAATCACATGCCGATAAAGAAGAGCGGGAGAAATATAATTTATTGCTTGAAATTATGACTCCTGTCGTAAAAACATATCCATCTGAAATGGGTAGGATAGCTGTTGATAACGGATTGCAAATTTTAGGGGGATATGGTTTCTGTTCTGATTATGTATTGCAGCAATACTTTAGGGATATTCGTATTTCAGCTTTGTACGAAGGCACTACGGGAATTCAATCACAAGATTTGTTAGGCCGAAAAATAACGATGCATAATGGAAAAGCATTACAGTTGCTTTCAGAAGAAATAACAAATTCCATAAAGGCAAGTATGGCTCACACAGCATTAGCTCCTCATGCAAAAAAACTAGCTGAAAAGTTAGAGTTGACCCAAAAAGTTCTCAAATCACTAATGGGGTATGCAATGAAAGGGGATTATGAACGCTTTTTGGCAGATGCAACACCGTTTATGGAGTTTTTCAGCAACATCGTATTGGGTTGGGTATGGTTGGGTATCGCCGAAGAAGCCCAAAATGCATTGCTAACCGGCAGCAAAGAAAATAGCATGGAGTTTTACGAAAATAAGATTCATGCCATGCGATTCTACTTTAAATATGAATTGCCAAAAACAAACGGATTGGCCGAAATATTAATGGATAATCAGGATCTTACAGTTGGAACAAATGAAACCATTTTCAAATAATAAAAGGACTTAGGAAAGTATGGGCATAAAACAAAAATTTGAACTCAAGGGTAAAGTAGCAATTGTAACAGGTTCAAGCAAAGGTATTGGACTTTCAATTGCTAAAGGATTGGCAGAGAATGGTGCCAAAGTGGTCATTAGCAGTCGAAAGCAAGAGGCAGTTGAAACCGTTGCCAAAGAATTTAATTCGGCTGGTTTGGAAGCTATTGGAATAGCTTGCCATATTGGTGATGAAGCGCAGCGCAAAGCATTGGTAACAAAAACTATAGAAGAATATGGCCGAATTGATATTTTGGTAAACAATGCGGCGATCAATCCATTTTACGGGCCTTTAGAGACTTCAGGGGAAGAGGTTTTTGATAAAATAATGAACGTTAATGTAAAGGCCCCTTGGTTGCTTTCCAATCTCGTGCAACCATACATGAAAGAAAATGGAAGCGGCAGTATTATAAATATTTCTTCTGTTGAAGGTATTCACCCTGGCTTTAGATTGGGCCTATATAGTATGACCAAATCAGCGTTGATCATGCTCACTAAAAACCAGGCAAAAGAATGGGGCAGATATGGTATCCGTTCCAATGTGGTCTGCCCGGGGCTAATTAAAACAAAGTTTAGCGAAAGTTTATGGTCCAATGAAAAATTGGTCGCTGGTTATAACCAAATGGTGCCGCTACAACGAATGGCAGAACCAGATGAGATGGCCGGGTTGGTGATGCTTTTAGCTTCAGATGCGGGTTCTTATATGACAGGCGGGGTATATGCCGCTGATGGGGGGTATTTAATTTCAGGATAAAAAGCGAATATGAATTTTGAGTATAGTGAAAAGTCAGTTGAGCTTCAAAAAAAATTGGAGCAATTTATTGTCGATTATATCACTCCGGTTGAAAAGGAGGTTGAAACATTTCATTTAGATCCTGCCAATGCTTGGAAAAGATGGCCTGGGCTTGAAGGGTTAAAACAAAAAGCTAAAGATGCCGGTTTGTGGAATTTATTTCTTCCGAAGTCTTATGGCGATTTAAGTCCTGGACTGACGAATATGGAATATGCGCCTTTAGCCGAGATTATGGGCCGTATTTTATGGTCTTCAGAAGTATTTAATTGCAGTGCTCCCGATACCGGTAATATGGAAGTGTTGGCAAAATATGGCACACCTGTACAGCAAGAGCAGTGGCTAAAACCATTGATGAATGGAGCTATTCGCTCGGCTTTTTTAATGACAGAACCAGATGTAGCCTCCTCCGATGCTACCAATATTGAAACTTCAATTGTTGCTGACGGCGATGATTATGTGATTAATGGAACAAAATGGTGGTCGTCTGGTGCAATGGACCCAAACTGTAAAATTGCTATTGTTATGGGGAAAACAAATTTCGATGCCCCAAGACACTTGCAGCAAAGCATGATTTTAGTGCCTATGGATACTCCTGGGTTAGAAATTGTGAGACCTCTTAAAGTTTTTGGTTATAACGATTCCCCAGAAGGCCATGCCGAAATAATATTGAAAAACGTACGTGTCCCAAAACAAAACCTATTGGTCGGTGAGGGGCAAGGTTTCGCGATTGCACAAGGACGCTTAGGTCCTGGTAGAATACACCATTGTATGCGATTAATAGGTATGGCGCAGCGCTCATTAGAAGTAATGTCTGCTCGTACTACCGAACGTAAACCTTTCGGTAGAACTTTGGATACGTATAGTAGTATTCGGCATGATATCGCAAATTCTGCCTGCGAGATAACTCAAACACGATTACTGGTATTGTCCGCTGCTGATAAAATGGACCGTTTAGGTAATAAAGAGGCTAAAGATTTAATCGCCATGATTAAGATTGTCACTCCAAATATGACCTTACGTGTGGTGGATAGAGCCATACAGATTATGGGTGGCAGAGGAGTAAGTGGCGATACGCCCTTAGCACACTTTTTTGCAGCCGCAAGAATGCTGCGTTTAGCGGATGGCCCCGATGAAGTACATATGAGTCAGCTAGGTAAGAATATTATTAAAAAATATGCCAAAGGATAAAAATGGGTCATAATCAACATACAAAACCAGTTAGGGAAGGAGAAGAGTTAAATGCAAAAAATTTAAAAGACTTCTTGCGAAATCACGACCTAATAGAAGATGAGAAAAGTGAATTAAAGGTTTCTCAATTTTCTAATGGCTTTTCTAACCTTACTTACCTTTTACATATTGAGAATAAGGAATATGTTTTAAGGCGCCCACCCTTTGCGGCTCCCAAACGAGGTCATGATATGGGTAGGGAATATAAAGTGATTCATAAACTCAATGCCGTTTTTGAAAAAACCCCAAAAGCGTTTGCTTATACGGAGGATAAAACGATTATTGGAGCTCCTTTTTATATAATGAGTAGGGTTTCTGGTGAGATTTTAACGGCAAAGGAAGCACATAAAAGAAGTGTTGGTCCAACCGAATTTAAGACAATTTCAAACACATGGTTAGATACATTTGTTGCCTTTCATGATATAGATTATAAGGAAGCAGGATTAATAGATTTAGGAAAACCAGAAGGTTATGTCGAGCGACAAGTTACCAATTGGGGTAAGCAATACTTGGCCGCAGCTACCCATGATGTGCCTGCTGCGAAAAAAGTAATGCAATGGATGCAAGATAACCAACCCACAGAATATGACCATACAATTATTCATAACGACTTTAAGTATGATAACGTGGTATTTAAAGATGATTCTTGGAAAGAGATTTCGGCTATTTTGGATTGGGAAATGTGCACATTGGGAGACCCTTTAATGGATTTAGGAACTTCTTTGGGATATTGGACAACCATATCAGATCCGGATTTCATGAAGCAAGGTCTGCAGTCGCCAACGGTAATGGAGGGCAATCCGTCGCGAACAGAGATTGTTGAGCAATACGCGCTCAAGAGTGGTCGAAATATAGACAATCTGACTTTCTATTATGCTTACGGATTATTTAAGATAGCGGTGATCGCACAACAAATTTTTTATAGGTATAAACATGGGCATACTTGTGACCCCAAGTTTGCTTATTTGGATAAAGCATCAGAATTATGTTGCAACACCGCTTGGCAAGCAATTAAGAAAAACCAAATGGACAATTTATTTTAAACCCTATGGCGAAAGAATCTTTTTTGGAAATTAATAAGGCGCAATTTCAAAGGTTTATGAAATTGCCAATGGATACTCCGGTGGTTATGTTGAATTTATTGAAGTTTAAAGAAAAAGTTTCTGAAACAGGCTTGTCTGGTGAAGCTTCCTATAAAGAATATATGAAAGCAGCGACTCCTTTTTTTGCCAAAGCTAATGCAGAAGTTCTTTTTATCGGAAAACCCGAGACAATGCTTATCGGTCCAGAGAATGAAGGTTTGTGGGACAAGGTACTATTGATGAAATATGATACCATTGCCGGTTTTCTTGGTATGGTACAGGCAGAGGGTTATCCTAGCCATTTAAGAGCAAATGCATTGGAAGATTCGAGATTAATTCATTGTAAATGGTAATTGAAGACATAAGATATGAACCTAGATACTAAAGTAGTAATAATAACAGGTGCGGGCAGCGGTATTGGTGCCGCCACTGCAAAGCTTTTTGCGACACATAATGCGAATGTAATTGTCTCGGACATCAATTTAGAAAGTGCCCAAAAGGTAGTTGATGAGATCATTGCTGAAGGCGGAAATGCTTCGGCGATTAAAACTGATGTTACCCAATTTGAAGAGGTAGAAACTTTAATTAAAAAAACCGTTGAGCATCATGACAGACTAGATGTTATGGTCAATAACGCGGGCATTGGCGGTAAAAACCAGTTAAGGACTGCAGATCATACCCATGAAGATTGGCATAATGTAATCGCCGTTAACCAAACAGGAGTATTTTATTGTATGAAACTGGCACTTCAACGAATGGTAAAGCAGGGAAATGGGAATATAATCAATGTGGCCTCGCTTGCGGGTTTAAAAGCCTCGGGAAACAATCTTTCTTACAGTGCTAGTAAATTTGCGGTTGTGGGAATGACTAAATCAGCTGCATTGGAATATGGTAGAAAAAACATTCGTATTAATGCCGTCTGCCCTGGTTTTACCAACTCTGCACTTCTAGACCAATTGCTGTCGGTCAGTTCTGATATGGGTGATAAGTTAAAACGATTTATCCCCATGGGAAGATTTGGTGAAGCAACTGAAATTGCTGAAGCAATTTGCTGGTTGGCATCCGAAAACTCAAAATTTATAACTGGCCAAACAATCACCTTAGATGGTGGAACATCCTTATAAAATATGGAGAATATAAATCTGATAAAAAAAGAAGGTTACGCCATAGTTCAAATGAACCGCGGAAAAGTTAATGCTATCAATCGTCAAATGGTTCTTGAGCTGCAAAAAACATTTGAAGCCTTAGCGTTAGATTCTGATACAAAGGGTGTTATTTTAACGGGGCAGCCCCATTACTTTTCAGCTGGCTTAGACTTGATTGAATTATTTCAATATAATAAGGAAGAAATTACAGAATTCTTTAGCGCATTTGGCAGTTTGTACCTGCAATTAGTCCAATTTAAAAAGCCCTTTATTTCAGCAATTACAGGGCATTCGCCAGCTGGAGGGACCGTTTTGGCCGTAACAAGTGATAACCGATACATGGCACAAGGAGAAAAATATGTTATCGGTTTAAATGAAGTCGCTGTAAATATTCAAATCAGTCAAAACCTAACTGAAATATATGCTTTTTGGATGGGCGATGGGTTATCGAGCAGGTATATCCTTGAGGGTAAATTATTGAATGGTGATGAAGCACTCGCAGCTGGTTTGGTTGATGAGTTGGTTCCTTTAGAAAATGTATTGGATAGGGCAGAAAAGAAAATGAGACACTATTTAAAGGCTGATCAAGAAATCCTACTAAATACGAAAGCGAAACTTAGAAAACACCTTTGGGACAAACTGGATTTGGACGCTGAAAATTCTTTAAGAGAAGCATCCGAGCTTTGGTGGAAACCTGAGATCCGCGCTAAAATGAAGGCGTATGTCGAGAGTTTTTCAAGTAAAAAGAAATCATAGAAAACACAAAAATGAATAAGCAATTGTTATTTGTAAAACGGCCAATCGGGGCTGCAGATGCCGCTACGTGGTCCTTAGAAAAAAATCCTATCCCCGAAATTAATGAAGGGCAAATTTTGGTAAAACAACATTATGTGTCCCTAGATCCTGCCATGCGCGGTTGGATGAACGAGGGAAAATCGTATATCGCACCAATGGAAATTGGTTCGGTAATGCGTGCCGGTTCGGTTGGTGAGGTTATCGCCTCTAAAAATCAAAAATTTGATGTTGGTCAGTATGTTGCAGGAACGGGAGGTGTTCAACAATACGCAGTTTCGGATGGAAAAGGTTTTTATCAAATAGACCCGAAGTTAGCTCCGTTACCCATGTATATCGGCACCTTGGGTATGCCGGGTATGACAGCCTATTTTGGAATTACCGAAGTAGCCAAGGTAAAAGAAGGTGAAACCGTTTTGGTGTCGGGTGCTGCCGGTGCTGTGGGTAGTATTGTGGGGCAGGTTGCCAAAATAAAGGGTTGCAGAGTAGTGGGTATTGCCGGAGGACCTGATAAATGTAGGTATGTTGTAGAAGAGTTGGGTTTTGATGCATGCATAGATTATAAAAATGAAAATGTAGCATCACGATTTAAAGAAGTGTGCCCCAAGGGGATTGATATTTATTTTGATAATGTTGGAGGCGAAATACTAGAAATTGCATTGACAAGGCTTCGTATGCATGCGCGTATCGTTATATGTGGTGCCATATCTCAGTACAATACTAAAACAAAAATTAAGGGTCCGAGCAATTACTTGTCATTATTGGTAAATAGGGCAAGTATGACAGGAATGGTGGTTTTTGACTATGCAGATAGGTATAAAGAAGGTGCTCAGGTTTTAGGAGGATGGCTTGCACAAGGAAAACTAAAAAGTAGGGAAGATATTTATGAGGGCATAGAAAATTTTCCTGAGACCTATAACCGTTTATTTTCTGGTGATAAAATGGGCAAACTAGTATTAAAAGTGATTGAAGATTAATGAAAGCAATTAGATGTAAAGCATATGGTCCACCAAATACTCTGATTTTAGAAGAAGTTGAAAATGTAAAACCAAAAGCAAAAGAGGTTTTGGTAGCGGTTAGGGCTTGCGGCCTTAATTTTCCGGATACCTTAATTATACAAGGCCTATATCAAATTAAACCCGAATTACCTTTTACCCCTGGTAGTGACGTTGCAGGGGTAGTCAAGAAAGTAGGTGAAGGTGTTTCGCATGTAAAAGCTGGTGATGAGGTTTTTGGTTTTGTGGCACATGGTGCCTTGGCGGAAGAAGTTATAATCTCCTCAAATGCCTGTTTTCCAAAACCTTCTCAGATGGATTTTCCAATTGCAGCCTCTTTTATGATGGCATACGGAACTTCTTATCATGCCCTGAAGGATAGGGCAAAGCTTAAAGAAGGAGAAACCTTGTTGGTTTTAGGGGCTTCCGGTGGCGTGGGTTTGGCAGCGGTAGAACTTGGAAAATTGATGGGAGCTAGAGTTATCGCTGCTGCTTCCAGTGATGAAAAGTTGGCAGTATGTAAAAAATATGGAGCTGACGAACTTATTAATTATAATACTCAGGAATTAAAATCTACACTAAAAGAATTAACGAATGGTGCCGGGGTCAATGTGGTTTACGACCCCGTTGGAGGTGCATATTCAGAAGCTGCATTGCGTGCAACAGCCTGGAACGGTAGATTTTTAGTGGTTGGGTTTGCCGCAGGCGATATTCCCAAAATACCTCTTAATCTACCTTTGTTAAAAGGAGTTGCCATAGTAGGTGTTTTTTGGGGAGGATTTGCAATGAGAAGCCCTAAGGAAAACAGTCAGAATACCATGACCTTGATGCAATGGTATGCTGAGGGAAGATTAAGACCACATATTCATGCTATTTATAATTTGGAAGATACATCCAAAGCACTTGAAGAAATGATGAATAGAAAAGTAAAGGGAAAACTAGTGATCAAAATTAATTAGGAGCATATGAGATTAAGGGATAAAATAGCAGTAGTCACCGGTGGTGCCAGAGGTATTGGGCAGGCAATAGCAGAATTATTTGCAAAGGAAGGAGCAGTGGTCATAATTGTGGATCTGTTACCTCAAGGTGAAGAAGTTGCAACCGCAATAAACAATACAGGCGGTAAAGCTGAATTTCATGCAGTTTCGGTAACTGATAAAAAAGCTGTAACGCAACTTTTTGCTGATGTTCACACCAAACACGGTAAGTTGGATATCTTGATCAATAATGCCGGAATCACCCGCGATAGAACCCTTGAAAAAATGAGCGAAGAGGAATGGGATTCGGTTGTAGATGTAAATTTAAAAGGGGTTTTCATTTGTACTCAGGCTGCTGTAACTTACATGAAAGCCAATAACTATGGCAGAATTGTAAGTGCGGCATCCAATGTTGGCTTACGTGGAAATTTTGGGCAGACCAATTACGCGGCCACAAAGGCTGGGGTTATTGCTATGTCCAAAACATGGACTGTTGAATTTGGAAAATATGGAATAACGGCAAATGCAATCGCACCAGGATTCACTATGACCGATATGGTCGACAAAATTCCGAAAGAACACATTGAAGCGATCAAAGCAAGTATTCCCTTAAAAACTGCTGCACAGCCCATTGATATTGCCTATGGATATTTGTATTTGGCATCAGATGAAGCAAGATTTGTTTCCGGAATATGTTTAACCATAGATGGGGGAACTTCAAGATAGAACTATGGAAAAATTAGTTGTAGCCGACTTTAATGCTTTTAAAAGTTTAAAAGGTGAAAAATTACCCACCGGAGAGTGGTTAACGGTAACACAGCAAATGATAAACGACTTTGCCAAGGCAACGCACGATTTTCAATGGTTACATGTTGATGTTGAAAAAGCTAAAAAACACTCCCCTTTTAAAAAGCCTATTGCACACGGTTTTATGTCCATAGCATTATTGTCGAAGATGTTGATGGATATAATCCATGTAGAATCATCTAAAATGGGTGTGAATTATGGGTTGAATAAAGTACGTTTTCCAAGCCCACTTTTGGTAGATAGTAAGATTCGTATTCATAGTGAAATTTCAAACATTGAGGAGTATGGTGAGAATGGCTTGAAAATTACATGGAACTGCAGTGTAGAGATCAAAAATCAAGAGAAACCGGCATGCGTGGCAGAGTTTTTAAGTCTAATGTTTGAATAACATGTTTTAACTAAAGCAAGAAGGTAAAAAGATGTCCATATATCAAAAAATGACAAAAATTGGTTCTAAACTTATGGGTTGGGACAAGCTTTTTAAATATGGGTTTAATCTGTCACCAATGTATAGAAGAAGCACGGCCAGAATCATCGATACTTCTAAAGATTTAGCAAAAGTCACCATTAAGCTTCCAATATCCTATAAGAACAGAAACTATGTAAGTTCCATTTTTGGAGGAAGTATGTTTTCTGCAGTTGATCCTATACCAATGGTACAATTAATTAATATCTTAGGAGAAGATTATGTGGTTTGGGATAAATCGGCTGAGATTTTTTTTAAGCGTCCCGCCCGTGAAAACCTATATGCTGATTTTGAATTTACCCTAGAGGAAGTGAATGAAATAAAAGCTGGGGTCATTCAAAAAGAAGAAATTGAAATTATAAAAATTACCCAGCTTACCAATAAGGCAAAAGACAAAGTGTTTTGTGAAGTACGTAAAACGATTTATATCGCCGACAAGAACTTCTACAAAGAGAAGAGAAAGAATTCAAAGAAGTAAACCGAACCTAAAACGCCATACCATGACCAGACTATTTGACCTTCTTGAGCATCAAATAAAAAACCACCCGCTTGATAAATCTGTAAGTTATCGTGATGCATCGGGTAATTGGAAGTCATATAGCTCGCAGCTGGTGCATGAGATGGCAATGCAAGCAGCCTCTGGGTTATTGCAGCTAGGTTTAAAAAAAGGTGATAAAGTAGCGGTCGTTTCTTATAAGAATAGGCCTGAATGGCTTATCATGGATTTTGCAATTCAGATGGCAGGATTAATCAGTATTCCCCTATATCCAACAATTAGCTCCAAAGAGTATGAATATATCTTGAACGAAGCTGAGGTGAAAGTAGCTTTTTGTGGAGGTGGTGATTTACACGATAAACTTACGGTTAGCCAAAAAAACACCGAAACCCTTGACCATATTTATACCTTCGATCAAGAAAAAGGAAAACCGTATTGGGAGACCATTTTTGATACTGCAAACCAGAACGCCGTTGAGGAGGTTAAAAAGACCATTACAGCAGATGATCTGGCAACGATCATTTATACCTCTGGTACCACGGGCAACCCAAAAGGTGTGATGTTAAAGCATAGTAACATCATGCATATTGTAACTAAAACTTCAGATTTACTCGAGGCAAATGCAGGGGAAAAGGTCTTAAGCTTTTTACCGTTATGCCATATTTATGAAAGAACAGTGTCATTTGCATACTACTATAAATGTGTTTCCGTCTATTTTACCGGAACGGATAACCTGAGCGGTCCAGAAGGTGATTTGGCACTTCTTAAACCAGTGATGTTTACCACAGTGCCCAGATTATTGGAAAAAGTTTATGAAGCCATTTACAATAAAGGACTTGCCCTAGAAGGAGTAAAAAGGAAGTTATTCTTTTGGGCATTGGCACTAACGGATGATTTTGATATTGACAGAAAACTATCTTTTGTACAAAAGCTCAAATGGAAAGTTGCCGATAAACTAATTTTTAGCAAATGGCGAGCGGCTTTAGGAGGTAATATTAGAATGATTATTACCGGGGCGGCCCCCTGCCCAGTAAAAATATTACGTGTTTTTTGTGCCTCGGGTATTAATGTTAGGGAAGCCTACGGGCTCACCGAAACATCACCGACCTTAACTGGTAATACGATGAAGCCCAATGGAACATTAATAGGTACTGTCGGTTACGCAATTGATGGGGTAGAATTATATATAGATGGCTCAGATGGAGATTATAACGAAGGTGAAGGTGAAATACTAGCCCACGGACCAAATGTAATGCTTGGCTATTATAAGAAACCGGAGGTTAACGCTAAGGTGTTTAAAGAAGTAAACGGGAAGACGTGGTTCTGCACTGGAGATATAGGAAAACTAATTAAAGGTCCGGGGAATAGGGAATTCCTTAAAATTACCGATAGAAAAAAGGAGTTGCTTAAAACCTCTGGTGGAAAATATGTTGCTCCTGCACCTATAGAAAATAGGGTTAAAGAAGACTTTCTTATTGAACAGATGATGGTTGTTGGCGACAAACAAAAATTTGTTTCCGCTTTAATAGTACCGGCTGAAGAAGCACTAAAAAATTGGTGCCTTCATAAAAAAATGAAATGGACTACTTTACCCGAGATGGTGAAGAAAAAGAAAGTTATTGCCAAGTATGAAAAAATAGTGGCGATTTACAATTCGGAGTTTGGCCATATTGAACAAATAAAAAAAATCAAACTAATTTCGACCCCTTGGTTGCCCATACATGAAGATGGTTCAGATGCAGAATTAACACCTACTTTAAAACTAAAGAGAAGGGTTATCAGAGAAAAGTATAAAACGGAGATAGCGGCTATATACGCCGAATCTTAACAAGACTAAATTCTGACACAGAAGGCCTTATTTTTTTACCGCTAGTTTAAATGCGTTTTCAACATTTAGAATACCACCCGCCATGCAAAGGTCAGTAAACAGTACTTTTGTTTTTCCTCCCTCATCCAGAAATATTTCACCATTATATTTTGAAACCGATTGTAGTATAATTTCCCGTATTTCTGCTGCTTTAAGTTTCGGATGGTACAATTTTATTGTTGCACAGGTTGTAGCTACTATTGCCGAAGAAATTGAGCTGCCCGAAGTTTTAAAATATTCATTTTTAGGGTTAGTGGTTAAAAAATCAGTACCAGGTGCAAATAGGTCAACAGTTTCTTTTCCATAATTTCCATGAATTGGTTTTAAATTGGGGCCAATGGTCGAATCACTCATTCCAACCATTATTAAGTTCGATAATCTATATTTTTTATATTTTTTTCGAGGATGTGTCATTATCTTATCTAAATTTTCCCCTGTATTACCAGCACTCGTTACGATTAAGACGTTATGTTTTTCAGCATATAACAACGCTTCATACAATAAGCTTGGTTTTAAGAGAAATCTAATGCTGGAGCTGTAATTAATAATATCAGCACCGTTGTTTACGGCATAGCGTATAGCTTTTGCTATATCTTCTTCGAACTCCGCTCCATTTTCGGGGAATATTGAAATTGGCATAATCTCAATATTTTCAGCTTCATCAGGTAAATTTTCTGTGATAGCTTTATAGGTTTTCACAATTACTCCACCGATTTGTGTTCCATGTTTTTCGTTTGAAATATTGATATCCAATCTATTTGAACCTAACTTAGGAAATGTGTTATTTATGCTCGAATGATTTTCAGTTAAGTTTTCATTTAGAGCATAGTATTTGTTTTTGTTCAGATAATCTAGAGAAAGTTTATAATCCTCTTCTCGGTTGTTCTTCAACTTATCTAATGAAAAATAAATTAGCCTTCCACGTTCTTCATCATTTCCTTTTGTGTACACTTCGTTAAAAAGACTATCTAGTGAAGAAAGATTGTAAGGTTTTTTAAAATCATAAGTCAGTAAGAGACTATCTGACGCAATTTGAGATGTCTCATACCATTCAATATACTCTTCATAAGGCGCAAGACGCATTTTCTCTTCTTTAATGGTATTTAAGGCTTTATTATAGGTTGCTAAAAAATCCAATTCTTTAGAATTTAACTTCCCCTTCTTTTTACTTAATCTCTCATATTTTTGCTTGAATGCTCTTGTAAATCGAATTGAGGTATTGTTGGCATACTTGATAATTTTCTTATCACCTTTGGCTAGAAAATTCCATCCATGAATATCATCTATATAACCATTTTTATCATCATCTAAATTGTTGCTCTTGACTTCTTTGGTATTAGCCCAGATATATTTATTTAAATAGTGGTGATTTACATCAATATCTGAATCAATCAATGCTATTATAACCTTGTCGTTTTCATTTTTAGATAAAACAACAGAGGACAAATCACTACTTATTCCAGAAAAACTGTCCTTTCCAAATTGGTCAAACTGCCAGTACGAAATACTATCCATAAGGTTTGTTTCGCCTTTTTGGGCATTCAAAAAGAAACTTGATACAAAGAGTATGAAAAAAAGGGAAGACTTCATAAATTGAATTTAAAGCCTTTCTTATTAATAAAGGCTTTTATGGCATAATTTATAAGTTTTTCAGGCATAATTATCTTCAAGTTATTAAAACAATCTATTGACGTTTAAAACCAAGTCTAATCAAATAATATGATTTCCTAAAAACTTGAAAACCATGTAAATGGCAAGACTTACATGGTTTTAGAGCTGTTTGTTACAGCTTTTGGTGACCTCGACAGAATTATCATTATTGTACTTTCTTCGTGTTTTTTGATATCTAATGATAGCAAAATATTATATTTTCTTTATATCAACGTCGCTTTAGACATCATAGCATATCAAACTTTATGAGCAATGATCGAGCAGATTTCTGTTCTGAAGACTTCGATTTTTCAATAAGTTCTTAAGTATTACTTGCATAAGGAAAATATCATCCTAGTATAATACTAACATTATACATTATATATGTTTTATTATATATAATGTTTTCCATATAATGATAAAAATTATATATTTGTATTTCAAAAGAAATCCCATTGGAGTGGGATTATCTTTTTTGGGTTTCGGCGAAACTCCAATAAATTTTGTAGGTAATTATAATGCAAAAGTACCAAAAGGATTGGAAAAATCCAAGAAAAAGAAGAGTTGTCTCGTTAGACGAGTGCAAGCTCGAATTAAAAGAGGCACTGCCTCTAATGTTCACTGCCTTTAAAGAGGCATTAAAGTCTTACAATCGAG
Organism: Croceitalea marina; assembly: GCF_042684265.1. Taxonomy (NCBI): domain Bacteria; kingdom Pseudomonadati; phylum Bacteroidota; class Flavobacteriia; order Flavobacteriales; family Flavobacteriaceae; genus Croceitalea; species Croceitalea marina. Next base: position 238,988 of record NZ_JBHULB010000006.1, on the reverse strand, counting down.
ATGTTGTATTGACAAGACCAGAAGCAAGGGCTAGAGGATTTGAAGCCTCCTTGTTAAATTCTAAGATGATTGAAAGTGTTCAAAACTTTTTTCCGAACAAGTGGAAGTTTGCGAAGTATAAAAGGTTTGTTCTTAATGTAAAAGGTTTTGTTATTCTTTTTAAAAAATTGAATAATAAAAATCTACCGATGAATATAAAAACAAAATCGGTTAATGCAATTTCAAATCAGTTGAGCCTTCCGTTGTTTAATGATGTGGGTACAACGGAAAATCCTATTTTGTTTTTTGGGTATAAAAAAGACATATTAGGGAATATTTCAGAGCCTAAACTTGTATATATAGACGAGGATAAGGTTAAGTGGACAATTACTCAGGACGATATAGATGATTTAGGGCAACTTGGTGTTATTAAACCAATTAATACTAGTCCATCTTTACCTGTTTTAAAGGAAAATGTCCGAATTAAAAAGAAGAATATTAATTAATTAACCGGAGTTTCGCCGCACCTATTTTCCAACTACTAAATAAAATGAACATAAATTATAGACAATTAATATTTGCAAGAGAATACAGGGGGTTAACGCAAACAGAACTTGCCTGTAAAATTGATGGTTTGTCTCAATCTAATCTTTCTAAGTTTGAAAAAGGAGTAGAGACATTATCAGAAGAACTGATAGAAAAAATCATATTATTCTTAGATTTTCCAAAAGGTTTTTTTTCTAAGAGAATTTCTACAGTTATCGAAAACGCGCACTATCGCAAAAGAAGTGGAATTACAAAAAAGTTGAAGACTGAATTCGAATATTCCACAAAACTTGTGGGCTACATTGTAGATAGCATGGCTGAATCTATTCAATGGCCTGAGTTTAAATTAAAAACATTTGACCTGGAAGAAGGTTTTTCGCCTGAATATGCAGCACAACACACAAGAAAAATGTTGAATCTGAAAGCTGATGAACCGGTAAGGAATATTTTTCATCTTTTGGAACAAAGTGGCATATTAATAGTGGAGATTAGTGCAGATATGAAGTTTGATGCTGTCACTATTCAAACTGATGAAGGCTATCCTGTAATCATATTAAATAAGCACTATCCAAATGACAGAAAACGCTATAATTTGGGACATGAGTTAGGCCATTTGATTATGCATGTCATTGGAAATATAGCCATTCCAGAGTCAAGAAATAATACAAAGCAAAAAGAATCAGAAGCCAATAGATTTGCTGCGGAGTTTTTGATGCCCTCCGAGTCAATTCGAAATTCATTAAAAGGCCTTAGATTATCTTATTTGGCTGAGCTGAAACGCTATTGGCTTACTTCAATGAGTTCTATTATAAGAAGAGCTAAAGATTTGGATTGTATCACAGAAGACAGATATAAATATTTAAACATGGAGTTTAGTCGCAGAGGATTTAGAAAAAATGAAGGATTAAATGTTTTTATTGATTCTCCAGTTGCTTTCTATAAAGGTTATGATTTACATAAAACGGATTTGGAATATTCTGATAAAGAATTATCTGATGCGTTTTGCTTACCACAAAGTATAATTGAGGATTTCTGTACTGTAAAACCAAGTAATGGAAAATTACGATTGATTTTATAGATTAATTAAAATCAATCCTTATGCATACATATATAAATTTACTTTTTTACATAAACGTTACTCTAAATATTAAATTAAAATCTACACCAAATAATTGACCTTGGGAGGATTCAATATTTGATATATAAAAGTTATTCTACATATCAAATAGGGCTTGGTATGGCTATAAATGACCAAATCTGCGCAATATATTGATATGAAAAGTAATATAATGGTCTAAAAAAGGGTGAAGATTCAGGGTATTTTGTAACTAAATGAAAATGAGTTATATACGGAATCAAGTAAATGAGCAAGGATCGAGCAAAAATCCTCTAAAAACACGTAACTCCCTGATTATCAGGGAGTTATTTGTGACCTCGACAGGATTCAAACCTGTAACCTTCTGAGCCGTAATCAGATGCGCTATTCAGTTGCGCCACGAGGCCTTTTTAATGGGGTGCAAATATATTTCTTTTTAAATTTACAACAAAACCCTAGCAAGCAAAAACTAATGGATTTTAAGCCCTTTATAAGAGATGTGAACGATTTTCCTAAAACAGGAGTCATTTTTAAAGACATAACCCCACTCTTGAATGACAATAATGCTTTGAAAGCCGCTTGCCAAATACTCTTTGAAAAAGTACATGGGCAGCATATAGACAAGGTCGTCGGAGTAGATAGTAGGGGCTTTATTTTTGCCCCGCTCCTAGCTTCAAAACTAAATGCTGGCTTTGTGCCTGTGCGTAAAAAAGGCAAGTTACCGTATGAAACACTTTCGGAGTCGTACGCACTGGAATATGGTACAGATTCGCTAGAAATTCATGCTGATGCCATTAAAAAGGGAGAGAAAGTGCTAGTTCACGATGATGTCTTGGCCACCGGTGGCACAGCTGAAGCGGTATGTAAGCTAGTGGAGCGTTTAGGAGGAGAAATCGTGCAATGCAATTTTTTAATTCAATTAGACTTTTTAAATGGCGCTGAAAAATTGAACGGTTACGATATTAAAACCCTGCTGAAGTATTAGCCTAATGCTTTTGTGGTTACAAAATATCGCCACCCGATAATGGCCAATTGAAATTTGCTTGCTTTGGCCAAATCCAACCTTTTTTTTGTAAAAGAAGGCAAAATTATCTTGTTGATTTTTGCCAAGACCTTAAAAAACGATTTTTCCACTATTATTTTTTTGACAAAGTACAAAAAATAAAAAGCCCGCTTTAGAGCGGGCCGTTGATTGATTGATGTATTCTTTTTAAAAAAGGAGGAAAATGTTCAGTTCAGGTTTTTAAATAGGCATGAAAGGCATTCATTTATATTTAAATAAATAAGCCTACTACACTCATAAAAACAAGAACAATAAATTTTACAATGGCGATCATAAGTTTAAAATTTTCTGGTTAATATTTGATTACTTCGATTGATTGTTTTTTCAATATATGTTGATAAATATCATGTTTCCAAAGATTTGGACAGAAAACAATACAATTGAATACGGAAATGAAACTTTTTGAACGAGTTAGTATTTAGAAATGATGTGACCCTCTACAAACAAGTTATAATTTGTAATAAAAAACTAAGATTCTGTATTAGATTATAATAATTGTAGAGCGTTTTTTAATGTTTTTTGAAAAACCTAGGGGCGTTTCGTTTAAAAAAAGATGTTTTTTGCTGATTTCGTTTTTGCCACAAACAAAAAACCAGTCACTTATGTGACTGGAGTTTGACTAATTTAAAAACAATTTTTGAGCTTTAGTTTTTCTTTTTGGTAGTAATTTCTACAACACCATTTTTACCTTTTCTACCATATTTTTCTTCCGCTGCTTTACCTTTTAGAACGTTTACAGATTCTATGTTATCCGGGTTGGTATCTTTTAACTTTTTAACTTTCTTGCCATCTACTACAAATAATGGTTTTTTACCTTTGGTTACAAATTTGATGTCATTAGAGAAATCACCTGCCTCGTTTGTATCTATAATGAACACGTTATCATCTTTTTCTATTTGAAGACCGTCTGAGTTATTGCGAAGTACAATTTGCTTTTTATCTTTTGTAATTATTTCTATTACCCCATCTTCACCTTTTTTACCATATTTTTCTTTTGCTGATGTCCCTTTTAAAACATGCACGGTTTTGATATTTTCGCTAGGTAGATTGCTGATTTCTTTTTCGTCTACCTCTTCACCGTTAACAATAATTATGGGCTTGTCCGATTTGTTAGTTTGACCCCTACGAATTTTAATTTTTGTTTTTTTTGTATCATCATTGTCGTCGTTTTCAAAAATAAAGACACCTCCGTTGCCTTCTTCTTTACTTTCAGAATCAATGATGAATTTCATATTGTTTGATTTTCCTTCCTTAATTCTGAAGATATTCATTTCTTCAAGTTCATCTTCGTCCACTTCTTTTCCGTCCACAGTAATGGTCTTTTTACCATTGATAGTTTTGATGACTATTCTTTTTGATTCGTCTTCATCAGAATCTACCCAAATTATCGATTCGTTGTCGGCGGCACTAACAGTTGAATTACTATTCCAAAACGAGACAGCGTTACTTTCATCATCATATAAAATCGTTATTGGGTTAATAGGGCTGTCTGAGCTAGTGTTATAACTGCCATTGAATTTCTCTCCGTTGGTTCCTTCGCCGTTAATCTGTATGCTGATATCTATAATTTCCTTACTTGAATTTCGTACTACTGTATATGAAAAATCAGCACCTTCTTGCGCCAAATCATCTTTCATTTTGGCTAAAGATGCATCGGTGGTATTTTTGTCAATAGACAGTTTTATCGTTTTAATCGATGAACTAAAAGATGTCTTTTTTTCTTGTCCTGTTTTTTTATCCGTTTTGGTACTTGTAAATGGAATAAAGTTGGCAGGGTCAAGTTGGGTTTCAGGACTTGTAGAATCTGGCATATCCTCTTTGTTTGTATTTGAACTTACCGGATTTTCTGCGAATTTAACTACCTCTTTCGTATTGAACCCAAAAAGGAAAATACCAAGAAAAGGAAGTACGACTAAAAGTTTAAGACGATTGATTGATTTTGATTGACTTTGATTTAACATGACTATTCGTTTTTTGATTATTGAATTATAAAATGGATTTGCGATTGAAATTTGATGATTTCCAATGGCTTGCTTAAGCATTAAATATTGGTAAAACTTCTTATTTTCATCGGCTTCACAGGTTTTGGCATCGGCCAAGAATTCTAGATTTTGCTTTATAATGGTTTTATAAAACCATATAACTGGATTAAACCAAAGCACTATAAGAAGCATTTGAGTAAGAAGAATGTCTATTGAATGTAATTCTCTGGCATGCACCTCTTCATGGGCAATGATGGTGTCAAGTTCCTCTTCGGGAAATTGATTTGGGTAATAAAATATATGTCTAAAAAAGGAAAAGGGAGAAATGTTCTTTTTCGTTCTTACATGAAAAAAACTTTTATTTTCGACCACTTCACTATTCTTTTTAATCTTTTTAATGGTCTTTAATTGAATAACGAGCTTTGTGGAAAATAAGAGCACACCGGCAAAGTAGATAATAGCTAAAATTGTTTTCCAACTCAGCAAACTATGGGCTGAAGTAGTGCTAATTGGTTGCTCAACAAGGTATTGATAGCCTTGAACCAAGGGTACAGGCTCAACGATAATGGTTTTCGTAATGATTACAAAAGGCAACAGTAAGGCGATAATCAACCCAGCTAATAGAAAGAGTCTATTACCGCTGAAAAAAGTCTCTTTCTTGAGAAAAAGATGATAACTTAACAAGAACACCAATAAAATGGACGAAGACTTTAAGAGATGAATGAAGAGCGGATCCATTACTTTTTATTTTCGATAAGGTGAATAATTTCTTTTAACTCTTCAACAGAAATCTTTTCTTCTTTGGCAAAAAAGGAAACCAAGCTTTTATAAGAGTTATCGTAATAATCAGCGATGGTAGAATTCACAAAGGTTTTTCTATAGTCTTCTTTGGTAATAATAGGGTAGTAGCGATGCGTATTGCCAAATACCTCGTAGCCAACATATTTTTTTTCTTCTAAATGCCTAACAATAGTTGAGAGCGTATTGTAATGCGGTTTATCGCCTGTGATTTCTGCCAGAATTTCTTTTACAAAAGCCTTTTCAAGCTTCCAAAGAATCTTCATAACCTCTTCTTCTTTGTTCGTTAGTTTTTGCATCACTTCAAATTTTAGATTTCAAACATACTAAGTAAAAAATAGTTAAACAACTATTTTTATAGTTATTTAACTATTTATTTAGTTTTTATGTTCTATAAAAAAGCCCGATTCTACATTTAAAACTTCGGTTATCTTTGCCGTAAACACACCATTAATGCAAAATATACTTTTTATAATCCTTGGTCTTTTTTTATTGATTGTAGGAGGTAATTGGCTTTTAAAATCTGCCGTAGCGCTTTCGTTAAAACTTGATATTCCGAAGATTGTAATTGGAATGACGGTAGTTTCCTTTGCAACCTCTGCACCTGAGCTCATTGTTAGTATAAAAGCAGCTTTAGATGGTTTTCCAGATTTGGCCTTGGGTAATGTGGTGGGTTCTAACATTGCAAATTTGGGTTTGGTTTTGGCCATAACCATTTTGTTAAGCAGTATTGAGGTCCGCAAAAGTTTTTATACTACTGATTGGCCTGTGATGATAGTAGCTTCATTGTTGTTTGTAGGGTTTATCTATTTTGACGGTAGGCTCGAGCGTTATGAAGGCATAATAATGCTGGCGTTTTTGTTTGCATTTCTAATTTATATACTAAGATTTCAAAAAATCGCTGTGGTAGATGAGTTACCGGAAGATGATAAGCCATTACCCTTATACAAAACTGTACTTTTTTTAGGTTTAGGAGGAGTAGCCCTTTGGGGTGGGTCAGAATTTTTGATTGATGGTGCCGTTGGTTTGGCCTCTAAATTTGGCGTTAGTGATAGAATAATTGGGGTGACGGTGGTTTCTGTGGGTACTAGTATACCAGAGTTGGCAGCTTCTATTATTGCAATCATTAAAAAAGAAAAGGCAATTTCACTTGGTAACCTGATAGGTTCCAATATTTTTAACCTGCTGGCCGTTTTAGGAATAACCTCGATTATTACCCCAATAAATGTAGTTGATGAGGGTTTGTTGACCAATGATATTTTCTGGATGCTCGGTATTTCTTTCTTGATCCTTCCGCTGGTCTTGTTGCCAAAAAGCCTTCGATTGGGCTGGCGAGATGGTTTGATATTGATTGCGGTCTATATCACTTTTGTGTATTTAACCTTAGTGTAGTACAATAAAAAAGACCGCCTTAATTTTAAGACGGTCATTTTTATCAAACAACAACTAATAGTACTAAATCTTCGCAGACTTTACTGTTTTTACAATTCTACCTGCAATTTTGTATGGGTCACCGTTAGAGGCCGGTCTTCTATCTTCCAACCATCCTTTCCAACCACTTTCTACGGTTGCGATAGGAATACGGATAGAAGCACCTCGGTCAGAGATACCAAAACTAAATTCGTTTATAGACTGCGTTTCATGGTCCCCGGTTAAACGTTGGTCGTTAAACTCACCATATACTGCGATGTGTTCTTTTACAACCGGACGGAAAGCTTCACATATTTTCTCATAAGTTGCCTTATCTCCACAAGTTCTTAATGTAGTATTAGAGAAGTTCGCGTGCATACCAGAGCCGTTCCAGTCCATGTCCTTACCAAGTGGCTTTGGGTGGTATTCAATATAGTAACCATATTGCTCTGTTAATCTATCTAAAAGGTATCTGGCTACCCAAATTTCGTCACCTGCTTTTTTGGCACCCTTTGCGAACAATTGAAATTCCCACTGTCCGGAAGCAACTTCTTGGTTTATTCCTTCAAAATTGATTCCTGCAGCGATACATAAATCGGCATGCTCTTCAACTAAATCTCTACCATGGGTATTTTTACCACCTACGGAACAATAATACATTCCTTGTGGAGCAGGGTAACCACCAATAGGGAAGCCTAATGGTAATTGGGTTTGCGTGTCCATTATAAAGTACTCTTGTTCAAAACCGAACCAGAAATCATTGTCATCATCATCAATAGTTGCTCTTCCGTTAGAAACGTGTGGTGTTCCATCAGCATTTAAAACTTCGGTCATCACTAAAAAACCATTTGTTCTTGCCGGGTCTGGAAAAATAGCAACTGGTTTTAATAAACAATCTGAAGAACCCCCTTCAGCTTGTCTTGTTGAACTTCCATCAAAAGACCACATTGGGCAGTCTTCTAATTTACCGCTAAAGTCATTTACTACTTTAGTTTTGCTTCGCATGTTTTGCGTTGGAAAATAGCCATCCAACCAGATGTACTCTAATTTTGACTTACTCATAATAGTGGGTAGTTTACTTTAATTTTAATAAGCGGTAAAAATAATTATTTTATCAGCATTATGAATTTTTTGGGGAGGTAAATCGTTAAAAGTTATCAAAAATTTGTTAACCCCCATTTTGAAGGGGGTTAATTAATAAAATATCATTTTTAAGGCTATATATTGCTAAATTGTTAATTTTACAGTCCTAAAATTCATTCAAAATGTCTAAAATGAGATTCGATGCCTTGGCAGACAGCCATAAAAGAGAGAAAATATTGATTGATGAGACCGGAAAACGCTCTGATTTATTTGGTAAGAATGTGTTTAACGAGTCAAAAATGCTTCAGTTTTTGACCACAAATGCCTATGATAAAGTAAAGTCTGCAATTTTATCTGGCAGCAAAATAGATCGGAAAATTGCCGATCAAGTTGCCGAAGGCATGAAAGCTTGGGCGCTATCAATGGGGGCAACCCATTATACCCATTGGTTTCAACCATTAACTGGAGCTACTGCAGAAAAACATGACGCCTTTTTTGATTTGTTGCCAGATGGCAGGGCTATGGAAAAGTTTGGTGGCGGTCAATTGGTGCAACAAGAGCCAGATGCCTCAAGCTTTCCAAGTGGCGGTATCCGCAATACGTTTGAAGCTCGCGGTTATACGGCTTGGGACCCAACTTCTCCGGCCTTTATTTATAAAACTACACTTTGTATTCCTACTATTTTTGTGTCTTATACGGGAGAGGCCTTAGATAACAAAGCTCCATTGTTGCGTGCGCTGAACGCTATCGATGAGGCGGCCACCGGTGTAGCGCAATATTTTGATAAGAATGTTAGAAAGGTTAATGCTACTTTAGGTTGGGAGCAAGAATATTTTTTAATAGATAAGGCCTTAGCGCAATCTCGCCCCGATATTCTCATGACAGGAAGAACATTGGTCGGTAATTCTGCGGCAAAAGGGCAACAATTAGACGATCATTACTTTGGTGTTATTCCTAGTCGAGTTTTGAGCTTCATGAGCGAATTGGAAAAAGAGTGCACCCAGTTGGGCATTCCCGTTAAAACAAGGCATAATGAGGTGGCACCAAACCAATTTGAATTAGCGCCTGTTTTTGAAGAAGCAAATTTATCCGTAGATCATAATCTACTTTTAATGGATGTGATGGATGAGATTGCCGATAAACATGGCTTTAAAGTGCTTTTTCATGAAAAACCGTTTGAAGGTATAAATGGTTCTGGCAAACACAATAACTGGTCATTGGCAACTGATACCGGGGTTAATTTGTTGAGCCCGGGCAAAACACCAATGAAAAACCTTCAATTCTTGACCTTTTTTGTAAATACCATTAAAGCGGTAGATACCTACGAAGAACTGTTACGTTCGTCCATAGCATCTGCAAGTAATGACCATCGTTTGGGGGCAAATGAGGCTCCACCGGCAATTATCTCAATATTTGTTGGCAAGCAACTAGGTGAGGTTTTAGATGAGTTGGAAGGTGTTTCTAAAGGAAAGCTTTCCCCTCAAGAGAAAACGGAGCTAAAGCTAAATGTAGTCGGTAAAATACCTGAGATTTTATTAGACAATACGGATCGCAACCGAACTTCCCCTTTCGCGTTTACAGGAAATAAATTTGAAATGCGCGGTGTCGGTTCAAAAATGAATTGCGCCAAACCAATGACCATTTTAAATACAATTGTGGCAAAGCAATTGACCGATTTTAAGAAAGAAGTCGATGAGCTAATTGACAAGAAAAACCTGAAAAAAGATGAAGCGGTCTTTAACGTACTTAGAGAGTATATTAAAAACTCAAAACGAATTCGCTTTGATGGTGACGGATACAGCATAGATTGGGAAGAAGAGGCACGTCGCAGAAAATTAAGTAACAATAAAAATACCCCCAAAGCGCTTCAGGTACTTACATCAAAAGAAAGTATTGCACTGTTCGATGTTACAGGGGTAATGAATGCGAAAGAATTAACGGCCCATAAAGAGGTGGAGTTGGAGAATTACATATTCCATATTCAGATAGAAGGTCGAATTTTAGGCGAGCTAATTTATAACCATATCATTCCTGCTGCCATTAAATATCAGAACCTTCTTTTAGAAAATGTTGCTGGACTAAAAGAGGTCTATGGAGCAGCGCATAAAAAGATTACCGAGCCGCAATTGAACATCTTAGAGAAAATTGCCGAGCATATTATGGCAGCAAAAAAACTTACCGATGCCATGCTGCTTACAAAAGATAAGGCCCATAAGGCAAGCACTATCGCTAAAAAAGCACAGGCATATTGCGATGACGTAAAACCTTATTTTGATAAAATTCGTGCTGAAGCCGATGGTTTGGAGCAGTTGGTAGCAGACGATATGTGGCCCTTGACAAAATACCGTGAGCTGTTGTTTGTAAAATAATTTCAAGTTGTGATTCCCGCGAAGGCGGGAATCCATATTTTTATGCTATGCAACTGGAATTAAAAGACATACAGGCGGCAAAAAATCGAATAGAACCTTATATCAATAAAACCCCTATTCTCACTTCTTCGCTGCTTAACGATTGGCTAGGTCATGAGATTTATTTTAAAGCCGAAAACTTTCAAAAAATAGGTGCTTTTAAGGCTAGGGGAGGGGTAAACACCCTGGCTTGGCTTTTAGAAAACGGACATAAGCCCAAGCACATTGTAGCCAATAGCTCTGGTAATCACGCACAGGCTGTAGCTTATGCCGCTAAGCAGTTTAACATTCCTGCTACGATATTTATGGCAGCCTATTCCTCAAAAGTAAAGGTACAGGCTACAAAAGCCTACGGAGCGGAGGTTGTACTTAGCGAAACCAGGGATATTACGGATGCAAAGGTGGTGGAGGCAGCAAAGGAAGAAGGTGTTTTTTGGATCCCCCCTTTTAACCACGAACAGATCATTTGTGGTCAGGGAACTGCGGCCTATGAAGCGTTAACCGAGTTAAAAAATATAGATGCCGTGTTCACCCCCTGTGGCGGTGGTGGACTCACATCAGGTTCTTTGATCGCTACGCGCGGATTGGCCCCTAAGGCAAAGATGTTTGGGGTCGAGCCTTTAAATGCCAATGACGCAGCAGAATCTTTGCGAAAAGGAAGTATTCAACGCTTATCGGGGGTGCCAGATACCCTTGCAGATGGTGCCATGACCATGGCAGTGGGTGACATTACTTTTGAGTATTTAAAGCAACTGGATGGTTTCTATGAAATTGAAGAGGAGTATTTAATCTATTGGACCCAATGGCTCACCCATTTGCTTAAATGTAGAATAGAGCCAACCTGTGCCATGCCTATGGAAGCTATTCGCAGATGGTTGCAAACCCAAAAAACAAAACAACGGGTTTTGATGGTGATTTCTGGGGGTAATGTAGACCAAGCAACAACACAAAAAATCTGGGCAAAAGATTGTCTTGTCCAAGAGCCTCATTTCTCTGATTAGTATTTCCTTACATTTAATGATTTATATTGAAGGTTTTATTTATATAAATTTTTAAGCTGGATAGCATCAATAACTATATCCAATTGTTGCCTGCAAGCTGAAAACCAACATTGAAAATGCCAAAAATCACATACAAACACCTTAGGCTCAATAAAAAATAATTGAATATGTTAAACTATAAAGTATCACTAAATGCAATTATAATTTTCAGTTTTCTTCTATTAATTGGATGCAAAGAACAAGTCAAAGAGCTTACTTTAGAAGAGAAAATAACATTAGCTCTAGAGTCAAGGAAAATACCCACTTCAAAAGACCATAAAGTAAGTTTTACTCTTCCTGAATCGCTTATTGGAAGAGGACCTCAAATAACAGAGGTATTTAGGCATATGGAAAACTATATTCCTACTATTCTGATAGAAAAAGGAAATACAAAAACAACAAAGCTTCCAGAAAATATCAGTCATACATTAGGTCAAGAGATTCTTACCAGTGCCTACTTTGAAAAGGAAACGTCACTTGACCAAATTTGCGATGAAAAACAAGTTAATGGAGTGATTGTTCTACATAAAGGCCAAGTGGTTTATGAAAGGTATCCTGAAATGGAACCTACTGACAAGCATTTTTTGGGCTCTGTGAGTAAAACATTTTTAGGAACTATAATCGCACACTTGGCAGATGAAGGAAAACTTAACGAACAGGATCCGATTGGAAAGTATATTATAGAGTTTAAAGGTAAGCCATTGGAGAATGTGACTATTGAAAATTTGTTACGAATGACCTCGGGAATCAACTGCAGAGAAAGCGATAAAGGATCCTATACTGACCCAAACCATTGTTTTTATAAATTGCTGCAGCATTCTGCCGTTTATACAGAACCAAATCCTGGATTTGAAGAAAGCCTAATGGAATTATTGGCTAATTCCGGAACAATCGAACCTGCTGGAAAAACTTATGACTATACTTCAGCCAATTCTGCTATTTTAACTGCAATCGTTGAGAGAGTTTCTTCCAAACCTTTTCATCAGTTGGTTCAGGAATATATATGGACAAAAATCGGAGCTGAAGATGATGCAAGGGTAACACTATCAAGTACTGGTGTTGCAGGAAGTTATGGTTTAATGCTAATGCGTTTGAGAGATCTGGCCAGATATGGACTGGCCTTTACAGATGATGCTACTACGAAAATAGCATCGGAACGATATATAAATCAAATTCATACGGGAGATAGAGCATTATTTAGATCTGAAGGAGGAACTGATCAGCATTTGAGAAAAAAATATTATGAAGGACAAGGTGCAGATTTTCAGAGCTATCATTGGGATGTGATTTTTGAAGATGGTGACTTCTTCAAGGAAGGCTTTGGAGGTCAGGGTCTTTACATATCCCCTTCAAAAAGATTAATTATTGCATTTTTTAGTGCAGGCAAGGATGAGACCAATAATAACCGTAATATGATATCCCTTGTTCGTAGTTTGGCATTATTAGAACAGTTTAAAGAATAAATTAGTAATACTACTGAGCATAACAACTTGTATGATTAATTACCAATCGGAAAACGACAATCAACATGAAAACAAAGCCTATTCTAATTTTACTTATATCTCTTCTAGTTGGTTGCTATGGAAAATCTGACAAAAAGGAAGAAGAAAATAAAATAAGCGAAAATAAGTTTGTAGAGGTTTATAAAGAGCCAAGACATAAACTAGTCTTTGAAAATAAGGATTTTAAAATTTTAGATGTTCAAATAAAACCGAACGATACAACATTGTTTCATAGACATGTAAATCCAATGTTTTATGTTTCACTTGGTTGGCAAGACTATTCTGAACAATTAATAAATACTGATTGGAAAATTCCTGCCAAAAAAGGTTTGCCGAATGGAAAAACGGTTTTGGATTCTACTTATCTAGCCCAAAATTTAATCCATAGAATTACTAATGTTGGAACAAAAACCTCGCGATTAATTGGAATCTTGAACACTGGTGACGGATTAAAATTGAATAATGAATCGAATACTAGTGAATTATCTAATAGATGGTTTCGTTCAAAACGAATAGAACTGAACGGAAATGAAAGTCTTGTTTATCAAAAAATGGAATTCCCTACAATAATCATTAATGTTTCTGGCAATGAAATTGAAGTTATTAAAGATAATAAAAATAGCATCCATAATTTAAGATGGCTTGTGTTAGAGGATATGACCCAATTGAAAAGTACAAGTAATAACAAGATTGAAATGATTCAAATTGAGGTGTTGAAATAAAAACCAGCAGGCAACACCGTGTATGATTCATTGCTAGTAATCGCCTACTTACGAAAATCCTCGCGGATTTTCTATTCGGTTTCTATTTGCTAGTTTAGTTGCTGAAACACGCAACGAAATCATACACAAACATGTTGTATATCATCAAAACCAAATGTTCAAAGTAGTACTCTCAATTATTCTAATTTTTGCGCTAATTGCTTGCAAATCATCTGGGGAATGCAATGACTATTTAGGTCAATCTTACCCTGATGATACTCCTGAGGTTTTTGCGCCAGATATCGTTTCAAAAAAAGGCAAGTTTGAGCATGGCATTTCTTTTACTCCTAACATCAAAGAAGTAGTTTTTGGTACCCTTAATGATGATTTTAGCGGTGACATATTTTACGCGAAAAAGACTAGTGACGAGTGGTCTTCACCAACTTTGTTCAAACCCCTAAAAAACGAGAGCGTATACCTCCTTATTTTTCGCCTGATGGAAAGTCTATGTTATATGCTAAAAGTGGGGCCGATATAAGTACTGGGGTTACTGATATTTGGATGTTAACTAAAACAGATGATTCTTGGGGTAATCCAAAAAAAATGACTAGCCCGATCAGCTCTTTGTCAAGAGAAGCTTCGGCCTGTATGACTTTAGACAATACAATTTATTTTTCTTCGAACAGAAACTGTGAGGGTATCGAAAACTGTTACACTGCCGATTTGTTTTCATCAAAGTTGGAAGGTGGTACATATCAAAATACAGAACTAATAGCTGAATTGGCTTCTGCCAGTGATGAAGAAAGTGTATTTATTTCTCCAAAAGCAGATTTTATCATTTTTTGTCGTTTTACCAATGATAAAACTTGGATGGATTTATATATAAGTTATCGTGATGTAAACAATGATTGGATTGCACCCATTATGCTCGATTCAAGCATTAATTCAAAAGATTGGGATAGGAGACCATTTGTAACCCTTGACAACAGTTTTTTGTTTTTTACACGGCTACAATTTGAAGAAAATACCCTGGTAGAATCTGATATTTATTGGGTGAACACTTCAAAGGTATTCAAGCCCTTTGTGTTCAATTCGCTTTCTGACAAGATACTCAAGGTTGGAGAAAAATTTGAAATAGAGGTTCCTTCAAATTACTTCAAAGACATAAATGATGAGCTATTAACTTTAGAACTTAATCAAGAGGATTTTGATTGGCTAACTTTTGATGCCAAACAAATGAAGCTATCGGGGGTTCCTTCTCAAGAGGGTGATTTTGAATTGACTTTTACCGCTACTGACACCTCTTTAAATAATACAGAGGATAAGGTAGTTATTAGAGTGGTTAAGTAAATACAATGTCAAAAATGGTATAAGGTCAACTGCCCCTGAATTCTTAACTTGGCTTATTAATGATTCAAATAAAACTTTAGATTATAATGGTGAAAATCTTTTCTCTGCTGCTTACCTTTTTTATGGTTAGCAATGTAGTTGCCCAAAATATTTTTCAAAAGAATTACGATAATGAAACAAGATCTTCGCATTCGCAGATGCGTATCGATTTTAAAGATAGCCTCGGTAATACGGCTTATCTGCCTATTTCTATAATTAAGGGTAAAACAGAAGGTCCTACTTTTACTATTGTTTCTGGGGTGCACGGTTTCGAGTACCCTCCAATTGTTGCGGTACAACGACTACTAAAAGATATTGATGTAGATAAACTCAAGGGTACTTTGATTATCATCCCAATCGCCAATACTGCCTCATTTTTTAAACGAACACCTTTTATCAATCCTCTTGATAAAAAGAATTTGAATAACGCCTTTCCCGGAAATGTGGCAGGTAGTGTTACGGAGCAAATAGCCTGGTTTATAACTGACAATATCATTCCGGTGTCCGATGTTTTTCTTGATGTTCACGGGGGAGATGCCTGTGAAGATTTGATACCCTTCGTGTGCTACTACAACAACACCAAAAGCACCAAGCAAACTGCATTGGCAAAGAAACTGTCTGAGAATAGCGGATTTGAATATGTTGTGTCCTATCCTTATACCATTTCAGATACAGACCCGGCAAAGTATGCTTTTAAACAAGCGGTACAAGATGGAAAAACTGCCTTAAGCATTGAATGTGGTAAAATGGGTAACGTACAAGAAGAGAATGTAGGTTTAATAGAAAAAGGAATCTATAATATGTTGGCTACCATGGCTATGTACGATAAGGGTACCGGCCCAAACAAAAATATTAGCTATCTTAATAGTCAAACCTATATAATTGCCAAGGTGAACGGTATTTTTTATAGTACCTATAAAGCGGGCGATAGCGTTAAAAAAAATGACTTGGTGGGGTATACTTCCGATGAATTCGGAAAAGTAATAGAAGAATATAGATCACCAAAAGATGGTATTATTCTGTATAAACTGGCCACGCCACCCATAAATGAAGGCGATACTGTAATGTGCATTAGTTCTTCCGAATAAGGGCTAGCCTATTTTCTGTATCCAGCGAACTTGAAAATAATTTAAAAGACTTTTATGAAAACAAAATTTCACCTATTAATCTTTGCCATTGTCATTTTAACGGGCTGTCAAAGTAAAATAGCAGATAAGTCAGAAATTAAGGCAGGTATGGTCAAAGTGACCATAATGTATCCTAACGGCGAAGGAAAAACATTTGATATGGACTATTATGCGACTAAGCACATGCCCATGGTCGCTGAATTGTTAGGAGAGTCTTTAAAGTCTTTGTCTGTAGATAAAGGTATATCAGGAAGAACACCAGATGACGACATACCATATGTAGCTATTGGATACTTGTATTTTAATAAGCTTTCAGACTATCAAGAATCTTTTGGACCTAACGCACAAAAAATTGTTGGTGATATTCCCAATTACACTAATATTCAACCAATTATTCAAATTAGTGAGGTTTTTAAGGTTCCGAAGAAAAGTTTATCAGATAACTAGACAAGTTATGGAAGCTAATATTAAACTAATGGGGTTTATACAACCTTATGATAAAAGAATTCAAGAGTTAACAATTCAATTGCGAGATTATGTAGTCAATTTGGTTCCCGAGGCCAATGAACTTATTTGGGATAATTACAATGCGGTGGCGATGGCATATTCTAAATCTGAAAAACTAAAAGACGCTTTTTGTCATATTTCGGTATATGCTAAACATGTGAACTTTGGATTCAATAGAGGTGCAGAATTGAAGAACAATAACGTGAAACTGGAAGGGAAAGGAAAATTGATTAGACATATTTCCTTAACAGCGTTTGAATCTTTTCCTAAAGAGGCTATGGAGAAAATGATTTGGGATGCTGTTGAAATTTCCGAAAAGTATAATACAGACTTATGTGAAAAGCAAACACCTGGCAAGAGTTTGGTCATGTCGGTTTCTGAAAAGAAAATAAGACCAATGAAATAACTAATTTGTTTTTTGAGAAGGATGTTAATAAGCAAGATATACTACTCTAGTTCTCTTTTGTAATTTTCAATCAACTACTTTCCTTATTTTTGCGCAAAACCGATTAGATGTCCTCAGACGCCAGTAAAAGATATGCCCAGCGAGGTGTTTCCGCTTCAAAAGAAGATGTTCATAATGCCATAAAGAATATAGATAAAGGGCTTTTTCCCAAAGCGTTTTGTAAGATTGTTCCTGACCATTTAACGGGCAGTGAAGACCACTGTTTGGTGATGCATGCCGATGGAGCGGGTACCAAGTCTTCGCTGGCTTATATGTATTGGAAGGAAACTGGTGATGTTTCTGTTTGGAAAGGTATTGCGCAAGATGCGCTCATTATGAACATAGATGATTTAATTTGTGTTGGCGCGACCGATAACATCATGCTTTCTTCCACCATCGGGCGTAATAAAAATTTGATTCCAGGAGAAGTGATTTCAGCAATTATCAATGGTACTGAAGAATTGATTGCCGATTTAAAAGCTTACGGAATGACCATTCATTCCACAGGGGGTGAAACTGCCGATGTAGGCGATTTGGTGAGAACCATCATCGTTGATTCCACGGTTACTGCAAGAATGGAGCGCAATCAGGTTATAGACAATGCCAATATAAAAGCAGGAGATGTTATTGTCGGGCTTGCTTCTTTCGGCCAAGCTACTTATGAAAAAGAATACAATGGCGGTATGGGAAGCAATGGTTTGACCTCTGCACGCCATGATGTATTCTCAAAGTATTTAGCGGAGAAATATCCAGAAAGCTTTGATGCATCAGTACCTGAAAATTTAGTGTATTCAGGTAAAACAAAACTAACTGATTCGGTAGAAAATGCCCCGCTGGATGCGGGTAAATTGGTATTATCGCCAACACGAACATATGCGCCCATTGTAAAGCGCATTCTTGAAAAATATAGCGCTCAAGAAATTCATGGTATGGTGCATTGCAGTGGGGGTGCTCAAACCAAAATCCTCCACTTTGTAGATACGCTACACATTATAAAAGATAATCTTTTTGATGTGCCACCTTTGTTTAAATTAATTCAAGGGCAGTCAGGCACAGATTGGAAAGAAATGTATCAAGTATTTAACTGTGGGCATCGCCTTGAGTTGTACGTTGATGCGGAGATTGCCGAAGACTTAATTTCAATCTCCGAAGCTTTTAATGTTGATGCTAAAATTATAGGTCGTGTGGAAGAAAGTACGGCCAAAAGGCTTACTATTAAAAGTGAATACGGAACATTTGAGTACTAGTCATACGATTCGTTAAAATCTCACGTTCTTTTAATAAACATATCACGCTATGGAAAGAAAAGAATTTTTGAGAAGCCTTGGAGCAGGCGCCGCTTTTGCCCTTACATTTCCTTGTTTAAACGGATGCTCTTCCGACTCGGAAGATTTGGAAACATTTCCAGAACCTACTGGGGTTGATTTTACGGTTGATTTAACAGATGCGAATTCGGCACCACTTGCTAATAACGGAGGTTTTATTTTGGCAAAATCGAACCCGGCCGATAGATTGACCGATATTGTTGTCGCACGGAATTTAGAAGGTAATTTTGTGGCCGCTAGCCAAATATGTAGCCATCAACAAACAGATGCTGTTCGTTTTATCAGCGAGGATGGCGGTATTTTCAGATGTTCTACGCATGGCTCTAGATTTAGTCAAACGGGTACTCCTTTAAATTCTGTTACAAATAATCCGCTTAAAGTATTTCAAACAGAATTAAATGGCGACATACTTCGCGTTTTTGAAAGCTAAATCTTTTAAGACTTATGAAGTATCTGCTAGTTAGTGTTATACTTTTTTTTTCAGTAGGAGTTTCGGCTCAAGACTGGAAACAGGATTATGGTGAAGCCTTGGAAAAGGCAACTAAAGAGAATAAACCCTTAATTCTTGTATTTTCGGGCTCAGATTGGTGCACTCCATGTAAACGATTGGATAAGAATATTTGGACATCGGAAAAGTTTATTCAATTCTCTTCAGAAAAGTATGTGTTGTATAAAGCAGATTTTCCTAGAAAGAAAATAAATAAACTCCCCCAAGAGCAGTTAGATCAAAATAAAAGATTGGCCGAAAGATTTAACCCAAAAGGCCATTACCCCTTGGTTTTGGTGCTGGATAAGTCAGAGCAGGTTCTTGGTTCTACCGGATACCAAAAAATAAGCCCAGAAGCTTATATCGCTGTTCTGAACTCTTTTCTATAATGAAACAAATCGCTGTAATTCTCTGCTTTTTCTGTTCCCTTTCCTATGGTCAGGAACGAGAAAAACTTGTTACGGTGAAAAAGGTTTTGAAACTCATGGGAACCCGTTTTGAGTTAACGGTTGTTGCCCAAAACGAAGAGATTGGCTATATAAATATTCAAGAGGCGGTATCGGAAATTACCAGAATCGAAAAGATGATTTCATCATGGGATGCCGATAGCGAAACTTCCTTGATTAATAAAAATGCAGGAATCAAATCGGTAAAAGTGAGCATGGAACTCTTTAGGCTAATTGAGCGCGCCAAGAAAATTTCTGAAATTACTGATGGCGCTTTTGATATCTCGTATGCCTCCATGGATAAAATTTGGCGTTTTGATGGTAAAATGGATAAGTTGCCTACTGAAACGGCCATAACTTCTTCCATAGCGAAAATAGGGCATAAGAAAATACTACTTGACAAAGAAAGACAGACCGTTTTTTTAGAAGAAGAAGGAATGCGTATTGGGTTTGGAGCAATAGGTAAGGGCTTCGCCGCCGATAGAACCAAAGAACTTTTAATCTCAAAAGGGGTAAAGGCCGGACTTATCAATGCATCAGGTGATTTAACTACTTGGGGCACAAAGGCTACTGGAGAAAAGTGGATGATCGGCATTGCAAATCCGCTTAGTAAGAATAAGGTGTTTTCATGGCTCCCGGTTGTAGAGTCTTCTGTAGCAACTTCAGGTAATTACGAAAAGTATATAATGTTCAAAGGCGAAAAATATTCCCATATTATAGATCCAAGAACCGGGTACCCGACCAAGGGCATAAATAGCGTTTCGATTTTCGCAAAAGATGCGGAGCTCTGCGATGCTTTGGCAACAGCGGTTTTTATATTGGGTAGAGATAGTGGCATACATTTAATCAATCAAATACCCGGAGTTGAGGTTGTTGTGGTAGATGGCGAGAATAAAATCCATAAAAGCTCAGGTATTTTGTTCGATAATAATCAGTAGTTTTAGATATGCGTAAAATATTTGTTGCAATACTATTGTTGATTTGTTCTACTTCTTGTGTAGCTGTTAAAGAGTATGATAAAATTTATTTAAACGATAGCGACATGCAATTGAGCGCAAAATCGGTAGAGCGGTTCGAAACCAATTTTCAGCTTTATAGAGAAGCTTCTTCTGGAGCTAATGGCGGAAAAACTGGGGGAGGCTGCGGATGTAATTAAGTTCGACTAGACATTTTTAGCAGCGCTAAAAATGTCTAGTCGAACTTACCCTGAGCTTGGCGAAGGGTCTTTTTGATATGATGATAGGTTTAGACTCATTTTTAGCAGCGCTAAAAATGTCTAGTCGAACGTATCCTGAGCTTGACGAAGGGTCTTTGTAATTTTTTAATCCTTTATAAAGAAAAAATGCTAACGACAATTAACCCTAAACTTCCAATGCGGAATAAAACCGTAACTGAAGATTATTATATTAATAAACTTGGTTTTGTGAAATTTGGAGTTGCAGATTACCCTGACTACTTGATGTTGCAAAAAGATAGTATTCAAATCCATTTTTTTCAGTTTAAAGGATTAAGACCAAAAAAGAATTATGGGCAGGTTTATATTCGTACAAGTGAGATTGACAAATTATATAGGGAATTTATAGCTAATGGTATAGCTATTCATCCAAACGGAGCTTTAGAAACCAAACCTTGGGGGCAAAAAGAATTTTCGTTACTTGACCCAGATAGTAACTTACTAACTTTTGGTCAGGAGCTATGAAGAAAATTGTAGAAATACTTATTCTATTTTCTGCAATTGGCATATTTGCCCAGCAAAATGATACGTCCTACAAAAAAAGGGTTCTTGAGACCGGTGAGTTAGATGTATTATTTAGTTATTACAATCAAGATGGTCAAAATGCTGCAGTTACTGGCGGCGAGGGTACCGAAGAATTGACCGATGCCACTTCTACATTAGTATTAAGAATGCCCTTAAACGAAGATGATGTGCTAACTGTAGATGTCGGTATATCTGCTTATACTTCGGCATCATCAAGTAATGTAAATCCTTTAGATGGCACTAACCCAAATGTAACTCCGTTTGATGCTTCATCGGGAGAGTCGAGAAAAGACGTGTTGGCTTATTTCAATCCTACTTACCAACATAGTTCTGATGACCGAAATTCAATTTGGAGCGCTAATGCCTATGTTTCTAATGAGTATGATTATTTTTCGATAGGTTTTGGAGGTTCTTATGCCAAACTTTTTAATGAAAGAAATACCGAAATTTCTATAAGCGGAAGAGTGTTTTTAGATAACTGGAATTCGCAATACCCAATAGAATTAAGGCAAGGATTTTTTGATGATAGGGTTACAGGAGTCGGTGCCTATGCCCCAAACTTCTCAGAATTTACTAATGAGAAAAGAAACACTTATTCGGTTTCCTTTTCTTTTTCGCAGATTCTTACTAAAAAATTACAGGGCTCCCTATTTATTGATTTGGTCTCTCAACAGGGTTTATTAAGCACTCCTTTTCAGCGTGTTTATTTTGGTGATATCAATGATTTCTTTATTGATGATTTTCAATTGGCGGATGATATTGAAAGACTGCCAGAATCAAGATTTAAAATTCCTGTTGGCGGACGTTTGAACTATTATTTAAACGATGCTGTCGTATTGCGCTCTTATTACCGTTTTTACTATGACGATTGGGGAATAATTGCTCACACAGCCAATATAGAAGCACCAATAAAGTTGAATGATAAATTCACCCTTTACCCCAGCTACCGTTATTATACCCAAAGTGCAGCTGACTATTTTTACGCAAAAGAGGATGCCTTGTCAACTTTTGATTTTTACACAGCTGACTATGATTTATCGGAATATCAAGCTAATCAATTTGGATTTGGACTGCAGTATAAAGATATTTTCAATAGTGCAAAATTTTTCTTTTTTGGCCTTAAAACAATAGACCTTCGCTTTAGTTATTATGATAGAAGCGATGGGTTAAATGCTTCTATATTTACCTTGGGAACTACTTTTATTTTAGATTAAATCACTTTTTTTTCTTCAGAATATCCCACTAAAAAAATTGTAAATTCGCATTTTAAGGAGGATTGAACTATGCTAGATAAATTGAATATTGTAAAGCAGCGTTTTGATGAGGTTTCGGACTTGATTATTCAGCCCGATATTATTTCAGACCAAAAGCAATACGTAAGGCTGAACAAAGAATATAAAGATTTAAAAGCCCTTGTAGACAAGCGTGGGTTGTACATTGAACTTACAAATAATTTAAGTGAGGCGGAAGAGATTATCTCTGACGGAAGTGATGCAGAAATGGTTGAAATGGCCAAGATGCAGTATGACGAAGCAAAGGACGCTATTCCTAAACTGGAAGAAGAGATAAAACTAATGCTCATCCCCAAAGACCCTGAAGATGAAAAGAACGTAGTGATGGAAGTTCGTGCCGGTACCGGGGGTGATGAGGCAAGTATTTTTGCGGGAGATTTGTATAGGATGTATGCTAAATATTGTGAATCTAAAGGTTGGAAAACGAACATCATCGATTTAAGTGAAGGTACTAGTGGGGGTTATAAAGAAATACACTTTGAAGTTAATGGCGAAGATGTGTATGGAACTTTAAAATTCGAAGCGGGCGTGCACCGTGTACAACGTGTTCCGCAGACAGAAACTCAGGGTAGGGTGCATACAAGTGCCGCGACGGTAATGGTTATTCCAGAAGCAGAGGATTTTGATGTTCAAATCGACCCTAAAGATGTTCGCATCGATTTTTTCTGTTCATCCGGTCCAGGAGGTCAGTCGGTTAACACGACATATTCGGCAGTGCGTTTAACACACGTTCCAACCGGTTTGGTAGCGCAGTGTCAGGATCAAAAATCACAGCATAAGAATAAAGAAAAAGCCTTTAAGGTCTTACGTTCTAGATTGTACGATTTAGAATTGGCAAAGAAACAGGAAGAAGATGCGGCTAAACGTAATTCTCAGGTGAGCAGTGGTGACCGTTCAGCTAAGATTCGTACTTACAATTACCCACAAGGAAGGGTTACAGACCATAGAATTGGATTGACCTTATATGACTTACAGAATATTATCAATGGAGATATTCAGAAAATCATAGATGAGTTGATGTTGGTAGAGAATACCGAGAAATTGAAAGAAGCTTCGGAGATATTTTAAGAACAGTTAAAGCTGTCCGTTCGAGCGCAGTCGAGAACTTTGGACATGAATATTTAATGACCTCTCGACTGCGCTCGAGGTGACAAAGCATGAAGATAGAGACACTGATTGACCAAATCAACAAGAAAAAATCGTTCCTCTGTGTTGGCTTGGATACAGATTTAGAAAAGATTCCGAATCACCTTTTAAAGGAAGAAGACCCAATTTTCAGCTTTAATAAGGCAATTATTGATGCGACCCAAGAATTTTGTGTGGCCTACAAGCCTAATATTGCATTTTATGAGGCTTATGGCCTAAATGGTTGGAAATCGCTTGAGAAGACCATTAATTACCTTAATTTAAATTATCCCGAGCAATTCACTATCGCAGATGCAAAAAGAGGGGATATTGGAAATACCTCAACACGTTATGCAAAAGCATTTTTCGAAGAGCTGGCTTTTGACTCCATAACCATTGTGCCTTATATGGGTAGGGATTCGGTAGAGCCCTTTCTGGAATTTACAGATAAACATACCATTTTATTGGCATTGACTTCAAATCAAGGTGCTTTTGATTTTCAGACTAAAAAAGTCAACGAGAAAGAACTTTATAAAGAGGTGTTAAGCGTCTCTAAGAGCTATAAAAATTCAGAAAACCTTATGTATGTAGTTGGAGCTACAAAAGCTGAATATCTCAGAGATATTCGCGAAATAATTCCTGATAGCTTTTTATTGGTGCCAGGTGTTGGTGCTCAAGGCGGAAACTTGCAAGAAGTATGCAATTACGGCCTAAATTCTAATGTAGGTTTATTGGTAAATTCTTCTCGTGGAATTATTTATGCTTCTACGGAAGAAGACTTCGCTCATAAGGCAGCTTTGAAAGCAAAAGAAATGCAAATTCAAATGGCCGAAGAGTTAAAAAAACTATACTAGATTCTCAAGTATCTTTTTGATGTTTTGGGCTTTGCGCTCAAAAAACTCACCAAGCTTAGTGTCCATATAATTGGCATCCATAGCTTTGCTTAAAAAGTTCTCATATCGGTATCGTAATATCGCTACAGAATGGCTTCCGCTTGTTATTGGAGTCACAGCTCCAACTCTACAATATTGATTTTCCATAATTCAAAAGATTTGTTCTAACAAAGATACGTTTGAAACTAGGTTTTGGACTACTGTGATTTAGTCTACACACCTAAAAATCAGGCAGTTTGTCTAATTTTTAACTAATAATTAGTAACAAGGGGACGATTTCTGGGTTTCGTTGGCTAAAAATTAACGTACTTTTATAAAAATTTAAGCTTGCTTCACTATACCAAGTATTTACATAAAACTTCAGATGAATGGGTGACCTTTGTGCATGGTGCAGGAGGGAGCTCTACTATTTGGTATAAACAGCTTCGTGATTTCAAAAAACACTTCAATATTCTTTTACTCGATTTAAGGGGTCATGGCAATTCAAAGCCTAACTTAAAAGATGCTTTTAGTGATAAATATACCTTTGATTCGATTACAGACGATATTGTTGAGGTAATCGATCATGAAAGTATTAAGAAGTCTCATTTTATTGGAATATCGTTAGGAACTATTTTAATACGCAATCTTGCTGAAAAATATCCTGATAGGGTATCGAGTATGGTAATGGGCGGGGCAATTATGAAATTGAACCTTCGATCTCAGGTTTTAATGCGATTGGGGGTTATTTTCAAATCAATTGTACCATATATCTGGTTGTACAAATTTTTTGCCTTTGTGATTATGCCGAATAAAAATCATAGAGAGTCGCGTTCGTTGTTCGTAAGGGAAGCAAAAAAATTATATCAAAAAGAATTCATAAGATGGTTTAAACTTACTTCGGAGATTAATCCGTTGCTTCGTTTTTTTAGAACCGTAGACATTGAAATACCAACATTGTATATCATGGGAGGTGAGGATTACCTTTTTCTGCCTACCATTGAAAAGGTGGTGAAGTCGCACCGCATGTCTCAACTTGCGGTAATTGATAATTGTGGTCATGTTGTAAATGTTGAACAACCGATTGTTTTTAATAATAAGGTAATACACTATTTATCTAATTTGAAATGATTTCCGTAAAGGGTATACTGACCAATTTAATGTTGCTACTTGTTTTCACAGTATCTTCACAAGAAGTAGCTTGTAGTTGTTGCTCTGAAAATCACAAGGACTTTGATTTTTGGTTAGGTAGTTGGAGCGTCACGAATGCTGATGGTTCAAAGGCAGGTACGAATACGATTACCAAAGACCAAGATAACTGTATTTTAAGGGAGAATTGGGTTAGTGCTACCGCAGGTTATACAGGTGCTAGCGTTAACTTCTACAATTTGAAAACAGCGCAATGGGAACAACTTTGGATCGATAATTCTGGCAACCATTTAAAGTTAAAGGGAAATAGAGTTGGGAATCGAATGATTATGTCTTCAGATGAATTTAAAAATGAAGATGGTAAGCTGTACTTAAATCGAATTACTTGGACTTTAAATGACGATGGTACTGTGAGACAATTATGGGAGGTTTTGCACAATGAAAAGGCGGTGAATGTACTTTTTGATGGACTTTATACGCCGATAAAGTAAACTATATAAAGACGACTCTGAAGATTTTGATAGCTAATTCAAATAAATCACCCTAAAAATGAGACATAATTTTTTTTAGAAGTATGTATCAGAGCCGCCTTATATAGTTAAGCTGAATGTAAATTAACACCATAAATAGTAGGTTTTAGGTAATCCTTATAAACCATTACTCGCTCCCGATAGATAATTACTATGTTTGTTTTTTACTGAAAATAATAGTTCAGAATTTTAATCAAATCCTGTTCTGAGGATGTTTTTAAGTTTTGAGTTTTAATGTACTTGCTCATTTCTTTAGCTCTGTTTCCAAAAAAGTTTAGAAAAACTTTCTTTTTTCTAGGTAACTCTAACAAATGACCTGGATTTTTCTCGAGATTCATTACATAATAGATAGCATCTAATGGTATAAATTCGGGGTCTGTTGCCGGTTCATAACTGCTCTTAGCAGGCTTCGCAGGTTGAAATTTTATGCGATGTTTTTTGTATAGCTTGTACTTTTTAGAAGTATGTATACTTTCAAAAAAAGTATTCTCTATTTTTCCATCGGTATTAATAAATTGTTGTGTTTCATAAATGCCCGTACCATCTAATAATTCGATTTTGTACTGATATTTTTTAGATAGACTTAATATTTTGTTGTCTTCTTTTTTGAGTTGAATAATATTATCCACTGGGTCAAATCGCACTAAATGTGACCCAGAAAGACCCTCAATCTTTGCCAGTTTAAAATCAGCATAGATATACTTAGAGCCTTGGGCATTGGCGTACTTTTTATTATTGACATCTATAAAAAAGGCAAGATCTTGTAATGTGCTGTTACTATTTGGTGGTTGCAGTTGTGAATACCCTGATAGTGTATACAAGATTGCTAAACCAAAGATTATTCTTTTTGATCTGTACATAGCTCTTAATTTATGAAAAAACCACCACCCAATTAAATTGAATGATGGTTTCTCAATTGATTGATGAAATTATTTAAAAATTACCCGGATTTTGAGTAATATTTGGATTGTTTGTGGTTTCATCTTCCACTATAGGGAATATAACCTTATTGGCTCCAGGTGCCGAAGCGGCACCCCCATCGGGTCTAAGGTTTAAGTTATTCCTAAGCAAGTCCATTCTTCTATGACCTTCAAAACAAAGCTCTTTTCTTCTTTCCAGCGCAATAGCATCCAAATCAACAGAAGCAAGATTTCCTAAACCTGCACGAGTTCGAAGTAGATTAATGTCGTTTAAAGGACTGTCTCCTACAGATGAACCATTTCTTAGGTTCGCTTCAGCACGAATTAAGTACATTTCAGTAATGCGAAGCGCCATACCATCTGAAGCATTGTTCACAATGTCAGGATATTTGGTCGTGAAAAAGGTATCGTTACCGCCCGCATCGGATGCAGCCTGAGAGAGTTCACTAAATCTTCTATCACCAGCTTCCGCAGCAAATGCATCTATCAACTCTTGGCTGAAAGGTGCGTCACCTCTTCCCCCTGGTGCTGGATTATAAAAATTCACGTATACTTCATCAGATCCAGCGTTCTCCTGTGGACCATCTGTAGGGGTATTAACCACTACGAATATGTGCTCTGAGGAGTTAGGGTTGTCATCATAGAAATCATAATCGCTAGCTAAGGTATATTCGCCTGAAGTAATTACTTGATTTGCCAAGTCTGCCGCTTCGGCCCATTGCTCTCGATACAACGCTAATCTAGCTAATAAAGCTCTTGCGGCCCCAGCTTCCGCTCTTACCCCATTATTTTCAGGTAAGGCTGCTGCCGCATCTAAAAGGTCTTGCTCTATAAAAGCATGAACTTCGTTTACTGTAGACCTTTCTAATTGAAATTCAGATATGTCGCCGCCTTCAAAAGGTTGTGTCACGAGTGGAATACCAAGATTAGTTCCATTTGAAAATTGGAATGGCTGTGCAAATAAATTGACCAGCTGAAAATTGGTGATAGCTCGTAAGAACTTTGCTTCTGCTACAAAAACTGTTTTATCAGCTTCTGTAAGACCAGTGACATCATCTACACTTACTTCAGGCAGATTTACAATGATATTGTTTGCAGCACCAATTAACTCGTAACCATCGAACCATATATTATCAATGGATGCATTTGTGGCCAACGTTTCAAATTGATCAATTTCTTGGAGGGATGGAAAACTCCCAACAAAGTTTACATTATCAGACATGAAATCTGACATTAACTGCGGATTTCCGTTTAAATCCCCACTTTGGTTCTTACTATAAATACCGACTACGGCGCCATTAATTGTGGCAAAACTACCAAATACGGTATTTGAAGCAACATTATCTTCAGGTACAACATCTAACTGATCTTCACATGAAAAAGCAAAGATTATTGCTAGAAATGCTACTGTTATTTTTAAGGTTTTCATTTCTATTTTTTTTAGTTAAAATTGTATTCTCGCTCCGAATGAGTAAGATTTTGCTTGTGGCGCCGTAAAGAATGATTCTCCTTGAAATAAAGGATCAATATCATCTGTCACCTCCGGATCAATACCATCCATTTCATCAGCTTTGATGGTGAATAGGTTGGTAGCGGTTGCATATAACCTTATGGACTGAAAGAGACCTCCTAGTTTATCCAAGGCTTGTTGAGGAAGACTATACCCAAGAGTAACATTCTTTAACCTCAAGTAAGAAGCGTCAAGTTGTTGTTGACTGGATCTTTGGTTGAACAGGTTAAAAGTAGAACTGGTCGGGCTCGGTAAAAATGCATTATCACCGGGTTGTCTCCAATAATTCAAGTTTTGTCTTCTAATATTTACAATACCGCCAATGGCATCATTTCCATCAGCAAAACGTAAACCATCGATTACAACTTCGTTACCATATGAGTAATTCATTAAGAATGAAAAATCGAAATTCTTATAGTTGATGATATTTGTTATACCTCCTGAAAAATCTGGCAACGGACTTCCGGTAACAACACGATCGTTTGAGCTTGGGTTGTTTGTGATATTTCCATCAACATCGAGCCATTCGGCATCACCTGTTTGCGGATTCACCCCTACATAGCGTATTAAAAAGAAGTTGTTCAATGATTCCCCTTCAATAGCTCTTTGAATAGGTCCATCAATAATTCTTCTACCCTGTGTATCAGTAGCTGCATCTTCGTTTAATCGCAGCACCTTGTTTTTAATTGAGGTTAAGTTGAAGTTAGTTCTCCACGTGAAGTTTTCTTTTCTAACATTTACGGTGTTCAACTCAAACTCCCAACCTGTATTTTCCATTTCACCAATATTTCTACTGATACTAGTAAAACCTGTTTGTGGTGGTAAAACCTGATTCAATAATAAATCACTAGTGGTTTTTTGGAAATAAGATGCATTAAATGTTACTCTACCATTTAAAAATGTAGATTTAAGACCAATATCCAAAGTTTCACTTTCTTCCCATTTTAAGTCAGGATTTTCAGGTTGATTTGGAATTACACCAGATTCTCCATTGTAATCTGCAATAGGTCCGGCATTAAACAATCCTAATGATGGAAAAGTTCCTAATCTATCATTACCTACGGTACCTATACTTGCTCTAAGTGATAGAAAATCAAAGAAGTTCAAATCTCGAATAAAGTCTTCTTCAGATAATGTCCAACCTGCTGCTGCCGACCAGAAATATCCAAATCGATTATTAGCCCCAAACCTTGAGGAGCCATCTCTACGAATAGATCCTTCCGCAATATATTTTCCTTTGTAGTCGTAAGTGACTCTTGAGAACAAACCGAACAGCCTAGACGGAAATCTATCTCCGTTTAATACCGTAGGTGTAGAGCCAGAACCTAAATTACGAAGGTCGTCTGTAAGAAAACCGGTTGAAGATACATTTGAGCGTGTTCTTAATGTTTCTTCGTAGTTAAGACCTAATAGTACTGTTAGGCTATGATCTTCAGCAAAAGTATCTGTATAATTCAGAGTTTGGTTAGTCAGCCAACGATCCTCATTAACAAATATTTGCTGTGCAAATCCACCTGGTGAATTGAATTCAGCATTTCGAATAAATTCCTCTAAACTTAATTTATCAATACCAAACTCTGAACGCCAAGTTAAACCTTTAATAGGTGTAACTTCGGTAAAAGCATTACCGATAACACGAAAAGTTTTAAGCTCATCTGTATTTAAAGCAACACGAGCAAAAATATTAGGAATAAAGGAACCAGATTGCGCAAAATTACCTTCATCATCAAATGCACGTACTACTGGGCTTTGAAGAAACGCTGTAGTAAAAGGAGCATTAATATTATTCTCTACACCAACTCTATTTAGGCGGTTATTAGTAACCCCCAGATTCATTCCAGCTTTTAACCACTCCGTAACTTCTGTGTCTATATTAATTCTTGCACCAGCTCTTTGCTGATCATTACCAACAATAAAACCTTCGGTATCTTGAAAATCCAATCCAAAGAAGAAAGAAGTTTTTTCGCTACCTCCTCTAATACCTAAGTTATAGTTTTGAGAAATTCCTGTTCGTTGTACACCACCTAACCAGTCTGTACCTCCAGAACCTAAAGCTCCTAATCCTAAATCTTCAGGAGATGTTGGTGTACCATTTTGTAAGGTTGCTACTTCTGACTTAAACTGACGAAATTCGTCGGCTGTTAATATATCTGGAACATCTGTGGATTCAGAATACGCGGTATTTACGTCTAATGTAACCGAAGTTCTAGAGTTCTTTCTACCTTTTTTAGTAGTAATCAAAATTACACCGTTAGCTCCTCGAGAACCGTAAATAGATGTTGCACCAGCATCTTTTAAAACCGTTAAAGATGCAATATCATTTGGGTTAACATAAGATAGTGGATTGATACCTGTATTTCCACCTCTATTTAAGGTATTACCAGCGGTATCTGTAATAGGTACCCCGTCAATCACTATTAGTGGTTGACTACCCGAGTTAATTGAGTTAACCCCTCTTACCCTAATAACGGCGGCAGACCCGAGAACCCCAGATGCATTTACAATTTGGGTACCAGCACTTTGCCCCTGTAATAATTGATCCGCGGAAACCACTTGCAAATTTTCAATGGCCTCTTCTTTAACAATACCCACATTTTGAATAATTTTTCGTTCTTCTTGATTGCCATAACCAACAACAACGACTTCTTCAAGTGCCTGGGTGTCTTGTTCCATCTGAACATTTATAGTATCAGATGCCCCCACAGTAATTTCAACCGTTTTTTGTCCTAAATAGGAAAAAACCAATACGTCTCCAGTACTTGCCTGAATAGCATAGTTTCCATCAAAATCTGATTGCGTACCGGTAATGGTACCTTTTACCAAAATGTTTACTCCTGGTAGCGGCAAACCTTCAAAATCGGTAATTGCTCCAGTTACATTTTTTTGTTGTGCGAATACGGAGAAAATCCCCATTAAAAAGAGCATGCACAACCATTTAGTCCTGTTTTTCATACTTAACTATTGTTTTGAGTTAGAATGTAAGTACAGCCCTGACGTTTTGATGACTAATTCAAATAATTACTCTAATAGAAAATGAGACCAAAGTCTAGTCTTTTCGTGTAAGCGTAAATGTCTCAGGGCTGTCTACATTTTTAAGTTATTAGGTCAAATTAACAGCGTGAGCAATGGTTTTCAGGAAAGTCCTATAAACGTTTACTAATCCGATAAATGTTTACTAGTAATTTACGCCTGTATTTGCGGGGTAAGTCTTTGAAATTGACTAGGGGTGAGTTGGGTGTCTTTTTTAAAGGCCTTGTTAAAAGTTACCTTATTGTTATAGCCTACCTCATAGGCTATATCTATAATATTCAGATTGCGTTGTTGATCATCGGTTAAAATTTTCTTGGCTTCTTCGATTCTATATTTATTTACCAACTCATGAAAACTAACCTTAAAATGTTCGTTTATGACTTGTGAAGCATTATGTCTTGAAGTGTTCAATTTATGGGCTACCATTTCTAAGTTAATATCATTTTCTTTATAGATTTTTTCGTCTTTAAAAAGATGCTCTAAGTGATTCTTGAGTTCTAATGATAAACTTGTTGTAAGACCAGACTTTTCGTATTTCGGAAATAGACGATTGGCATATGAAATCACGCCATTAAAGACACTTGGCTGAATGTTTGCGGAATAACCAATATATAGTACCATTAAAGCCATGCTACCCACCTGAAAATTGAAGAAAAACCCAGATATTATACTATTACTAATAAGAATACCATAAATTAAGTAAGAGAATATATATAAGAAATGAATATGGTATAAATTGCGTTGCCATAACCTACTTTGTTTTTCTAGATTCTTGCGTCCGACACTTTTTAAATACATTTTTCTTATAAAAAAGCCATAGACTATTAGTGAAACAAGTTTGAGTATTACTATTATTATTAGCGTTTTTGAATCGGAGGCATTTACGCTGTTCTGAACTCTATCTAGCATTAGGTCGAGTTTGTCATTTGGAGATAGAGAATACGTTGGAATCAGATAAATAACCACAAGTATAGTGGGTATAAAATGTGCCAAGTCTACATATTTAAAAGAATAGTTATGAACTATTTTTTTAAAGTATAAGAAAAGAAGGGGTCCGTACAAAAATGAAAAGCAAGTTGACATTCTATAAGTATGAGGATATTCAAATTGGTAATTGGTAATTAATAATCCTATATGGAATATGAAAAAGGTATGTATGAATATAAAACCACTTATTAACAACCTCGCCGGAAGTTTTATTTTTTTATTAAAGTTTAAAATAAGAAATGTGTAAAATCCGACAAAAGATATAAAGAGATAAAAGAAAGACCAGAAGTTTAATTTAGGACTGTATTTGGTTTTCAAAAGTTTAAAATCATCTGAATTTCTAATATCATCAAAACCCTCATGATTTAAAAAATCTGTATTGAATTCTAGAAGAAAGTAGGATTCAATATATTCAATAGATTTCGCGGTATCTCCAAGTCCAGCTTGACTTAATGCAAGCTTTTTTAAGAATTTTGATTTGTTAACTCCTTTTCGCTTTATGCCTTTTTCATATAGTGTTATGGCATCTTCAAACCGCTGAATATTATAATAATAGTCAGCCCAACGAATAGAATCCTGCGGATAAGCCAAGTTAATGTTATCTTTTTCAAGTATTGTATTCAAGGGTGTGATTGCACCGAATACAATTTTCGTGGCTAGCAGGAGCAAAAAAAGTATTTTAACTTTAAATGAACCCATTTTTTGATTGATGAATTAGCACTTACATACAAGGTAAAAAATGTATAGGGCTGAAATCTTAAAAAAATCTTAAAAAAAGTAAACCCCGATAAGATGTTACCTTCTGAAAAATTTAGCCTGGGATTATTTTGAATTCACTAAATGAAACTCCTTTCTAGTAAAATATTGAATGTAAAAAAAAAAACCGGCATGAACACCGGTTTTAAACTAACTAACTCAAAAAAATGTTAACTCAAATAAACTTTTACAAAATTCATTTAAAAGGCTTTTACCAAGGTTAAATGAATTTTAGCAATATGTTATAATTGCTACGCTTTCTTAAAACAGTAACGGTTTTTTTTGAGTCTTATTGTCTGCCTTGATCTTGAAAAGCAAAAACCTTCTTGAGAATATCGGTCGTGCGAGACGATATTTTTGTTCTTATCGCTTTTTCTTCAATCTCGACCATAGTAAATACCCCATCAAGAGCTTCTTGGGTCACATAGTCGGTCAAATTAGGATTTACATCATTCGTAAGCGGGATATTATTGTATTTGGTAATTAGGTTTTCCCATATCTTATCAGCACCAACTTTCTCAAAAGAGTTTTTGATTATCGGATTGAACTTTTCGTACAATTTGGTTTCTGTTCCTTGTTGCAAATAGTTCGTTGCAGCATTATTGCTTCCGAGTAATATATTTTTTGCATCATTAAAAGTTATACCTTTTATAGCTTCCACAAAAATTGGGGTCGCTTCGCTTACGGCATCTTCTGCAGCTCTATTTAACACTTTTAGGCCCTCGTCGGCAAGGTTGCCAAGGCCAATATTTCTTAAGGTATTGTCAACTTTTTTCAATTCCTCCGGAAGTAGTATTTTGACTAGTTCATTTTTGTAGAAGCCATCTTTTAAGGTTAATTTACTTACCTGCTTTTCAATGCCCATATTAAGGGCTTCTTTTAGACCTAGAGCTATTTCGGCATTTCCTAAAGTGCCACCTTGAGGCAATTGATTAACCACCTGTTGTAGCTCGGCACAGCCCATCAACTGAAAAATTATAAGAAATATGACTATTTTTTTCATGATAA
Source organism: Croceitalea marina (assembly GCF_042684265.1). Lineage (NCBI taxonomy): Bacteria > Pseudomonadati > Bacteroidota > Flavobacteriia > Flavobacteriales > Flavobacteriaceae > Croceitalea > Croceitalea marina. The sequence goes on along the minus strand of NZ_JBHULB010000006.1, from coordinate 204,716 downwards.
TTTGTTTAAGGTAAAGGTACCATTTATGAAAATACCAAAGTTTTATTATTGCACACCATGGTTTTTCTGTCTATATGGAGTTTAACAGCGGTAGAAAGAACAATTTTTTCCAGATCTTTTCCTTTGGTAATAAAATCTTTAATAGAATGCGAATGGGTGACTCGAGTTACACCTTGCTCTATTATTGGCCCGGCATCCAATTCTTCGGTAACATAATGACTTGTAGCACCAATTATTTTTACACCTCGCTTGAATGCCGCATGGTAAGGCTTAGCACCAGCAAAGGCAGGTAAAAAGGAATGATGAATGTTTATAATCCTATTAGGGTATTCATTAATTAACTTTGTTGAAACTATTTGCATATACCTAGCTAAAACAATAAAGTCTATCTGGTGTTTTTTCAATAACTCCAATTGCTTTGATTCAGCCAGGTATTTTGATTCTTTGGATACTGGGATATGGTAAAAAGGAACATCAAATTGTTGGGGTATGTAGGCCAAATCATCATGGTTGCTGATTATAAAAGGAATTTCAACTGCAAGCTCTCCCGAATTATATCTGCTTAACAAGTCATATAGGCAATGGTTGTATTTAGAAACAAAAATTGCCATTTTGGGTTTAACATTTTGAGCGTGCGAACTCCACTGCATATTATAGCTATTCCCTAATTGCGAATTAAAGTCAATATCAAAATTGGTTTTATTGAAACCATTATCAAACTCACATTCAATACGCATAAAGAATACGTTTGTTTCTGTATCAACATGCTGGTCTAAATAAACAACATTTCCACCTTTTTTGTGTAAAAAGTGGGTAACGGCACTGATTATGCCAATTTGGTCCGCGCAATGTATTACTATAGTAAGCTTCAAAATAGATATTTAGCCTTCAAAATTATAGTATTCAAAAAAGAGTAGGCTTAATGTTAAGTATTTTTATAAAATTCGAAATGCAATCCTTTTTTCTTTGCATTTATCGTAAATTGCACCCAAAAATTTGATTCTTTTTTGCTAATGGAACAACAAGCGCCATACCAACCTAAAAACAAAATTAGAATTGTAACCGCAGCATCGTTATTTGATGGTCATGATGCTGCTATTAATATCATGCGAAGAATTATTCAGGCGACCGGTGTTGAGGTAATTCATTTAGGTCATGATAGAAGTGTTGCCGAGGTAGTTGATTGTGCAATTCAGGAAGATGCAAATGCCATAGCAATGACATCTTATCAAGGTGGTCATAATGAGTATTTCAAATACATGCATGACTTGCTAAGGGAAAAAGGAGCTGAGCACATCAAAATTTTTGGTGGTGGTGGAGGCGTAATTCTTCCGGAAGAGATCAAAGAGCTGATGGATTATGGTATTACTAAGATTTATTCTCCTGATGATGGCCGAAAAATGGGCCTGCAAGGCATGATTAATGATTTGGTCTCAAAAGCCGATACTGCGGTGCCGGAATTGAAAATTGGCAAAGAAGCTAATTTAATAGATCTACTTAAGGCAAAGAATACAAATACCATTGCCAGAATGATATCGTTGGCCGAAAATCGCCACGAAGAATTTGAAGCTCATTTTACAAGCTTAAAAAAATCTGATGTTAATGTCCCCGTCTTAGGAATTACGGGAACTGGCGGGGCCGGAAAATCTAGTCTTGTAGATGAGTTGGTAAGAAGGTTTCTGATAGATTTTCCTGATAAAAATCTCGGAATAATTTCTGTCGACCCATCAAAACGAAAAACAGGTGGGGCATTATTAGGTGATCGTATTCGTATGAATGCGATTAATGACGAGCGTGTTTATATGCGGTCCTTAGCAACAAGGCAATCAAACTTGGCCTTGTCCAAATATGTGAGTGAAGCGGTCGATATTCTAAAAATCGCCGAATTTAATCTAATAATTTTAGAAACCTCTGGTATTGGCCAATCCGATACTGAGATTTTAGAACATAGCGATGTTTCTTTATACGTAATGACCCCCGAATTTGGTGCGGCAACACAGTTGGAAAAAATCGACATGTTAGATTTTGCCGATATAGTAGCCATCAATAAGTTCGATAAAAGAGGTTCTTTAGATGCCTTGCGCGACGTTAAAAAGCAATACATGCGTAATCATGGGCTATGGGATATAAGTCAAGATGCATTGCCCATTTATGGTACCATTGCTTCTCAATTCAATGACCCTGGGATGAATCGATTGTACAAATCGATAATGAATATTTTAGTAGACAAAATAGATGCTAAATTAGATTCTACTTTTGAGGTCGGTAATGAAATGGCCGAGAAAATTTTTGTGATACCACCTGCAAGAACGAGATATCTTTCTGAAATTTCTGAAAATAATCGGACGTATGATTTAAAATCTAAAGAGCAGGCAGATGTAGCGCAACGCTTGTACGGTATTTTCAAAACCATTTCATCTGTTTTACGACTAAATTCGCCAGAGAACGAAGAGTCCATTTTATTAAAATCGGGACTAGATGAGACCAAAATAATAGCGCAGTCGGATGAAAGGGATAAAGAGCTGGTTTCACTTTTAATAAAAGAGTTTGATAGGGTAAAAATGGATTTAAACCCGCACAATTGGGATTTGATTCTAAATTGGCTCCAAAAGGTGGAAAGTTATAAAGCGCCTATTTATTCTTTTAAAGTCCGCGATAAAGAAATAAAAATAGAAACACATACAGAGTCACTTTCACATTCACAAATACCTAAGGTTGCGTTGCCAAAATATAAAGGTTGGGGCGATTTATTAAATTGGATGCTTCAAGAGAATGTTCCAGGAGATTTCCCATACACCTCAGGATTATACCCATTTAAAAGAACCGGCGAAGATCCTACTCGAATGTTCGCAGGTGAAGGTGGGCCAGAACGCACGAATAGAAGATTTCATTATGTGAGTCTTGATATGGATGCAAAGCGTCTATCAACTGCTTTTGATTCAGTAACTTTATATGGAAATGACCCAGGTCATCGCCCCGATATTTATGGTAAAATCGGTAATGCTGGTGTTTCTATTTGTTGTTTGGATGATGCGAAAAAATTATACTCAGGTTTTGATTTAAGTAATCCAATGACCTCGGTGAGTATGACGATTAATGGTCCTGCTCCGATGCTACTTGGGTTTTTTATGAATGCCGCGATTGATCAAAACTGTGAAAAGTATATTCTTGAAAACGGACTACAAAAAGAGGTTGAGGAAAAAATCAAAAAGATATACAAAAATAAAGAGGTAGAAAGACCTTCTTACGTTGGTGATTTACCCGAAGGTAATAATGGTTTGGGTCTCATGCTTTTAGGGGTTTCTGGTAATGAGGTTTTACCTGAAGAAGTATATCAAAAAATAAAAGAAAATACCTTAAGTCAAGTGAGGGGTACGGTGCAGGCCGATATTTTGAAAGAGGATCAAGCACAGAATACCTGTATTTTTTCGACAGAGTTTGCCCTACGCTTAATGGGTGACGTACAAGAATATTTTATTCAAAAGAATGTAAGAAATTTTTACTCGGTATCTATATCAGGTTATCACATTGCCGAAGCGGGAGCAAACCCAATATCACAGCTGGCATTTACCCTTTCTAACGGTTTTACATATGTAGAGTACTATTTAAGTAGGGGAATGGACATTGATAAATTTGGTCCAAACCTGTCGTTTTTCTTTTCTAATGGAATTGACCCTGAATATGCAGTAATAGGACGTGTTGCCAGACGTATCTGGGCCAAAGCCATGAAAGAAAAATATGGTGCCGGACCACGTGCACAAATGTTGAAGTACCATATTCAAACTTCGGGTAGAAGCTTACATGCCCAAGAGATTGATTTTAATGATATAAGAACTACGCTTCAAGCATTATATGCCATTTATGACAATTGTAATTCGCTACATACAAATGCCTATGATGAGGCAATCACGACACCTACGGAGGAATCGGTAAGAAGGGCAATGGCGATTCAATTAATTATAAATAAAGAATTAGGTCTTGCTAAAAATGAAAATCCGCTCCAGGGCTCGTTTATTATTGAAGAATTAACCGATTTGGTTGAAGAGGCAGTGCTTTTAGAGTTTGATAGAATTACAGAAAGAGGTGGGGTTCTTGGTGCTATGGAAACTATGTACCAACGTTCTAAAATTCAGGAGGAAAGTCTTCATTACGAAACCTTAAAACATTCTGGTGCCTATCCCATAATAGGGGTAAATACTTTTCTATCTTCTAAAGGGTCACCGACCATATTGCCTGCGGAAGTTATAAGGGCGACGGAAGAGGAAAAACAAAATCAAATACGAACACTGCAGAGTCTGCAAACTAGAAATAAAGAAAAGTCTACAAAGCTTTTAAAAGAGTTGCAGGAATCCGCTATTAAGAATGAAAATATTTTTGATAAGTTGATGGAGGTTAGCAAATATTGTTCTTTGGGTCAGATTACTAATGCACTTTTTCAGGTGGGTGGGCAGTATCGCAGAAATATGTAAACAGAGCGTCTATTTTAAAAAGCATAGCAGCGTATAAAGAAGAGTTCGAATCACTTACACATAGCTCGCAGAACTGCCCTTTTTGAAATTTTGTTTCGGCCTGTTTTTAAAAGTTTTAAAGGTATCTATTTCAAAGATTTACGCCATTGCTTAAAGGAAACGCGGAAAGATTTTAACTCCCTGCGCAATAAGTTTACATACTCTTTTTCCTTAACCCCATCATAATCAAGGCCATTGCAGTATGAGCTTAAATTTCTTGTAATCGTATTAATAAAAGAGGCACTTTGTAGTCTAGCTTCATATGAGTTAGTGGTTACGGCCTGCTCTATCTGTTTAGCAATTAGATTAGAATCTATAAATAAAGAACTTGCAATTTGCTCCCTCAAACTAGCGGTTTTTTTAAGCTTCAAAATATTTTTTTCCTTTGAGAAATATGAAGCTACCGCCGAACTTAAATCATGAAGTGCTAGCGATTTTTGATAAACAGGTAATGCGTAGTAGGGTGTGTGCTTCATCTTTTTTCAAAAAAAATTTCTACCATAAAATTACATCTGAAAAATAAAAATTAAATTTATAAAATAAATGATAAAGTTTTTTTTACTTTATTAAAAGAAGAATTAAAACTATAAGACTTTGGAAAACAAAGTAGATAAGATTAATTGGAAAATACTAGAGTGTTTGCAATTAAATGCAAGGGAGTCCTTTGTGAATATTGGAAAAAAAGTTGGGCTAACTCCCCCAGCGGTGGCGGAGCGCGTAAAGAAGATGGAAGATTTGGGAATAATTGAAGGTTATAATACGGTTATTTCTCATTCAAAAATCGGATTGCAACTAAGGGCGATAGTTGCTTTAAGGGCTTTCGTCGGTAAATTGAAACCCTTTTTAAGTAAGGTTGATACCTTTAATGAGGTAGTAAACTGCTATAGAATTACTGGTAATGAAAATATTATAATGGAAGTAGTTTTAAAAGATCAGTTCCATTTAGAACAGTTTATTGATACCTTAATAACCTATGGAGAGACAAGAACGCATATTATTTTGTCAAATGTAGCTTCGAATGTTCCCATAACTAAAATAGGTAACACATAAAAACGTTAATTTTATGGAATATCCAGAATCTTTTTGGCTAGATTTTTGATGTAATTGCTGTATGAAAAGAAATTATTTACCTGTACTTCTTGTATTTTTTGTTTTAAATTTTAGTTTTTCTCAAGGTCTCGTTTTGCAGAAGGGTGCAATTATAGACTCCATAGCCGTCAAAGATTCTATTCAAGAAACGTTTTCGTTATACCTGCCCACAAAATTTGAAAATAAAGGACAATGGCCAATTCTTTTCGTATTTGATGGTGAGGGAAGAGGTAAGCAGGCTTTAGGGATGTTTCGTCAGGTTGCCGAAAAAGAGAATTATATTTTAGCTGCTTCCAACGCTGTCAACGATTCAATATCGGTAGCGAAAAATGTGCTTATAACCAAGCGGATGCTCTCTAAAGTAAATAGCATACTGCCGATAAACTTAAACCGAATTTATACTGCTGGTTTTGATAGTGGTGGACGTATGGCCAATTTGATGCCTATTTTTTTTAAAGATATCGAAGGCGTAATTTCTTGTGGTGCCGGATTGGCGAATGTGGAACTTCTAACTTCTAAAAATCCTTTTCACTTTATTGGTATAGTGGGTAAAGAAGATTATGACTATCCAACTTTATTATCGCATGAAAAATTTTTAAATGGACTTAACATTCCAAATAACCTGCTTGTATTTGATGGCGGAAAAGAATGGCCTAAGGCCGTATATCTTCAGAAAGCCTTGCGGCTATTTACTTTATCGGCAATGGCAAAAGGCCACGAAATCAAAGATTCTTTATACATCAAAAGAGCTTACAATGAAGATGTTACTCTTATTGAACAATTAAAGAAAGAACAAAAATTGCTCTTGGCAGATAGAGAAATCTCTGAAATGCTTAATGTATACCGAACGCATAAAGATTTAGACTCGCTAAAAACCATAGGAAAAAATATTAAAAAGGATAAGCAATATCGAAGTTTGAAAAGAAACGAAAGTGCTGCTTTTTTCAAGGAAGAGCTTCTAAGGGAAGATTATATCTATTATTTAGAAGAAGATTTATACACCTATAATTATAATAATTTGGGCTGGTGGAATTATCAGGTAGGCGAATTGAACAAGTTTATTAAGGGTGATACGGAAGCTGAGCGACAAATGGGCAAACGCCTCTACGGATTTTTGAATGCCCTCATAGAAGATAACATCGATATTGTAAAGTCTGAAAAAATTGTTGATGATGAAGCTTTGATTTTGTTATCTATGCTTAAAACAATCAGTGAGCCAAAAAACTATGATTACTACTTAAATGTAATTTCATTAAGTTCAAAATATGAGGAATATGGCACGGCACTTTTTTATTTAGAAGAAGCCTTTAAAAAGGGATTTAAAAACAAAGAGAGGCTTGATAGGTTAGAGCATACAGCGCTACTTCGCATAGCACCGGAGTATAATAAATTAGTAGAGAAGTATTTTGACGAGGCCCGTTATAAAATCACCGATTAATAAATTTCGGCACTTCCGATAAATTCCAATCAATTACAAGACCGCCTGCTAACGACTCTGCAATTTCCTTTCCATAGAGGTACTCACAGAGATATAGTGCTGCTTCAAAACTTTTAGCCCCTCCGGCAGAGGTAATGTACTTTCCATCGTGCACAAATAAAACGCTGTCTTTTACCTTCAATTTTGGAAACATCTTTTTATAGCTGCCAATATCACTGGGGAAAGTAGTAGAAACAGCACTATCTAGTAATCCTGCTTTGGCTAAAACAAAAGCACCATCACAATGTGAGGTCATAAACAGGGCGTCTTTATCAACTTTTTTAATGAAATTTAGCATGATAGTGTCCTTAAGGTCAGTATCTAAATGATGTTCGGCACTCGGTACAACCAAGATGTCAATTTTAGGGAGCGAATCTTCAGTATAGTCAAAATCTGGTAAAATACGAACGCCTTCAAAAGATGTTATAGGAGTAAGCGTATTAGCTACGGTAAAGGTATTCATGGCTTTAATGCCTTTTCTGTACTGCGTATGCTGAAAGATATCATATGGTGCTGTAAACTCTGTGTTATAGACTCCGTCCATTATTAAAAAGGCTACATTATACCTGTTTGGCTCTAATTTAGGAAGATGTCTTTTTTCTTTTTTAGCTACTGCGGGTGTTTTTTCTCTACATTCAAAGAGGATAAAACCCAATATTATAATGAGAACTATGTTTCGCATCCTGTAAATTTGAAATTGGATTTCAAGGTAAAAATTTAAAAAGGAAATCCTTAGTATTTTTGTAGTATGAGACAGATAATCTTATTCTTTTTTAGTTTTTCGTTGTTAGCCTGTGGTCAAGATAAAAAATACCATGACACTAATAGCGATGCAGAAATGGCTGCATCAAAAGGAATCGCTGCCATTTTAAATTTTCAAGAGGAGTTGAATGCTGAGTACAAAGACCCCGAAACTTCACCTTTGCCTGATAGGTATCGGAAAGATTTTGAAGAGCTAGATTTCTTTAAACCAGATACAAGTTATATTGTTGAGGCAAGGTTTGAACGAACACCTGATGCCCTGCCTTTTATGCTAGCTACAACTACGGATAGAAAAACAGAGGAGCTTTTATACGGTATAGCTCATTTTGAGCTTAACGGTGAAAAACATGAACTTGAAATTTATCAAAGCTTAGGTCTTATAGAAAAGGAAGAATATAAAGACTATCTGTTTTTACCTTTTTTAGATGAAACCAATGGTGATGAAACATATGGAGGAGGCCGATACATAGACTTAACGATTCCGGAAGGAGATACAATTATTATCGATTTCAACAGGGCCTATAACCCATATTGTGCTTACAATAAAAAATACTCCTGCCCCTTAGTGCCAAGGCAAAATTATTTGAAAACTAAGGTGATGGCAGGAGTAAAGGCTTTCGATAAAAAATAAAAGTCCCCCAACATGCCGTTGGAGGACTTTAAGAATTTATATGTCCTCTATTATTTAGAAAGAATAGACTGCTGCAATTAAGAATGAAGACAATCCATTTGTTGCTTCTCCGTCATTGTCAAAAAATACCGGAGCATCATCGCTCCAACTGTCCAATCTAATTTCTGGTTTAAAAGTTAAATTGTCCACACTATAGCTCCCTGTTAATGTTAATCCTAAAACGGATGGAATATCTCCTGTATCGATACCGTCAATTGTTGGTTGAAAATATTCACCTCTCAAACCAAGCGTGAAAGCCTCGCTTGTTTTATACTGTGGATACAACGCTGCGCCGTAAAAACCGTTTCCTTCATCCGTAGCTAATGCCGCATTTATCCCCAAAAAGAAGTCATCAGATAAATCAACACCGCCAGTGTAGTCAACTTCAAACCCTAAGACTTCTCCGCCGTCATAGTAAAAATTCAAATACTGACCAGAGTAACCGAGTTGTGCACCCAAAGAATAAGCTCCGGTTCCTGAATTAAAGTTGGTGTCAGTTGGGTTCATAATGGCCAGCATTAAACTAAAATCATCTGATAAGGCAAAATCAGCCTTCAATCCTACATGTGAAAAAGGACCGCTAGAGAATAAATAAGAAGTACTGTAGTTGAAATTTCCTGTTGGGGAAATAACCTCATACCCTAAGAATGTATTGAACCTACCGAAAGTAAGCGTAGTACTTTCGGAAACATTCCAATATGCGTACAGTTGATTTACATAAGGAATATCACCACCTACAGCGGCATCGCCCCTTGGACCAAAAACTAAATCGGCCACGGCACCTACTTTACCGCTCTCGTAAGAAGCAATTAAATTAGCCATACCTAGATTAAAGCCGGTACCATCTGCAAAAGAGGTCCCCGGATTTTGGGCGCCAACATCTGTTGAGCTTAAGTTAGTTCTAAAATAGGTATCGACCGAACCCCCAAGTGTAAATTTCTTTTCTGTTTCTTCTTCCTCTTGCGCAAAAGAAGCTGTTGACATTAATGCAAAACCTGCCAAAAATAAATTTTTTACGAAATTTGTATTTATAATCGTTTTCATATTTCAATGTTTAGGGCACCCAAAAGGCGCTATTAAATTTTTGAGTTTAATTGTAACTGATTAATTTGTTGAAAAGGTTATTAACGGAGCACTCTGCCAAGTGCTCCGTTTCCTTTTTTAGGTTTAGTGCTCGTTTGTTCTAAAGTCAGGATAAGCATCCATACCATGTTCATGAATATCCAAACCTTCTAGTTCTTCTTTTTCTGATACTCGTAAGCCTGCCACTTTTTTGATTATGAATAGAATGATGAAGGCAGAAAGGCAACAAAATGTTCCTGCTGCGCCAACTCCCGCCAGCTGAACCAAGAACTGGTCGAAACCAGCCATAGCTCCAAAAATCCCCACGGCTAAAGTTCCCCATATTCCACATATCAAGTGAACTGCAACTGCACCTACTGGGTCATCAAGTTTTAACTTATCAATTAATGCCACACCTAATACAATGATTACCCCGGCAATAAGCCCGATAATGACTGCTTCGTTTGGTGACATTTGGTCCGCACCTGCTGTAATACCGACTAGACCACCTAAAATACCATTTAAGAACATGGTCAAATCATAGTTTTTATAAAGTACAGTTGAGGTTAAAAATGCTGCAACACCACCGGCTGCGGCTGCTAAACAAGTGGTTACTAATACTAAAGAAGTAGCTGCCGGATCGGCTGATAAAACTGAGCCTCCGTTAAAACCAAACCATCCTAACCATAGAATTAACACACCTGCTGCTGCCAATGGTAAATTATGACCTGGTATTGCCTTTGGTTTTCCATCTTCTCCAAACTTTCCAACTCTAGCCCCTAATAAATAAATTGCAATTAAAGCTGCCCATCCACCAACGGAGTGAACTAATGTTGAGCCTGCAAAGTCATAAAAGCCTTCTGCTTCTCCATAAGCAAGTGAAGAAAGAAATCCTCCACCCCATTGCCATGAACCTACAATAGGATACACTAGGCCTACATAAATAATAGTGAAAATCATAAAGCCACCAAGCTTTACGCGTTCAGCAACAGCTCCAGAAACTATTGTTGCTGCAGTGGCTGCAAACATCCCTTGAAATAGGAAGTCCGTCCACCACGTGTAACCTCCATCTGCATATTCTGGGGTCATGCCATTTTCTGGTGCCGCAATACCGAAACCGGCAAATTTGAAAAAACCAGTTGCCCCCTCTTCAAAACCAGGGTACATTAAGTTAAAGCCTCCGATATAATAAAGTAAAAGTCCAACGGTAATGATAAAAACATTTTTAAATAAAATGTTTACCGTATTTTTTTGTCGTGTTAGTCCGATTTCCAAAAAAGAAAATCCTAGATGCATGAAGAATACCAGTGCGGTACAAACCATCATCCATACGTTGTTTGCTGTAAATAATCCTGCTTCCATATTAAAAATGTTCGTTGGTTAGTTTTAGTTGATTCCTGCGTGACCGCTTTCTTTGGTTCTAATTCTGTACGCTTCACTGATTTCAGAGACAAATATTTTTCCATCTCCTACATTACCTGTCATTGCAGATTCTAATAGTGTGTTTACGGTTCTTTCTAGAAATTCGTCAGATACCACTATTGAAAGATATCTTCTTTGAATATCTGTAGTGCTGTATGAAATACCACGATATACATGACCTTGTTTTTCATTGCCTACTCCGGTTACATCCCAATAACTGAAGAAGTTCACCTCGATTTCATGAAGTGCTTTTTTCACCTCATCAAACTTTGATTTTCGAATAATTGCCTCGACTTTTTTCATAATTGATTTTGTTAGTTAACTGTCCAAATATATATTAATACTTAAATAAAGGTTAATTTAATAAGGGTCTGATATGTATTTTTACGACAAAAAAATATATACCCCTATTTTTTTAGGGGTATCTCAAATTAAATACGAAAAAAATATATTATTGTTGATTCTACTAAAAAGTTTAGTAAACGCGTGACCAGATAATCGGTTTAATAAACTCGATTAGGTAATTAAGTATTTGAACGATAGAGGTAAAAAGTATTTAAGACTTGGTAAGCCATAGCCCAAGTGCGACAGCCATAATACCTATGGCGATGCTTAAAAGAGTATAAACTGAAAAATGAAGTAGTTCTCCAGATTTTAATAAAGAGTGTTTTTCAAATGCAAATGCTGAAAATGTTGTAAAGCCCCCGCAAAAACCGGTAGCTAGAAGAAGCGTATGATTTTCAGATAGAAAATTGGTTTTCGCTGAAAAACCAAGTATGAGACCTATTAGTAGGCAACCTAGTATATTAACCAAGAAAGTACCTAAAAAGAAATTTTGAAAAGTTGGGTTTAAGGCTTTTGCTATTAAGAACCTTAGTGCGCTACCTAAACCACCACCTATAAATACAAATAAGACTTGCTTCATTTACTTGTCCTTAATTCATGCAAAGGAGAGGAATAAAAACCGTAGTGACAGTCTTTTTAAAATAACGACTCGACCAGCATATTAATTATCCTTATAAAGATATAAATTAAACAGCTTTTTTGTAGGAGGTTTTCGAGTATTGTTCAGGATAAAGTTTAGGAACAGCGTTCTGAGAAATCTTATGAATGTTCTTTTTACTGTTTCCAGACACGCCTTTTAAACTAAACACAAGTAGCAAAATATTAATGCCAAGCAGTACAAGAAGAATGCTAAAAAATGTAATCATGGGTCTTCGTTAATTTTGCACTACAAAAGTACGTGTTTTCTTATATTGTAAGCTCAAGAGCCCAATTATGTTGTGAAAGTCGAAATTTTTGTGGTGTAAGTAATTTTCTTGTTAATTTTTAAGGAAGTATTTAATTAAAAAGAGAAATATTAAGAAAAATACAAACGAAAACACCACCCAAACCACACCTTTGTAATTCTTTAAATGTATTTTTTTGTCTTTTTTATAAGAAAAGATGATAAGGGATATAAAAGATATCGCGAAAAATACTGCAAAAATCAATTGTCCGGTGCTGAACATAAAACATTTATTTTAGCGCAAATTTAATTGATTTAAACAATGAAAGATAAAATAGCTGCAGTAGAAAAATTTCACAGTGCATTCGGACTTGGTATTAAGCATGAACCGACCGCAGATTTGGGCAAAGCAAAAAACTTATTGCGTTTTAATTTGATGGATGAAGAGAATAAGGAATATCATGAGGCCGCCCAGAATAATGATTTGGTCGAAGTTGCAGATGCTTTAGGCGACATGTTGTATATACTTTGCGGAACAATCTTAGAGCATGGTATGCAATATAAAATTGAAGAAGTTTTTGAAGAGATTCAGAGGAGCAATATGAGCAAGTTGGGTGCAGATGGAAAACCCATTTATCGTGAAGATGGTAAAGTACTTAAGGGACCCAATTACTTTAAACCGAATATTGAAGCTATCTTAAAAAAATAAAAAAAGCGCCATCGGCGCTTTTTTTATTAGATAACCCTATAGCGCCATCCAAACTTGTCTTCGGCCCTGTTATATTGTATGTCCGTAATACGCTTTTTCAATTGCATGGCATAGCTGTTCTCCAACTCAGGTAGGTCATAATCCGTGCCTTGATGTCCAAAACCAGAAATTGGAGAAACCACGGCTGCCGTACCAGCACCGAACATTTCTTTTAACTCCCCTGATTTTGCTGCCGCAACCACTTCTGCAACACTTATTTTTCGAACCTCGGCTTTAATACCTTCATCTGCAGCTATATCTAAAATACTTTTTCGCGTAATTCCGTCAAGTATACGATCACTGGTCGGCCCTGTAATAAGAGTATCGTTTATTCTTACGAAAATATTCATTGCTCCGGCTTCTTCGATATATTCATGTGTGTTGTCATCTGTCCAGATAACTTGTTGATATCCTTTGGCTTTAGCTAATTGGGTAGGGTAAAATTGACCTGCATAATTACCTCCTGCTTTTGCAAAACCAACACCACCGTTCGCTGAGCGAGAATATTTCTCTTCAATAAGTACTCTTACTTTTCCAGAAAAATAAGCTCCAGAGGGGGCGGTAGCGATTATAAATTTATACTCATCGGCAGGTGAAGCGTGAAAACCATTGCCCGATGCGAACATAAAAGGCCTTATATACAACGAGCTTCCATCGTTTTCAGGAATCCAGTTTTTATCTACCTGTAAAAGGGAAGTTAGCCCCTCCATAAAATATTCTTCCGGCAATTCGGGTATCGCCATACGTTTTGCAGAAATATTAAGGCGTTTTTGATTTTCTAATGGTCTAAAAAGCCAAACACCTCCATCTTTATCCTTATAGGCTTTCATGCCTTCGAAAATGGATTGTCCATAATGAAAGATTTTTGAAGATGGATCCAAAGTTATGGGTTGGTAGGGAACAATTTTCGGTGTTTCCCAAGCGCCATTTTTATAGGTGCACTCAAGCATGTGATCAGAAAAGACACTTCCAAACGCCAAGTTGTCAAAATCAACTTCATTGATTTTTGAAGACGTTACTTTTTCTACTGCTATATTCATTAGTTGAGCATTCATTTTAAAAGGTATTATAAAAGTTAAAATTAGCTATTTATCATAAGTTTTTACCTTTTTCTTAATTTTAAATCCGTTGTTTTGTTAACGTGTAACTAATTTTTAAGTACAATGAAAAGATTTAACATTTTTACTATCATTTTAATGGTTTGTTTCATGTTTGCAGGTGCTTATGCTCAAGACAATGCATCCTCCAAAAATTATGGAGCATTCGGAGCAAATTTTGAAGAGGTCGAAGGCGCTGAAGATAATTCTATAGTATATCAAAATATTCAAGCAAAAGATACCATTACCACACAACTTATTGGTTCAATAAAGGAAGTTTGCCAAGCCAAAGGATGTTGGATGAAAGTTAACTTAGCAGGAAATAAAGAAGTTTTCGTAAAATTTAAGGACTATGGTTTTTTTGTGCCCTTAGATGCTTCTGGCAACAAGGTTGTCATGAATGGAAAGGCTTTTGTAGAAGAGGTATCCGTAGACGAGCAAAGACACTATGCTGAAGACAAAGGAGCAACTAAAGATGAAATAGAAAAAATCACAAAACCAAAGAAAACGCTACGTTTTGAAGCTGACGGGGTACTAATTAAAAAGTGATTTGGAGCGTAAAATTATTACTACCGGTGACGGTTCTAAGACCATTCAAATAACAGATTGGAATGAGCAGTACCATTCGATTCATGGAGCCGTTCAAGAAGCCTATCATGTTTTTATTAAAAATGGTCTTGACCAATTTAAAAATGATGAAATCGCATTGCTCGAAGTTGGATTTGGGACCGGACTTAATGCGTTGATAACCCTTTCGGAAGCGACAAAAAGGGGTTTAAAAATTCAATATGAAGGTGTAGAGGCTTTTCCTGTAAGTATGGAAGAAGTAGAAGCCTTGAACTATATTGAGACACTTAATCTTTTATCCTTTAAAGAGCATTTTTTTCTAATGCACCAATCAGCATGGGGCAAGCGGCAAAAAATAACACCCGACTTCTTACTTTTTAAAAGTCAATCGGATTTTCAAGAAATAGCGTATCAAAATTTGTTCAACCTTATTTATTTTGATGCTTTTGGTTATCGGGTGCAACCAGAATTATGGTCAGAGGCTATATTTGAAAAAATGTTCAGGGCTTTAAAACCAGGGGGTATTTTGGTTACCTATTCCGCTAAAGGCAGTGTCCGCAGAGCAATGCAAGCGGTCGGTTTTAATGTAGAGCGTTTACCTGGCCCACCAGGAAAGCGAGAAATGTTGAGAGCGACAAAATAAATGGTTTTCATAAAGTCTTCTTAAGAGCTATTAGTATTTTTTAGATAAATTAACCTAAGCCTTAAACAATACTGTTAAACCTTTTTTAAGTATTCTTCATCAGCCCTTGAATCATATACATTTGTAAAAAAGGATAGCATGAAGGTACTGATTACAGGCGCGACTGGTTTGGTAGGAAAAGCGATTGTAAGAGAATTGAATGATAACGGAATTCAGGTAAATTACTTGACCACTTCGAAGGCAAAACTTGTAGCAAAAGAAAATTATAATGGATATTATTGGAATCCTGTAAAAAATGAGATTGATTTAGATTGCTTTGAAGGTGTTACTTCCATTATTAATTTAGCAGGAGCAAGCATATCAAAACGTTGGACGACTTCATACAAGTCCAAGGTTTTAGATAGTCGTATCGATAGTTTACGAACCTTAAAAGAAGGTATCGAAAAATCTGGCTCAGACACAATTACCTCTTTAGTGTCCGCTTCGGCAATAGGTATTTATCCAAATTCCCTCTCTTCTTTTTATATCGAAGAAGAGCAACAGGTCGACGAGAGCTTTTTGGGTGATGTCGTAAAAGCTTGGGAAGAAGAAATAGATACGTTTAAAAATTTTGGTTTTAACGTCGCAAAAATTAGAATTGGCCTCGTTTTGTCTAATGAAGGCGGAGCACTGCCGCGGATGGCAAGACCAATAAAAAATTATGTTGGTGCAGCATTTGGTTCTGGTGAACAATGGCAATCATGGATCCATGTAGATGATTTGGCAAGAATGTTCGTTTTTGCAATAGCGCATAATCTTAAAGGTATTTACAATGGGGTAGCACCGAACCCTGTGACCAATACCAAAATGACTAAAGAATTGGCTAAAGTGTTGGAAAAACCTTTATTTCTGCCAAACATCCCTGAATTTGCGATGAAAACAATTCTTGGGGAAATGTCATATTTGCTTTTCGCTAGCCAACGCGTTAGTAGTAAGCGAATTGAAACAAAAGGCTTTAAATTTAATTTTAAATCTGTTTGTGACGCTTTAAAAGAAATTTACGGGAAACAAGCCGCAAAAGAAGAAACGATGTCTTCTTTTTCCAAAGAATACGTTTAGCGAGAACTTTTTTCGAAACAAAACAAAATCCGCCATAGGGCGGATTTTTTTATAAATAGTGATGACATTTTGACATTTTGAGTCAATTGGCAGTACTTTTGCCATCTTTGAAATGATATAAATTTTAATCACATGAGTAAAAAAAGTAAGGTTCAAGAAATGGATGAAGAAATGGAAAACTCACAATCCGTTAATGAAACTGAACTTAACGAAGAGGTAGGGCAAGAACAGCAAGAAGAAGAGGTTTCCGTAGAAGAACAACTTCGTGAAGACCTTGCCAAAGAGAAGGATAAGTTTTTGCGTCTTTTTGCGGAATTTGAAAATTTCAAGAAAAGAACCTCTAAAGAGCGAATGGATTTGTTTAAAACAGCAGGACAAGATGTAATAGTTTCACTTCTTCCTGTTATGGATGACTTCGATAGAGCTTTAAAAGAAATTTCTAAATCTGAAGACAAAGAATTGTTCAAAGGGGTTGATTTGATAAATAACAAATTCCGAGAAACCTTAAAGAATAAAGGCTTGGAGGAGATGGAGGTAAGTCAAGGAGATGCGTTTGATGCTGAGATGCACGACGCGGTAACTCAAATTCCTGCCCCTGAAAAGAAATTAAAGGGCAAAATTATAGACGTTATTGAAAAAGGCTTTAAGCTTGGTGATAGAATTATTCGACACCCAAAAGTTGTAGTAGGTAACTAAGACCAATTTATGAAGGAAGATTTTTACGAAATATTAGGTGTTTCCAAAAGCGCCTCGGCGGCCGAGATAAAAAAAGCTTACCGTAAGAAGGCCGTTGAGTATCATCCTGATAAAAACCCTGGTGATGCTGCTGCTGAAGAGATGTTCAAAAAAGCGGCCGAGGCTTATGAAGTTTTAGGCGACCCAGACAAACGTGCAAAGTATGATCAATTTGGCCATCAGGCATTTGAAGGTGGCGGCTTTGGTGGCGGTGGCATGAATATGGATGACATATTCAGTCAGTTTGGCGATATCTTTGGCAGTGCTTTCGGTGGCGGTGGTTTTGGTGGTTTTGGTGGCGGCGGTCAAAGGCGAGTAAAAGGAAGTAATCTTCGTATTCGTGTTAAACTTACCTTAGAAGAAATAGTAAATGGAGTAGAGAAGAAGGTAAAAGTTCGAAGAAAAGTACAAGCGGACGGAGTAACCTATAAAACATGTTCTACTTGTAATGGTAATGGGCAAGTAACCAAAATAACCAATACTATTTTAGGTAGAATGCAAACTGCTGCAACTTGTAGCACTTGTGGCGGAGCAGGCCAAATGATAGACCAAAGACCTAGTGGGGCGGATGCTCAAGGTTTAAAGGTAGTTGAAGAAACCGTATCCATAAAAATTCCTGCAGGTGTTGAAGAAGGTATGCAGCTTAAAGTTTCAGGAAAAGGTAATGGGGCTCCTGGTAACGGAATTTCGGGAGATTTATTAGTAGCCATTGAGACCGAGGAGCATTCTACATTGAAAAGAGAAGGTGATAATTTGCATTACGACCTATATATTAGTTTTTCGGAAGCGGTATTGGGCAATTCAAAAGAGATTGATGCTATTGGAGGTAAAGTGCGTATCAAATTAGAGCCAGGTATTCAATCGGGTAAGATTCTCAGACTAAGAGGTAAAGGGGTTTCCAGTATTAATGGATATGGTTCAGGTGATCTTTTGGTTCATGTTAATGTTTGGACTCCGAAGGAATTAAATCGTGAACAAAAAGAATTTTTCGAGAAAATGCAAAACGACGAAAATTTCGTACCTAAACCAGAGAAATCTGATAAGTCTTTCTTTGAGAAAGTAAAAGATATGTTCTCCTAATCAAATAAAATTTTAGAATTAAATAAAAAACGTATATTTGGAATTGATACTGTTTTACAGTATCTAATTTTCTTTTTCATAGCAATTTTTTTCCCATCCTTGATTTGTTTTAAGGGTGGGTTTTGTTTTTAGGGCAATTTCAATTAAGAAATGTGCCTTTTTAATAAAGTTGGCAATAGAACCTTTTCGATATCTTTACCACTAATAAAAATAACTGAATGAGCCATATACTTGTTGCCGAGGGGGTTTCTAAAAAATTTGGAACACACACCGCACTAAGCAACATTTCCCTTGAAATTCCTGAAAATTGTATCTACGGTTTGCTCGGACCTAATGGAGCTGGTAAGACTACTTTAATTCGTATCATTAATCAAATCTCGTTTCCTGATACCGGAAAAGTATTTTTTGATGGTGAACTTTTAGCACCTCACCATATTGCGGCTATAGGTTATTTACCAGAAGAAAGAGGTCTGTATAAAAGTATGAAAGTAGGGGAGCAGGCGCTCTATTTGGCACAATTAAAAGGGCTTTCTAAAACGGAAGCAAAAAAACGCTTAAAATTTTGGTTTGAGAAATTCGAAATAGGAGATTGGTGGAACAAGAAAATACAAGAGCTATCAAAGGGAATGGCCCAGAAAATACAGTTTATTGTTACCGTATTGCACGAACCGAAACTGCTTATTTTTGATGAACCCTTTAGCGGGTTTGACCCGATTAATGCCAATAAGATAAAAGATGAGATTCTGTCGTTAAAAGAAAAAGGAACTTCCATTATTTTTTCAACCCATCGAATGGAATCTGTTGAAGAATTATGCGAATATATTACACTGCTTCATGAATCTGAAAAATTATTGGACGGGAAACTTTCAGATATAAAAAAGGCCTACAAGAACAATGTGTTTAAGATAGGTTTGCAGACTGAAGAAAATACTGAAAGCCTGTTACAGGATTTAAATGAGGCCTTTGAAATTACGCATTCAGAATTCAACACCGAAGAAAAACAGTTTGATTTTACCGTAAAATTACCTTCAGATGATACCTCGATCATCCTTAAGAAATTAGCGGCTTTGGGAAACATTAATCATTTTAATGAAACGATACCTTCGGCAAACGATATTTTTATACAAACCGTTAATTCTAAGAACGCATGAGCAAGCTTAAATTGATAATAAAGCGGGAGTATTTAGCGAAAGTTCGAAACAAGTCTTTTGTTATTATGACATTTTTGAGTCCTATTTTAATGGTAGGCATGATAGTTTTGATTGCATTCTTGACCAAGGTGAACGACAGTGAGAAAAGAACAATAGCGGTATTAAATGAGAGTGATTACTTTTCAAATGAATTTAATGCATCGGCATCTGTTTCTTATATAAAGTATAAAGATTTAGACCTTGAAACTGCCAAAGATTCTACCCTTTCAATGGGCTTATATGGACTGCTTTATATTCCTAAAGAAGAGAGTCTAGAGAAAGTATCTAACGGTGCCTTTTTATATACTAAGGATAACCCGGTAAGTTATATTTTGGAAAGGTTGGAACGGGTTTTTGAAAATCGCTTAAGGCAAGACAGGTTGCAAAAAATAGGGGTTTCCTCAGAAGATTTTGCAAGTATAGAAAAGAATTTTGATATACGAACGGCAACTTTTAAAGGCGAAGAAAACGTAAAAGGACTAAATATGATGAAAGCTTTTGTTGGTGGGGCATTTGGTTACCTGATTATGATGTTTATCATTATTTATGGGGGCTTTGTAATGCGAAGTGTAATCGAAGAAAAAACAAGCCGAATAATCGAGGTGATTATTTCTTCGGTTAAACCGTTTCAATTGATGTTAGGTAAGATTATTGGTACCTCGTTGGCTGGATTAACGCAATTTGCTATCTGGATTTTCTCAGCTTCATTATTGCTCATTGTTGCTTTGTTGGTACTCGATATCGATTTGGGTGTTATGGCTTCAAACCCTGCGTTAACCTCTAACCCTATGATGAATATGCCAACTCCGCAAGAAAATGAAATGGAGTTTTGGGCAAAAGAATTCTTCAATCTACCATTATTGTTATTATTGGTGTCTTTTATTATTTATTTTATACTAGGCTATTTAATTTATAGTTCTATTTATGCTGCTATTGGTGCCGCGGTGGATAATGAAACGGATACCCAACAATTTATATTTCCAATAATTTTACCTTTGATGTTGGCAATTTATGTAGGTTTCTTTTCGGTTTTTAGTAATCCTCATGGACCAATAGCCGTTGGTTTTTCTCTTTTTCCACTGACCTCACCTATTGTGATGCTAATGCGATTGCCTGGCGGAATAGGCGAAGGTGGTGTGCCTTTATGGCAATTAGTAACAAGTATTGTACTTTTAATTATTACCTTTTTGGGTATCGTTTGGCTTGCCGCCAAAATATATCGAGTAGGTATATTAATGTATGGTAAAAAACCTACCTATCGTGAATTATTTAAATGGTTAAAATACTAGCACATGCTTCAAGATGAAGAAAATGGTATAGAAGAAATCATCAAAGAAGATATCTGGGGCTCTATTGAAGAGTTTTTGGGTTTGGGTTTTCACTACGGTGAAGGTGAAAATTCAATTCATATTACCGTTGGGCTTTTACTTCTGCTAACGGTGACCATGATAATGACAGGTTTTGTCTTAAAATGGCTCCGCAAATTATTTACCCGTAAAATGGAAAGTGACGATAAGTTGAAATTTATCAGCATTTTCAAGTTTATTAAATATGTAGTTTATGTCGTTGTTATTTTATTAACAATGAGTGCTGCGGGTATTAATGTAACGGTTATTCTGACCGCTTCCGCTGCACTATTTGTGGGTCTGGGTCTTGCCTTACAAGAGTTGTTTCAAGATATTATCGGTGGTATATTCATAATAATAGATAAATCGCTTAGAGTTGGTGATATTGTGGAGGTAAATGGTAAAGTCGGAAAGGTATTTGAGATTAAGTTACGAACAACAAGGGCCATTACGAGAGACGACAAGGTTATTATCATACCTAATCATCACTTTATAAGTGATATTATTTATAACTATACGCAGAACCATAAAAGTACTCGTGAAAAGGTTAGTGTCGGTGTTGCCTACGGAAGTGATGTTGAATTGGTGACCAACTTGTTGTTAGAAGCCGTAGGTGAACAAAAAGGGGCTTTAAAAAATCCGAAACCGTTTGTGCTGTTTGATGATTTTGGAGATTCTGCATTACTTTTTTCGGTAAATTTTTTTATTAATGATAGTTTTAGTGACCCAAGAATAAAAAGTGAAATACGTTATCGTATAGATACAAAGTTTAGGGCCAATAATATTAGTATTCCATTCCCGCAGCGTGACGTTCACATTATTCAACAACAGCTTAATAAGGATAATGTATAATACCGGCGTTACTAGTATTGGAGTTCTAATTTTACTGTTTTTTGCTGGTATTTTTTGTCATGCCCAGAGCACCGATCTATTGCGGATAGAAACAACCCACGTTCCAGAAAACAATAGCGGAATCGAAACAACGAGATATCGATTTCTGGTAAATGTTCCTATTAAATTGAAGAATGATAAGTATTTGGTGACCGGTGCGGAATACAACCGTTTTGACTTTGAAACTTCGGTGCAATTTCCTTTTGAGACCAGAGAACTTAACCGCCTATATGTAATAGACTTAAATCTTGGTTATATTACAAAATGGAATGATAACTGGCGTTTAATAGGTATTGTAACACCCCGTTTGGCTTCAAATTTTACAGGAGAAATTTTGGCCGAGGATATGCGGTTGAATTTAACGGCTACTTTACTAAAGGATGTTAAGGACATTGAAAAACCTTTTCGTTTAGCTTTAGGTCTGGCGTACAATAGTAATGCAGGGCTGCCTTTTCCTTTGCCTCTGGTAATTTACTATAAAAGGTTTCATCCAAATTGGTCATATACCCTTGGTATTCCTAGAATGAACTTTAAATATCACCCTTCAAAAAAACATACCTTACAAACGGCATTATTATTGGATGGCTACTATATAAATATTCAAAACGATATTGTGCTGCCAGACGCTGAACTAGGTAGCAATATTTCGCTATCCGCATTAGTAGGGGCTTTTGGATATCAATATCATATAACTAAGTACATTTCGCTCTACGGCCTATTTGGCTATACCTTGACACAGAACGGGGTCTTGCGAGACGATTGGCGTAACGAAGTTTTTCTCTTGAACAATCAGGGAAATATGTACTTTAGGGGAGGTTTTAAAATTGGAATTTTTTAAATAAAAAAGAATGTCAAAAATACTGGTAATAGAGGACGAGGCGGCGATTAGAAGAGTTTTGGTGAAAATATTAAGTGAAGAAAGTGATTCGTACAATGTGCAAGAGGCAGAAGACGGACTTAAGGGTATCGAAACCATTAAAAAGGAAGATTTTGACCTAGTACTTTGCGATATTAAAATGCCAAAAATGGATGGGGTCGAAGTTCTTGAGGCCGCTAGAAAGCTAAAGCCTGAAATTCCCTTTATTATGATATCCGGTCACGGCGATTTAGACACCGCAGTAAACACGATGCGTTTAGGAGCTTTTGACTATATCTCAAAACCACCGGATTTGAATCGTTTACTGACCACAGTGCGTAATGCGCTCGACAGAAAAGAATTGGTTGTTGAAAATAAGATTCTCAAGAAAAAGGTCAGCAAAAATTATGAGATGATTGGTGAGAGCAAAGAAATCGGTGTCATTAAAGATATGATCGAAAAAGTTGCCCCTACCGATGCACGTGTTCTTATAACGGGTTCTAACGGTACAGGTAAAGAATTGGTAGCCCATTGGATCCATGAAAAAAGCCAACGTTCTTCTGCCCCTTTTATCGAAGTTAATTGTGCTGCAATTCCTTCAGAACTTATTGAAAGTGAGCTTTTCGGGCACGTTAAAGGGGCGTTTACTTCGGCTGTGAAAGATAGGGCAGGAAAGTTTGAGGCCGCGAATAAGGGCACTATATTTTTAGATGAAATAGGAGACATGAGCCTTTCTGCCCAAGCTAAAGTTTTGAGAGCTTTACAAGAAAGTAAAATTTCTCGTGTAGGTACCGATAAGGATATTAAGGTAGATGTACGGGTAGTAGCTGCTACAAATAAAGACCTAAAAAAGGAAATTGAAGAAGGTAATTTTAGAGAAGACCTTTATCATCGTTTGGCGGTTATTTTAATAAAGGTTCCCTCTTTAAATGACCGAAGAGATGATATACCAATGCTAATTTCGCACTTTTCAAAAAAGATTGCCACGGAACAGGGCACGGCACCAAAAGACTTTTCTAAAAAAGCTGTCGAATTGCTAAAAACCTACGATTGGACCGGTAATGTACGAGAGCTACGTAACGTAATAGAACGTTTAATAATATTAGGAGGAAAAGAAGTTACTGAAGATGATGTAAAGCTATTTGCGAGCAAATAGTTATTTACAATCTTTTAGTTTGGTAAGTGCGTTTGCCGTTACTTCTTTAATTCGTTTATGAAAATGTCTTTTACCCGGTGAAACATTTTCATCTATTGATTTTTTTGAAGAGGTTTCATGGGTTTCTTGTACATAATTTAAAGCAGTAGCACAGTCATTTGAAGCAATCATATTCTCTAAAGACTTTTGAAATTTAGCTACTCCGTTTTCTATTTTATCAGAAAGTGTTCGTCCTTCCAACTCCATAATATCGTTGACAATCACTTTAGACTGTTTGGTGTTCATGGTTAAAAATCCCTCACCATAAGTGCTTTTGCTGTTTTTTTTATACTTGGTTAAGGCGTCAATACTAAGTGCTGTGTTTTTAAGCGCTATCTCAACAAAAGTCTTGGCGTCATAAATAGAAGGCGACTTTGTTGCATTTTTTAGATTCAGTTTTGTACGATCTATACTTTCGATGGCAGTGTCACAACCACAGTCTTTAAAGCTGTTTTTGGCTCTTTCGATTCCTGTTAAAGCTTTGTAAGCGTGGTATTTTACCATTTTAAACTCATCAGCTTCGTAAGCAAGTAAAGCTTGGTCTTTAATGTAGATAGAGTTATTGTTGGCAAACTCACAAGCGTTGTAGCTAGTGAAAGAGGTTATCGGTAATAGGCCAAATATACCGAGTAGGGCGGTAATAAGAAGTATATGGCTTCTGTAGGTTTTCATTATAATTAATTTGGGATTCTAAAGATATGGTACCACTAAAAGATTATAAAAATCTATCGGTAGAAAGCCCGAATTCTCTGCGTTCTGCACGCTTAAAACAAAAATATCGTTAAACAGTAGTGTTTTTACGAGAACTGAATTTTGAAATTTATGTATCTTACCTCTTATGAATGAATTAAAAGAAAAAAGCTTTCGCATAGAAGGGCAAGTGAAGCTTTCAGAAATTGATACTTTACAAGATTTAGGGCGCTCTGATAAAGAACTGAAGAAAGAACTAGAAGATGTAAGAGAAGCATTGGGTAAATTTCAAGACACTCTTTATGCTCACGGTAAATATGGTGTTTTGGTCTGTTTACAGGGTATGGATACTTCTGGGAAAGATAGTCTAATACGCGAAGTATTTAAAGATTTCAATGTTAGAGGCGTAGTAGTCCATAGTTTTAAAGTGCCTACAGAACTTGAGCTAAAACATGATTATTTGTGGCGACATTATATTGCGTTACCGGCAAGGGGCAAATTCAGTGTATTTAACCGTACGCACTATGAGAACGTTTTGGTTACAAAGGTCCATCCAGAATATATTTTAGGTGAAAACATTCCGGGTATCAATAATGTATCAGATATTGATGAGAATTTTTGGGATAATAGATACCGCCAAATCAATGATTTTGAAAAGCATATTTCCGAAAATGGTACATTGATTTTTAAGTTCTTTCTACATCTTTCAAAAGAAGAACAGCGACAGCGTTTGCTAAGAAGATTGGAGCTAAAAGAAAAAAATTGGAAATTTTCCCCTGGTGATTTAAAAGAGCGCAAGCTTTGGGACTTATATCAAGAGTGTTATGAAGAGGCTATAAATAAAACCTCAAAACCGCATGCCCCTTGGTACATTATTCCTGCAGATAATAAGAAAGCAGCGCGTTTGACCGTAGCTTCTATCCTTTTGGAAGCGTTAAAAAAATACAAAGATATTGAGGAGCCCGAGTTAGACGAAAAAATAAAGGCTAACTTGGAGAACTTCAAAGAAGAATTGGAAAAAGAAAACAAATGAGAATTCTAGTATTACTTATTGTATTGTGTATTTCGGGCTCGACAATTGGGCAGTCTGATGATGAAAAACAGCTAAAAGCGATATATGATAAGGCTTTAACCGATGGCAAGGCGTATGAATGGTTAAATTACCTATCGAATCAAATAGGTGGGCGTTTGTCAGGCTCCGTAGAAGCACAACAGGCTGTAGAATATACAAAAAGGCAGATGGATTCTCTTGGGTTGGATAGGGTTTGGCTACAACCGGTTATGGTGCCAAAGTGGACCAGGGGAACTCCCGAATTTGCCTATATAGAAACTAAGCCAGGTTTAACTACCAATGTGCCCATTTGTGCACTTGGTGGTTCTGTTGCGACACCAGATGGCGGATTAAAGGGAAATGTAATTGAAGTTCAGGGTATTGAAGATTTAGAAACCCTAGGGGCAGAAAAAATAAAAGGGAAAATAATCTTCTTTAATCGCCCCATGGATCCCACGAAAATAAGCACTTTTGAAGCGTATTCAGGTTGTGTAGATCAGCGTTACTCAGGCGCTGAAGCTGCAGGAAAATATGGTGCTGCCGGGGTAATTGTCAGGTCTATGAATTTGCGCTTAGACGATTATCCACATACCGGTTCTATGGGTTATGGCGAAACATCAATTGCAAATAGAATACCTGCAGCCGCAATTAGTACCAAGGGTGCAGAATTACTTAGTACGACGTTAAAGTTGAATCCTGATGTGAAATTTTACTTCAAACAGAATTGTAGACAATATGCCGATGTAGAATCGTATAATGTTATAGGTGAAATACGGGGTTCGGTATATCCTAACGAGGTTATGGTCGTTGGTGGCCATTTAGATTCTTGGGATTTAGGTGACGGTTCTCATGATGATGGTGCGGGGGTGGTACAGAGTATGGATGTACTTCGTTTAATCAAAGCAAGTGGGTATAAACCAAAAAGAACCATACGTGCGGTTCTTTTTATGAACGAAGAAAATGGTCTACGAGGAGGAAATAAATATGCTGAAGTGGCCAAAAGCAAAAAAGAAAATCATGTATTCGCCCTTGAGAGTGATGCTGGCGGATTTACGCCTCGTGGCTTTTCTTTTGATTGTTCAGATGAAGATTTTAAACAGATTTTGGGTTGGAAGAGTCTTTTCGAGCCCTATTTGATTCATATGTTCGTTAAAGGGGGAAGCGGTGCCGATATAGGGCCTTTAAAAGATGAAGGATTAGTACTTGCAGGATTAAGACCCGATTCACAACGTTATTTTGACCATCATCATGCTGAGAACGATACTTTTGAACACGTTAACAAAAGAGAATTAGAACTGGGTGCTGCAACTATGGCCAGCTTGGTGTATTTGGTCGACAAGTACGGTTTTCAACAGCAAAAGAAGGTGAAAGGGTGATTTTGGCTAGATTTTATTGAGTCTTATCTTTTTTCTGACAGGGATATCACTATATTTTTATGGTAGATTTCTAAACAACGCTCAGGTATTCTCATTTTTCAAAATTTCTGTAGAAAAGCTTTTGTCCAAGAAATTTTCATAAAGTCTAAAAACCCCTACCTTTGCCGCTCAATAAAAATGAGTACGATGCAAGACGGTATTTACGCAAAATTTAATACTACAAAAGGCGAGATTTTAGTAAAATTAACCCACGATAAAACCCCAGGAACAGTAGGTAACTTTGTTGCCCTTGCCGAGGGAGATATGGAAAATAAGGCCAAGCCACAGGGTAAACCTTATTACGACGGTCTAAAATTTCATAGGGTAATTCCAGATTTCATGATACAAGGAGGGTGCCCGCAAGGAACCGGAACTGGAAGCCCAGGATATCAATTCGATGATGAGTTTCATCCTGAACTGAATCACTCTGAGCCAGGAGTTTTATCTATGGCAAATGCTGGCCCAGGTACAAATGGAAGTCAATTTTTTATCACTCATGTGCCAACACCTTGGTTAGACAATAAGCACACGGTTTTTGGCCATGTTGAACACGGACAAGAAATTGTAGATACTATAGCTCAAGGAGATACGATAGATAGTTTAGAAATTGTTAGGTCTGGAGTTGAGGCAGAAAATTGGAATGCAATTGAAGCTTTCCGCACTTTTGAAGGCTCTCGCGCAAAAAGAATTGCAGAAGAAAAAGCTAAAGCCGAAGCTGCCATGGAGAAGCTGGCTGCCGGTTTTGATAAAACCGAATCTGGATTGCGTTATAAAATGATTCAAACTGGTTCTGGTGCCAAAGCCGAAAAGGGGAAGACCGTGTCGGTTCATTATGAAGGTAGTTTGCCAAACGGGCAGGTTTTTGATTCTTCTTTTAAAAGAAATCAACCAATAGATTTTCAACTTGGCGTAGGGCAGGTAATATCTGGTTGGGATGAAGGGATTGCATTATTGAAAGTAGGTGATAAGGCCCGCTTTGTAATTCCGTCGCATTTAGGTTATGGTAGTTCCGGTGCGGGGGGAGTGATACCACCAGATGCAACTTTAATATTTGATGTTGAATTGATGGATGTCAAATAGTAGAGCGTAAAAGACTTTAAAAAAGAAAAGCTTCCTATTTCAGGAGGCTTTTTTATTTTGCACTATTAAGACTGACCAATAATAAAAAAATATTGATGATCAGTAAAAAAAGTAGAATCGTAAAGAATGTGTTCATAAGGATATCGGTTATTTTTTACAAAAAATGACGCTTTCACGTATAACAACTTAACGCAGAAAAACCCTACTTATTTTTTAGATTTACTAATACTCGCAAATAACATAAAAATATTAATGGCAAGCAGTATAGAAAGTATTCCAAAAAAGGTAATCATGGTTATCTTCATTTAAAGTCTGGGAAACTTATATTGTTTAACAATAAGAGGCAATATTTTGTATTGGTTGCGTAAAAAGTTAAACAAAATGAAAATAAAAAACCCCGGCCGTTTGGCGGGGGTTTATACTATAAAAAAGTGTGCTGTTTACCTTAATCTATAACTTGTACATTTACGGCGTTCAATCCTTTTTTACCTTGTTGTAGTTCGAATTCTACAACATCACCTTCACGAATCTCATCGATTAAGCCTGAAATGTGTACAAAGTGATCTGTGTTTGAACCGTCTTCAGTGATAAAACCATAACCTTTAGAATCATTGAAGAATTTTACTGTTCCTTTACTCATAATAAATATTAAAAAAAATTAATTGAGGTGCAAAAATACAATTAATTTGTTGGTAATGAGGAATTTTATTTTAATTCTTTGTAAGTTTTCTATTAAATAAAGTGAAAGTCTAACTAGAAATTGTAGTTTAAAATATGGAAAAAGATACCTTGGAGCACTTAAAATACCCCATTGGTAAATACGAGATACCAAAGCCGATAACTACCGAACATTTAAATGATTGGATTGCAATTCTGGAACACTTGCCCGCTAAATTGGAGGCATTGGTAAAGGGCCTTTCGGAAGAACAATTAGAGATTCCTTATAGACCAGAAGGTTGGACTGTTAGACAGGTAGTTCATCATATTTCAGATAGTCATCATCATAGCTATATCCGTTTCAAATGGGCACTGACTGAAGATAACCCAATAATAAAACCCTACTTCGAAAAAGAATGGTCCAACTTGTTCGATGCTAAAACTGCACCTATTCAAATGTCTTTAAATCATTTAAGTGCTGTACATGCTAAGCTAGTGTATTTGTTAAAAGGCCTTTCGGTCGAAGACTTGCAGAGAAAATTCACGCATCCTGAAGGTAACCAAGAAACTACGCTAGCCGAAAATGTAGGTCGCTATGCCTGGCACGGAAGCCATCATTTTGCACATATCAAAAATCTCATAGAAAGAAATGTTTGGTAGCTAAAGTTTTTTAACCATTAGCCACATTTCTTTTTCTTCGTCAAGAACATGGGGTAAATGAATAAAAGCTTCTTTGAGTACATCAAAGCCATGATTTTTATAAAAGTTTAAAGGCCTACCTTTCTTCATGGCATACAACCAAAGAACTTTCTTTTGGTATTTCTTACCTAAATCATAAACGAATTCCAATGTTTTACTACCTATACCCATCCCCGAATATGATTTGAGCAAGTAGATTTTATTAAGTAAAAGATTCCGTTTAGGGATGTTCTTTTCTTGCTCTACGTCAAAAGTAAGATTTAAAATGCCCACATTGCTAGTGCCTGCTTTTATCAAATAAAATAGCTGTTTAGGGTCTTTCAGTGCCTTTAAAATAGGTTCTTTCTTAAGATATGCATCAATAAATGGAGTTGGATCGTTATTCTGCCATAGGTGGAGGTAGTGCTCTTTGTATGATTGTTTACCAACAGCTATATAATCATTAATATTTTCCTTTGTAACAGCATCAATGGTTACTTCCATTTTATATTGCAGCCTATACTTGGTTTTTGATTTTCATCAATTGCTTTATTATTTAAAAGACTATCCAGTGCATTACGCAGGTCGTTGCCGGTTAAGGGTATTCCGTTTCCTGGTCTAGAATCGTCCAGTTGACCGCGGTATGCTAGATTTAAATCAGAATCGAACAAATAGAAGTCTGGAGTGCAAGCTGCATTATAAGCCTTGGCAGTCTCTTGACTTGCATCATATAAGTAAGGAAATGGGTATCCTTCCTGCTTTGCCACCTTAGTCATTAAATCCGGAGCATCTTGAGGATAATTTTCCACATCATTGCTTGAAATCGCAATAAAACTGATTCCTTTTTTTTGGTAAGCATTTCCTAACCGTACTATCTCTGGATTCACATGTATGACAAAAGGGCAATGGTTACAGATAAACATTACTACGGTACCTTTTTCGCCTTTTAATTGTTGTAAACCTAAAACAGTGTCGCTAACAGTGTCAAAAAGCTCAAAATCAGGTGCTTTAGTCCCTAGGGCCAGCATATTGCTCGGTGTTCTCGCCATTATTTTCTCAGTTATTTATTTTCAATGCAAAGTTAATTCTTATCGATTGAACCGCGGGTAATTAAATTTCACCTTGAGTTAGTTCCTTAATAGGAATGCGGTTACAGACCTTATTAGCGAATATCTTATCTTAGATGTTATTGCATTCTATTTTAATATGCCTAACCGACCAAAAATGACTATTATTTGGAGCAAATCATAGATAACGTTCATATAAAATTTGACCCTAGCACGCTTTGGACCTTGAATATGGCTTTAGCCCTAGTGATGTTCGGAATTGCCTTAGAAATCTCAGTAAAGGATTTTAAAGAACTATTTAAAAAACCGAAAGTCGTAATTACAGGCGTATTTAGTCAGTTTTTAGTGCTGCCTTTTGTGACCTTTTTATTGATTTGGCTATTGCGACCACTGCCTAGTATTGCATTGGGGATGTTTATGGTCGCTGCTTGCCCAGGAGGCAATATTTCTAATTTTATTACGCATCTTGCTAAGGGTAATACTGCCCTTTCTGTTACCTTGACCGCTATAGCAACCTTGTTAGCCATAGTGATGACGCCGCTCAACCTTCAATTTTGGGGTTCACTTTATGAACCTACCGGAATTCTCTTGAAAGAAGTTGCTATTTCTTCAATAGAAATGATAAAACTGGTAGCATTACTGCTAGGTCTTCCATTAGTTTTAGGTATGTTGGTCAACTATTTAAAACCTCGGTTGGCCATTAAATTGGCCAAGGTTTTTAAGATAGTATCGCTACTGTTTTTTGTAACATTGATTTTTTTGGCGCTCTATAAAAACAGGGATATTTTTTTAGAATATGTGTTCTATGTTTTTTGGATTGTAATACTTCACAACCTACTTGCTTTCTTAACTGGGTTTTCACTGGCTACAGCTATGGGTTTTTCTAAAGAGAATGTAAAGAGTATTACTATTGAAACAGGTATTCAAAATTCTGGATTGGGATTGTTGTTGATCTTCACTTTTTTTGATGGATTAGGTGGAATGGCCCTATTGACCGCTTTTTGGGGTATATGGCATTTAGTATCAGGTTTGGTGTTGGCAAGTGTGTGGGGTTATAAACCAATTAAAAAAGAAGAATTAGTTTGAGGCAAATCGGGTATTATTTTTTTAAATATTGGATCTCATTAGGTCTCTTTTTTTATTTTAAGAAAATAAGGATTACTGGTTTGGATGATATGCCATCTAATAAACCGACACTCCTTCTTTCCAATCATCAGAACGCTTTGTTAGATGTATTGCTAATTGCTGCAAAAAGTAATCTTAAACCTTGGTATTTAACACGTTCAGATGTTTTTAAGAATAAGCTTTTTAGTCCTCTGTTTTATTTTTTACAGATGTTACCTATTTACCGGATGCGGGATGGGAAGGATACTTTAGCAAAAAATGAGGCTATCTTCAATCGTTGTGGAGATTTATTGGCAGATAGACAAACATTGCTCATTTTTCCTGAAGCAAACCACAATTTAAAACGTCGGGTAAGGCCTTTAAGTAAGGGTTTTACCCGAATAATATTTAAAGCCTTGGAAAAAAATCCGGAGTTGGATATAAATTTAGTTCCTGTAGGTCAAAACTATAAATCGGCAGCTAGTTTTCCCGATAGTGCGGCCCTGTGTTTTGGTAAGCCAATAGCTGTTCAAGATTTGTTAGAAGAGAACACTAACAAAACGGTTTCGCAAATTAAATTGACTGTAACCAAACAATTAAAGCAGTTAACCACTCATATTGATAGTGAAACTGGGTATGACTATATTTTAACCGCATTAAAGAATGAAGGTATAGATTTTTTAAACCCTGAATTAGCCAATAATTCGATTAAGAACTTAGATGCAAAAGGGTTTTTAAAAACAGAAGCAAAACACCAAGTTTTGAATAAAATCATGAAATGGATATTCGTTTTATTCAATTTTCCATTGGTTTTTGTTTGGCGCACTTTTGTTAAACCTAAGGTTCCAGAACCAGAATTTATGAGCACCTTTCGATTTGCATTTTCAATGATAGCTTATCCGATATGCTATTTATTTTTTCTGGTAGCACTGGCGAATGTCTATTCCATAAAAAAAGCATGCCTAATTATTGTATTGCATGCTTTTTGTAACATTCTTTTCGTAAAATTCGCGCTTACATCATCGGTCCAAAGAAAATAGCGTTCATAAGCAACTTATTGGTGCCATACCAAAATGCTCTAAAGTTAGTATTATCCGTAAATAGAATTACACGTCCTCTACCCATTCGAGTTACTTTAAAGGGAACACTACTTTTAATTAATTCGGCATTCTCTTCAGAAATATAACCGCTCTGCAGCGGGCTATTGGTGTATTGAATCGGGTTGTTATAGCTATTTTTATCAGGTTTTATGTAAATGTTGGTATTTCTGAATAAGGATATTTTAGTATTCTTATAGCCATAATTTATGGGGTGTGAGCGATCTTGCGTTGCTTCAAAAATTGCGCCTCCAGTAACTTGTGCTCCCAAGAAATCTCCTTTTTGGTCGAAAGAAATATTTTTTGCAACCAAAGAGTCTTTCTTTAGTTCCATTTTCATTAATCCATTTTTCTTGTACCAGTTTGCCACATTACGGTAACCAATTACCGTACCTCCATCTTTTACCCATTCCTTAACCTTATCAGCCCCTTTTTTATCTAAGATATTACTGCCCCATCCGCTAGGGAGAATCAAATCGGTGTATTTATCCAAATCGACACTATTAAAATATTCAGTATCTATTTTGGTGATTTTCATATCATAACGCGTATCGAATAAATGCCAAATTTCACCCGCATCATAAGAACGCACGCCATCGCCTACTAGAATGGCCACTTTCTGTTTTCTAACGGGGTCGAAATCGTTACTTCCTAAGTCAATTCCCTTTGTGAGCCCTGTAGTGACACCTGTAATTTGCAGCTGATTTTCTTCAGCAATTTTACCTAAAAAACTATGAAGTTCTTTAGCGTTTAGTTTTTGATTTTGCACAGGAATCATAATGGTGCCATAATCATAATTTTTACCCTCAAGACTAAAAGGTGACTTCGCGGTTTTTGCCCGTAAGCCTTTTTCTAGAATTGCATTTAAAGCGCGCGGGGTATAATACTCATGCCATTCGAACAAATAAGCATAATTGCTATGTCGGCTAATTGAACCCGTAAGGGGTTTAAAATCTGTAATCTGATTACCAGCATTTGCTAGTGAGGTTAATTCTGCGTAATCTAGATTAAACGATAAAGGTAATGTCCAGGCAGAAACGTCATAGAAAAGACTGTCTGTAAACGTTGTTCTTTTTTCGAACATCGCGTTAATTAATCTTGGATTTTTCTGATTTAACGGCACTACATAACTCGATCCTTTTTTATATGATTTTCCCGCTATGGTAGCATCGGAAGCCAGTTCATGAAATTTAATTTTATGGCGGTTTAGAATTTCTGCTAAGTGCCAAGCTCTTGAGGCATCTTTACTATCGCCAAAAACGTATCCTTTTGTTCTATTACGAGCTGCTTCGTTCTTAATATCGCTATAAAACTTGCGTTGGTAATCCAAAATTTTAGAACGCATATTCTTTGCTGCATCGATGGTAGATAAGGCCGTAGTGAATTGATTACGTATTGTAAAAGGGAAAGTCAATATTCCGTTTTCACTTTCTTGAATGTGACCGCGAGAACTACCTTGTTCAAAAAGGATTCCAATACTTCCGTTTACATCAGGAAAAGTTGAGCCTTTTCCGTAGTAATAGTCATCATAATTCTCTTCAGAATAATACAGAGAACCTATTTTATCCAATGCTTTGGCATGATAAGTTCCTATTTCTGCCGTTAACTCTTGATTCATCTTTGGTGTAAGCGGATTTACCCTTGTTGGCTCACCTGGTTGAAAAAAGAAAGTAGAATTTGTACCCATCTCATGATGGTCCGTTAAGATGTTTGGCAGCCATTTGTGAAAAGTCTTTATTCTCGCACGACTTTCGGGTAATTGTACAGGCAACCAATCTCTATTCATATCGAACCAATAGTGGTTTGTGCGACCGCCCGGCCAAACCTCATGATATTCTCTTTCATTGCCATCAGGATTCAGGTTTTGACTTCTATTGGTATTGGCCCAATATGCAAAACGTTGCAGACCATCAGGATTAAAACTTGGGTCTAAAAGAATTACCATGTTGTCTAACATTGCATCTATTTCTGACCCTTGGGCTGCGGCTAAATAATAAGCATATGCCAATGAAGCATTGGATCCGCTAGGTTCATTGCCATGAATGGAAAACCCCTGATATACCACTATCGGCATTTCAGAAGTATTTAAATTGTTAGAGCCGCTTTCGCTCAAGGCGATATGGTCTTTACGTAGCTGCTCTAGGTTATTATGATTTTTTGCTGAAGTAACAGTGAGCAATAAAATAGGCCTTCCCTCAAAAGTTTTACCTCTGGTTTCGATGGTCATTCTATCACTAGCCTTGGCCAAAGCCTGCATATAGAAAACCAGCTTGTCATGGGTAACATGCCATTCACCAACCTCGTGACCAATAATTTCGGCGGGCTTCGGAATTGTCGAATCATAAGAAACATCTTGGGGTAAATAATAATCTAACGATACCTTGTCTTGAGCAAATAGGGCTAAAGTGGTTGTTAAAAATAAGAGCGTAAAGAATTCCTTCATGGTTGATTTTTTAATTATCTAAAAATAAAAAACGACCTGCGGAAACAGGTCGTTTTATTAATTTATTTTTTCTGGCGTTTTATATATCATCGAAACTTACATCTGTAAAATTACCAGAAGTAGAATCATCTTTCGCCGAACCGTTTTCTTCATCCTCTTTTTTGAAATCTTTTTGATGGCGCTCAGAGATGACCTCTTGTCCTTTTTCATCAATGATGTAGTCCATCATCTCTTCCATAATTTCTTTAAATGCCGTAAAGTCTTCTTTGTACAGGTAAATTTTATGCTTTTTATAGTGGAATGAGCCATCATCATGAGTAAACTTTTTACTTTCTGTAATAGTTAGATAGTAGTCTCCTGCCTTTGTGCTTCTAACATCAAAAAAATAAGTCCTTCTTCCTGCTCTTAGAACTTTGGAGTAAATTTCTTCCTGGTCCATTAAATCTTTATCGCCCATCTGGTATAGTGTTCTTTAAGTGTTCTGTTACTTAATAGTATCAAAAATGTAAAAAAAAAGCTAATTCAGCAACTTTTTAGATTAATCTTTATCTGACAATTGATCCAAGAAAAGTTCTTTATAATATCCTTCAGAATTATTCAGTTGTTCATGGGTTCCCTCTTGAAGGATACTACCATCCTCTAAAACAATAATTTTATCCGTGTTTTTTGCAGAAGACACCCTATGGCTTACAATAAGTGTTGTCTTATCGGTTGAGGCGTTTTTTAGATTTGCCAAAATTTCTTCTTCGGTCTCTGTGTCTACAGCAGAAAGGCAGTCATCAAATAGGTAAATCTCAGGGTCTTTAAGTAGTGCCCGAGCAATAGATACCCTTTGTTTTTGGCCACCGCTTAAAGTTATGCCGCGCTCGCCGAGTATGGTGTTGTATTGCTTTGAGAAACCAATAATATTTTCATGGACTACCGCTTTTTTTGCGACCTCAATAATTTCATCTATAGAGGCGTCCTCTTTTCCGAATCTGATGTTATTCTCTATAGTGTCTGAAAATAAAAAGGCATCTTGGGGCACGGCACCTATAGCGCTGCGCAAACTATAAAGATTTAGTTTTTTAATCGGGATATCGTCGATTAGAATTTCACCCGAAGAAACATCATAAAGCCTTGAAACCAAGTCTAAAATTGTTGATTTTCCTGAACCTGTTTTGCCCAAAAAAGCAACGCTTTCACCAGGTTCAATAGTAAAAGAAATATTTTTTAAGGCCGTAATTTCGGTGTCTTCGTAAGTAAATGTAACATTTCTAAATTCGATTTTCCCTTTTATTGGTGTAGGCTCAAGAACTTCATTTTTAATGGTTGGCTGTTCGGTTAAAAACTCATTTATTCTTTTTTGAGAAGCCTCGGCGCGTTGCACGATTGAGGTTAACCAACCTACTACCGCAACAGGCCATGTAAGCATGTTTACATAGAGAATGAATTCTGCAATAATTCCAATAGATTCAATTTCACCATTGATATATTGTTTACCACCAATGTAAATGACAAAAATGTTGCTGATACCTATTAAAAGAATCATTAATGGAAAAAACCAGGCGTTTACTCTGGCCAAATCCATACTTGTATCTTTTCCTTCTTTGGCCAAGCCTCTTAATTCAGCATTTATTTGAGGTTCTAAACAATAAGCCTTTATAACGGAGACCCCTGAAAATGATTCTTGGGTGAAAGTGGAAAGGGTAGATAGATACTCTTGTACTTTTGTGCTTCTTTTATGAATGACCTTGCTAATCTGATAAATTAAAACTGATAATATGGGCAGCGGTATTAGGGTATAAAATG
This sequence comes from Croceitalea marina, assembly GCF_042684265.1. Classification (NCBI taxonomy): domain Bacteria; kingdom Pseudomonadati; phylum Bacteroidota; class Flavobacteriia; order Flavobacteriales; family Flavobacteriaceae; genus Croceitalea; species Croceitalea marina. The sequence goes on along the minus strand of NZ_JBHULB010000006.1, from coordinate 167,979 downwards.
CTATTGTAGGTGCCTTTATAAACATTAGCGGTATTAGACAAACAAATAGAGTCAAAGTTTGAATGCCATACATGATAGCTGGACCCGCATACATTCTTACTTGACCTACATCTTCGCTAATTCTGTTCATTAAATCTCCAATGCGGTTGCGCTTGTAAAAATTAAGATTTAAGAATTGGTAATGGTCAAAAACTTCGTTTTTTAAGTCATATTCAATATACCGCGAGACGTTAATAATCATCTGGCGCATTAAAAAAGTAAAAAGCGCAGATAGCAATGCAGCCCCTACAATTATGAGTATATATTCAAGTAAAACGTCTTTTGCCTCAGATTTAGAAATCGAATCACCGATATAATTTTCGACCGCTTTTATCGATTTGTTTACGTAAGATGGCATTACCAAAGAAAAAATCCTCGCAATAATCGTAATAAGTATCCCTGCAAATATTTTAACCCAGTATTTTTTAAGGTACTTATTTAGGTATTTAAGTTCTTTCATAAATTTAAAAAAGGACAGGTCAAATTGGTAATCGGGCAAAGATATAGGATTAGCACAAAAACTAATGTTATAAAACTGATAAGATATTTTTTGGTCTAGGTATGCTGAAAATATAGCATTACTTTTGCGATGTGCTACTGACCATATTTACTTTAAAGTTCTTTTAAATGCTAACAAGAAGGCATATTCGCGTAAAGGTAATGCAGTGTATTTATGCATTAATTCAGTCTAAAGACGATTCTTTGGAAAAACAAGAGAAATTCTTGAAATATAGCATAGATAGTATGTACACCCTTTACTTGTTGATGTTTAGCTTGTTGACCGAGTTACATCAGCTTGCAGAAAAACACGTAAACCATGCAACTAAAAAGTATATGGCTTCTGAAGATGACAACTTTCCTCAGCGTGATAAGTTTCTTAAGAACAAGCTTTTGCAACAGATAGTTTCAAACGAAAGCTTGCAAAAAGAGTTCTCAAAGCGAAAACTTCAAAATTGGTACCTGAACGATGAATATGTAAAGCTGATTTTTAAAGATATGATTGCTAGTGATATCTATAAAAATTACATGTTGTCTTCCACAAACAGTTATCAAAAAGACAAAGACGTTATCATTTCGCTCTACAAGGAGGTAATTGCGCCGAACGAAAAGATTTATGAATATTTTGAGGATGATAGACTTACTTGGATAGACGATATTCCTATAGTAAACACCTTTATATTTAAACAGTTGAAAAAGGTGAAAGAAGATGCGCCTGATGGTTTTTTCTTACCCCGATTGTTAAAAGATGAGGAAGATATGGTCTTCGCAAAAGAGTTATTGACCAAAACTTTATTGAAGAATACCGAATGGGAAAAAGAAATAGAGGGTAAGACCCCTAATTGGGACAAAGATAGAATAGCCGAAATCGACTACATTCTTTTAAAGATGGGTATTTGTGAGCTACTGAACTTTTCGTCGATACCTGAAAAGGTGACCATAAACGAGTATTTAGAGATAGCCAAAGAATATTCTACACCAAAAAGCAGCATTTTTATCAATGGTATCTTAGACAAATTGGTCAAAGAATATAAAGCCGAAGGAAAGTTGCAAAAAATTGGCAGGGGGTTGTTATAAGTAATATTTCGTTATTTTTGCATTAAATTAAAAATTCATAAGATGAAAAGAATAGTTACAGCGCTAAGTGTTGTTGCACTTTTGTTTATTTCGACTTCTTGTAAAGACAAGGCAATTGCTAAGATTAATTCTGACAATGTTGAGGTTGCTTCAAATAGAGATGCGGCTCAAAAGAAAATTCCTGTAATGAGTTTTGATAAATCAGAGCATGATTTCGGAACCATAGAACAAGGTACTCCGCAAGAGACTATCTTCAAATTTACCAATACTGGAGATGCTCCCTTGATCATTACTGATGCTAAAAGTAGTTGTGGTTGTACTGTTCCTGAGTATCCAAAAAATACACCTATTGCTCCTGGTGATTCTGGAGAGTTGTTGGTGAAATTTAATGGTTCAGGACAAAACTTGGTAACAAAAACGGTTACGGTAACCGCAAATACAGCAAAAGGTTCTGAATTGTTAAGAATCAAAGCTTTTGTTAACCCTAAAGGAACGGTTGCGGTAGCTGGCCCTGTAAAAGGATAAATAGACTAGATGGAAGGATTAGGACAGTTCCCTTTTTTAATAGCAATTTTTGCAATTTTCTTTGTTTTTATGATTCTACCTCAGATGAGAAGACAGAAAGCGGAAAAGAAGTTCGCAGCAGAATTAAAAAAAGGCGATAAGGTGATGATGAAAAGTGGTCTTCATGGTAAAATATCAGAATTGAACGATAAAGACAATACCTGTGTTATTGAAACCATGGCCGGACGATTAAAGTTTGATAGAAGTGCCATTTCTATGGAGATGAGCAAAAAATTGAATCCTGTTCCTGCCAAGAAATAGTTTTGCAAAAAGATGTAAAAAAGCCTATGACTTTAGTCATAGGCTTTTTTGTTTACCGATACCTGTCGCTAAGACCTTCACCTCTTAAAATCATTGGAATGATTTTTTCGAGCCGTCTAAGTTTGGTTTTTTCTTGCTTCGCACTCGTAATATGCTCATTGAACTCTTTTTGCTTGTAATCACTCATTTTATAAAAAGCTAGCTTTAACTTTTTATCATTGTCTAATTTTTTAGCTAACAGTTCTGGTATCGCAACTTTTTTTGTCGATTTTGATGGAACTAATACCCTATGGTTTTTTTGATTTTCAATCGCTTCGCGGATGTATCCAAGAACTTGAGTTTCGTTTATATCTTCAAGGCTATGAAACTTCCAATGGCGCATTGCTTTTGTTTTCCCTTCTTGCGCATTTTCCAGCACATTAAGCGGATCATTAAGAAATACCCCATTGAAGAACCAAATGCCAAAATGGTTCTTAAACTTGCAAACGGAGAGCACATTTTTGTTGTTTAGGGTATAGGTGGGAAAAAGCCATTTGAACGTTTCCTCTAAGTCGGTTTTTAAGGCTAAATCCCTTAAAATACCAATGGCTTTTTTGTAATGATGTTCTTCGGCAAAATAGGCCTCAACTTTTTCAGACCGATTCATAATTAGAATTTTTCACCAGTAAGTTCGCAAATTTTCACAATAGTTTCAACTGCTTTTTGCATACTTTCTAGCGGCACGTATTCATACTTACCATGAAAATTATGTCCTCCTGCAAAAATATTAGGGCAGGGCAGGCCCATAAAACTCAATTGTGAGCCATCAGTGCCTCCTCTAATAGGTTTAATTATAGGTTCGATTCCTATTTTCAGCATGGCCACTTCGGCAATTTCGATAATATGAAAAACAGGCTCTATTTTTTCTTTCATATTTCTGTATTGATCATTGATTTCTACTGAAATAATCGCTCCATATTTGTTATTCAACTTTTCAGAAATAGCTCGTAACAAGCCCTTTCTCGCCTGAAACTGCTCTTCATCATGATCACGTATAATTAGCTCGAATTCGGCATTTTCGATATCTCCTTTTATACCATGAATATGAAAAAAGCCTTCATTGCCCTCGGTCATTTCGGGTACCTCTCGTGGAGGCATAAGACTTAAGAACTCATTAGCTACACCAATGGCGTTGATCATTTTGTTCTTTGCATAGCCTGGGTGTACACTTTTACCTTTTATAATCACCTTTGCCCCAGCGGCATTAAAATTTTCATATTCGAGCTCACCGATCTGACTTCCATCTACCGTATAGGCCCAATCTGCCCCAAACTTTTTTACATCAAACTTATGTACGCCTCTACCAATTTCTTCATCAGGGGTAAAGCCTACGCGAATTTTCCCATGTTTTATTTCAGGATTTTGAATTAAAAACTCCATAGCGGTTATAATTTCGGCTACTCCGGCCTTATCATCAGCTCCTAATAAAGTCTTTCCGTTTGTAGTAATCAGCGTTTGCCCTTCATATTGTTTTAAATCTTCGAAATAATCGGGCGATAAGACTGTATTTGAAGCTTTATCCAAAACAATATCGCCACCATCGTAATTTTCAATGATTTGTGGTTTTACATTAGCGCCTGTATAATCTGGTGTGGTATCATAGTGCGCTATAAAACCAATTGTAGGAACTTCTTTGTTTAGATTGCTGGGCAAGGTGGCCATGATATATCCATTTTCATCGATAGAGACCTTTTCCAGGCCAATCTTACTCAGTTCAAGTACAAGTTTTTTAGCTAATTTCCACTGTTTTTCTGTACTTGGGGTGGTTTTGGAATTAGGGTCACTTTGTGTATCAATTGAAACATATTCCAAAAATCGAGGTAGTAGGTTTTCCATAAAACATGCTTTTCATCAAAAATAATGCTTATTAAATCGGAAATATGATAAAAAAAAAGCCGATTGCAGCTATATTGTTGTACTAACTTAACTGATTTGATAAGAACTTTACTCTCTTTATTTCTGCTACTAATGCACTTTTCCGCCTATTCGCAAGAAGTATGTTACTTGGGGATTGGTGGTAAAGACGATGATACTATTAAAAATGTCTTTAAGTTAGATTCTACTCAAGTTCAAAAACTTAAAGATTGGGGGGCAGAGCTAAAATACCGCAATAGTTTTTTAATCGATCAAGCGAATAATTTGGTCAAAAGGCATGCAGAGAGCTCGCCAGAAGTACTCATGACGATGTCATACCAATACAGGAAATTATTGGATAGTATGCAAAGTAATTTGCATATGCTCGATAAGCGTATGTTAGGTATTTTTACTGACGAGCAATACAGCCTTTACGTTAAACTCTGCCATGAAATTTCTAGTAGTCCGCTTTACCCGACCATTTCTGTTAACGAAAAATAGCAAAAGATGTCAGATTACCAGGCAAGAGTTTCTATTTTTGCGCAAATTTCAGAGTAGATGTATAAGTACCTAATTAGGCCCTTATTGTTTTTATTGGATGCTGAAACTGCACATCATTTTTCTTTCTTTTCTATAAGAATACTATCTAAATTGGGCTTTGCTTCGATTTTTAGGTCATTGTACTTAGTAGATGACAAAAAATTGGAACGCGAAGTTTTTGGTATAAAATTTAAAAATCCCGTGGGTTTGGCAGCAGGTTTTGATAAAGATGCCAAGCTTTTTAATGAATTTTCAGACTTTGGATTTGGTTTCGTTGAAATCGGAACGCTAACACCAAAGGGCCAACCAGGTAACCCTAAACCAAGATTATTCCGCTTGAGAGATGATCAGGGAATTATTAACCGAATGGGTTTTAATAATGGCGGCGTTTTTGATGCGGTCGAAAGACTTAAGAAAGAACATCGTGTAATTGTTGGTGGAAATATTGGTAAGAACAAGATTACTGCTAATGAAGATGCGGTCAAGGATTATCTAATTTGCTTTGATGCCCTTTTTGAACATGTGGACTACTTTGTAGTAAATGTGAGCTCCCCTAATACACCAGGACTAAGGGAACTACAGGATAAAAAACCCTTAACAGAACTATTAAAGCAATTAAAACGAGAGAATTCAAAAATTGCCAAGGCAAATAATGTCAAAGAGAAACCCATTTTATTAAAGATAGCTCCCGATTTGACCGAAAGCCAGTTATTGGACATAATTGATATCGTAGCAAATACAAAGATTGAGGGAATTATCGCCACGAATACGACCATCAATAGAAAAGGTTTGAAATCTCATTTAACACTGGCAGAAGAAAAGGGTGGACTTAGTGGAAAACCCTTAAAGAACAGAAGTACCGAAGTAATACGTTTTTTGGCAGAAAAGAGTAATAAGGCATTCCCTATTATTGGGGTTGGCGGGATTCATTCTGCTGAAGATGCTTTGGAAAAATTGGAAGCTGGTGCGGACCTAGTCCAATTGTATACTGGTTTCGTCTACGAAGGACCGGGTTTGCTTAAGAAAATCAATAAAGCTATCTTGGAAAGGGAACAGTAATCCTTTTCAAATGAAGCAATTCACACTAGTTTTAGTAGCATTAATTTCTACCACCTTAGTATTTAGTCAGCCAGAAAGCGAGCTAAAAACCGAGTTTACAAAAATGTATCTCCCCGTTTGGCTAGAGGCGCAATCGCATTGCTTGGAGGTTGCCGAGGCAATGCCCCAAGAACTATATAGTTTCAGACCAACCCCTGAAAGTAAATCCTTCGCAGAGCAAATGGTTCATATCGGGTATACTATAGAACTTTTGACCAAACGTTATGTTCAAGGTATGGAAGTGGTTCCAAATACCCCGGATGCTTCCAAACTTAGCAAGTCTGAAATTATCGCCTTGTTAAAATCAGGGTTTTCCTATACTACAGAAATCATTAAAACTATAGAACAAGAAAAACTTGATGAAACCTGCGTGATGTATCATAGTGGAAATACTGTAAGCAGGGCTTTCGCATTTTTTTATGTACAAGACCATTTAACCAATCATAGGGCTAAAGCCAACCTTTATCTAAGAATGAATGGTATTGAACCCCCAGAATATACTTGGTAAATCTTACTTTGCCCAGTAATCTAAGACCAAGACATCATCAATATGAGGTGAAGCAACGGCTATAAAAGCCTTATGATCTGGATGAGGCAGATAGATAGCCCTATCTTCTTCATTTTTAAAGCTTACAAAAAAGGAATGGGTAAAACCTTTGTCCAAACCTTCAGGGCTATTGTTGGTTCCCCATTCAAAATCTACAATTTGCGGAATTTTTCCTGGTAAAGCTGCAAATGTCTTTTCAATAGTAGCTAGCTCTTCTGCGCTTGTATCTTCTTTAAATTTAAAGAGTACGATATGGCGTAGTAAGCTGTCTTGTGTTATTTTTTCAGTGGTCATTGTTGATTTTTCTTTTACATCGATTGAAACACACCCTTGTATAAGGAAAAAGGAGACTAGTAAAAATAATGTACTGATTAGATGATTGATTCTCATATTTGATTTATCAGGAGCTCGAATTTAGCTTTTAAAATTATAGAATTTGTATTTTGAGCACTTAAAATTCAATTTTGAATTACGAAATACTACTTGGTTTTATTCTTGCCACAGCTGCGCTTGGTGTATCTCCAGGACCGGATAATATTTTTGTACTTACCCAGAGTATTGCCAATGGCAGAAAATATGGTTTAGCGACCGTTGCGGGGCTAATGACCGGTTGTTTGGTACACACCAGCTTTCTGGCTTTTGGTGTTTCAACGATAATAAAGAATAATAACACGGTCTTTTTAATTATTAAACTGTTCGGTGTAGCCTATCTCTTATATCTTTCTTATTTGGTTTATAAGGTTGGAGATACCATTGAGCTAAATAGAGAAGTAGCTCCACAAAAGGGGGTGTTAGCGCTCTTTCGAAAAGGCTTTGTAATGAATGTCTTAAACCCAAAAGTGACCATCTTTTTTTTAGCATTTTTTCCCGGTTTTCTTTTTAGCAATAGCTTAAATACAATTTGGCAATTTTATATTCTAGGTTTTATCTTCATACTAGTTTCTTTCATGATTTTTGCAGCTATTGCCATTCTTGCAGGCGCTATTAGCACCTATATTTTAAGAACTCCAAAAGCCGGCTTTTTTCTTAAGTGGTTGCAGATTGTTGTTTTCGTTGGTATAGCTATTTATCTACTGCTATCGGATAAATAATGGTAATTTTGAAATTAGAATGTCAAAAGTAAAACTCATAGAATGTCCACGAGATGCCATGCAGGGTATAAAGGCATTTATTCCAACGGAACGGAAGGTCAAATATATTCAGTCGCTCTTAGGCTGTGGTTTTGATACTATAGATTTTGGAAGTTTTGTTTCGCCCAAGGCAATTCCTCAAATGATAGATACGGCAGCGGTTTTAAGTAGGTTGGATTTATCAAAAACCAATAGCAAACTTTTAGCGATTGTCGCTAATGTTAGAGGTGCTGCGGATGCGAGCGAGCATAAAGAAATAGATTATTTGGGCTACCCTTTTTCAATTTCTGAGAACTTTCAAATGCGAAACACGCACAAGACTATTGAGCAGTCCGTTGAAACCCTTAAAAGTATTTTAGACATTGCTACTAACTCTGGTAAAGAAGTGGTTACTTACATTTCAATGGGTTTTGGAAACCCCTATGGTGACCCTTGGAACGTTGAAATAGTGGGGGAGTGGACAGAACGTCTTGCAGGGATGGGAGCAAAAATATTATCGCTTTCTGATACCGTGGGTACTTCAAACCCAGAAACCATAGATTATCTTTTTTCCAATCTTATACCAAAATACCCAGAAATCGAGTTCGGGGCACATTTGCATACGACACCCACAAAATGGCACGAAAAAGTTGATGCTGCTTATAAAGCGGGGTGTAGGCGTTTTGATGGGGCCATACAAGGTTTTGGTGGCTGCCCTATGGCTAAAGACGAATTGACCGGTAATATGCCTACCGAGCGTATGTTATCTTACTTTACCGCAGAAAAAGCAGATTCCAATGTAAACGCTATGGTTTTTGAGGCAGCTTATAACAAGGCAACAGAACTTTTTTCTTCTTACCACTAAAAACGCCCAACGAAAGTCGGGCGTTCCAAATCATAATATCTATTATTTATCTAATACCTTAATTCTAATCCTCCAAAAAAGCCAAAAGGCATTCCTGGTCTAAGTCCAGCAGGTACTCTTGCCACGGCATAAGTTTCATCTAGCAAGTTCATCATATTCGCTGTTAAGGCAATATGTTTTCCTAAACGGTACTTGCCACCTAAGTCCAATACTAGATTCGAATCGACTTTTTCATTTTCTGGAATAGCTCCGCTACCAGCTTGGGTTCTAAAAGCGCCATTAAATCGACCATTAAAGTTTATCTCATACTTTTCATGAACAAAAGAAAGCGTTGCGTTTAATTGATGTTTAGAAAGATAGGGTAGTTCATCGCCGGCATTTACTTCACCCCAAATATCATTTTCGCTACCAAAACTATTCAGAAATTCAGTATCTGTATAAGTGTAACCAATTGTCAATGGGAAAACAAAATTTTCTGAATTTGGGAGCAGGTTATAGTTTAAAAGGACTTCCAGTCCTTGTACTTTTACTTCTCCCGCATTGAACTGATCTAAAGATCCTGTGCCTCCGGTAGCCGCCAAATCGCTTCCAAGTAAGTTGCTATAATCATTATAAAAACCTACGATTTCACCGGTTAAACCACCATATGTAAAACGCGTGCCTAATTCATAGTTTACACTTTCCTCAGGTTGTTCCCCCACTTGATTGCTTGGCGGAGAAAAACCTTTGTGAACTCCTCCAAAGAGCGAAATATTTTCGAAATTATAATTGAAACCCATACCGGGTATAAAAACGTCAACTTTGTTTTCACGTTCCGAAAGGTCGATACCAGTTCGTTCAACATCGTTATTTCCAAAATTCCTCCTGCCAAGATTTATATTCTCATATCTAATACCTGGCGTCAAGGTAAGGTTCTTATATTTTAACTTGTACAGCGCGTACGATGAAAAAGCGGTAGCATCACTAATTCTATTGGCATTAGTCCCAGGTATCCCCGCATTTGTTAATTGCATTATACCATTGGTTATCCCGTAATCATCAATCCATTGAAAACGGTCCTCTTCATCATAATGGTATCGCAGTCCTACTTCTATATCATGAAACGTATTTTCCCCTGTCCAATGATAGTCAAGTTTTGTTTGCACACCTGTTGAGAGATACTTTCTGTTATTGGCCCGAACATTGATTGCATCATCTGCTCCGCTATCTGTATTACCTCTAACAAGATCAATATAAGGGGCAAAGTTTTCCGGGTTATTGAATACCGTCCCTATTCCTTCTCTTTGGCCATTTATTGTTATAAAGTCAGATTTGTACCAATTTCTGCTAAAATCATTAATATATCCAACGGTGGTTATTCTAAAATAATCATTGAACTTAAGAATATGGGTACCCATGAATTGTAGGTGCTCTGTATTCATTTGATCCACTTGAGAACCTGCATATCTTCTAAAAGGAGTATTTTCAAAATCTTCTTGGGTAAGCCCTAAGTAGGTTTCATCTGAGGTTTCATCAGAATATTGAAATTTAAATTCGAATTCTTGTCCTAATTTAGCCTCAGGGTTGGTTCTCACCTTGAATTTTGCAACCAAATCATTTTTGTCAAAACCGGTATCTGCACCGTTATCCAATTGTTTGAACCCGTTAGAATTATAATTCAGATATTCTATAGCGTAACCAAAATTCTTTTTGCTGTCGCCAAGCTGGGCATGAATTCTGCCACTCTGAAAGCTACCATAACTGGAATTTAAGAAAATGCCAAAGTCTTCAGGCACTTCGGTTGATAGCATGTTTATCGCTCCCCCAGTAGTATAGGGGCCATATTGCACTTGACTACTTCCCTTAAGTACTTCCACGGCTTGCATTCTGGCGATTGTTGGAAAATAATATGCGGATGGTGCACTGTATGGAGCGGGAGCAATTAAAACACCATCTTCCATTAATGTAATCTTTGAACTTCTTTCAGGTGAAGTGCCACGTAAGCTTATGTTTGGTCTTAATCCAAAACCATCTTCTTCATAAACATTTACCCCGGGTACACTTCTTAGGGTTCTATTGACATCTGTGTAATTAAATCTTTTAATCTCTTCAGGAGAAATATAATACGCAGAACCTGTTCTATTCTTTGCTTCAAACTTACTTCCAAGAATAACCTTAGCTGAAAGAACCACTTCGTTTAAACGGATGGAATCAATTTTTTGTGGAATATTCTGTTGTGAAAACAATGAAAAGGCGATAAAGAATGTAGGTAAAAATAACTTTTTTGGCATCACTATTTATTTAGACTGATTTAAAATAACAAGGCAAATGTAAAAATGGAGTAGCTAAAATCAAAGCTTATTTAGAATAAATAAAAATAAGAATATTTTAAGTTTTCATTCCCAATGGGTTACATCAAAAATTTAACATACTGGGCTTTAACACTGGTTCAAATTTTTGATAAAACCACCTAAGTAAAAAACAGTATCTTTGCACGCAATTAATCCGTAATTGCAATGGAAGCCCACCTAAACAAAATTCTTGGCGAAGGCCTTACTTATGACGATGTTCTTTTAGTGCCAGCTTTTTCTGAGGTGCTGCCAAGAGAAGTAAGTATCAAGTCTAAATTTACGCGAAATATTACCATTAATGTTCCTATTGTATCCGCTGCTATGGATACCGTGACAGAATCTAAAATGGCAATTGCAATTGCCCAAGAGGGGGGTATTGGGGTTTTGCACAAGAATATGACTATAGAGGAGCAAGCCTTGAAAGTACGTAAAGTAAAACGTGCTGAAAGCGGTATGATAATGGATCCTGTCACAATGCCTTTAAACTCTAAGGTTATTGATGCAAAGGCCAATATGAAAGAGCATAGTATCGGTGGAATTCCTATAGTTGATGACTCAGGAAAATTGATTGGTATTGTGACCAATCGTGATTTGCGTTTTGAAAAGAATAACGAAAGACCAATAGCTGAAGTAATGACTTCAGAAAATCTTGTAACTGCAGGCGAAGGGACTTCCCTTTCGGAAGCTGAGGATATTCTGCAAGAACATAAAATTGAAAAGCTGCCAGTTGTAGACAAAGATTACAAATTGGTAGGCCTTATTACATTTAGGGATATAACAAAACTTACCCAAAAACCAATTGCTAATAAAGACCAATACGGAAGGCTTCGCGTAGCTGCAGCTTTGGGAGTTACAAGAGATGCGGTGGATAGGGCAGAAGCGCTGGTAAACGCCGGTGTAGACGCCGTTGTTATAGATACGGCACATGGACACACCAAAGGTGTGGTATCTGTTTTAAAAGAGGTTAAAAGTAAATTTCCCAAGCTTGATGTGATTGTAGGAAACATTGCTACCGGTGAAGCTGCAAAATATTTAGTTGAAGCTGGTGCCGATGCGGTAAAAGTAGGTATCGGACCAGGTTCTATTTGTACTACAAGAATTGTGGCTGGAGTTGGATTCCCACAGTTTTCTGCAGTTTTAGAAGTGTCAGCGGCTATTAAAGGTTCAAGCGTCCCTGTAATTGCGGACGGAGGAATTAGATACACGGGTGACATTCCTAAAGCAATTGCTGCGGGAGCAGATACTGTCATGTTAGGTTCTTTATTGGCAGGTACCAAGGAGTCGCCTGGTGAAACTATTATTTATGAAGGGCGTAAATTTAAGAGCTACCGCGGAATGGGTTCTGTTGAAGCGATGAAACAAGGTAGTAAAGACCGCTATTTTCAAGATGTTGAAGATGATATCAAAAAATTGGTTCCAGAAGGTATTGTAGGTCGTGTACCCTATAAAGGAGATTTGTTTGAAAGTATTCATCAATTCGTTGGGGGCTTACGTGCCGGTATGGGTTATTGCGGCGCAAAGGATATTGAAACCTTAAAGGAAACGGGTCGTTTTGTTAAAATTACCGCTAGCGGTATTAATGAAAGCCATCCTCATGATGTAACTATTACTAAAGAGAGTCCTAATTATAGTAGATAAGAATTTTTTAGCTTCAGAATTTATAGGTCAAAGTTTTATCTACAGTTTTAATTTCAACGCATGTATACTTGCGTGTTTTAGTTCATCCAAATAAAAAGTACTACTTTTTGTAACAAGTTTGATGAGATATAGTCTCATTGAAACAGCAGTGCTGTTGTCGTTTATAACCGACGATAAATAGAATCATTTAACTAAACCAACTAATCTTCGCAAATGGATTTACAAATTGAAAACTTGAGTAAAACGTATTCTAACGGTGTACAGGCCTTAAAAAATGTCAATCTAACCATACCTAGGGGCATGTTTGGTCTTCTCGGGCCAAATGGGGCAGGTAAATCGTCGCTCATGCGCACTTTAGCAACCTTGCAACAAGCAGACGAGGGTGCGGTAACCTTAGGTGAAATCGATGTTTTAAAAGACAAGGAGAAAGTTCGTGAAATATTAGGCTACCTACCCCAAGAATTTGGCGTTTATCCAAAAGTGAGCTCGTATAATATGCTTAATCATATTGCTTCGCTAAAAGGTGTTTCAAGCAAAGGTGAGCGCAAAGATTTGGTAGAGTCTTTATTGACAAAAACGAATCTTTGGCATGTGCGTAATAAAAGTTTGGGTACCTATTCCGGTGGTATGAAACAGCGCTTTGGCATTGCGCAAGCACTTATTGGAGATCCTAGATTGATTATTGTGGATGAGCCCACAGCAGGTCTCGACCCTGCGGAGCGTGTGCGTTTTCATAATCTATTAAGCGAGATAGGAGAAAATACTATCGTTATTCTATCGACACATATTGTTGAAGACATTTCTAATCTATGTAATAATATGGCCATTATTTGCCTTGGTGAAGTGGTCGCAAAAGGTAACCCGGCCGAATTGACCCAAGCGGTAAAAGGTAGGGTCTGGAAAAAGGCCATTGAAAAGTCTGAACTTGAATCGTATCAGTCAGATCTTCAGGTTATCTCTACACACTTAAAAGCCGGTAAAACTGTAATACATGTTTTAAGTGATAACCAACCCGATGCTTCTTTCGAAGCTAGCGATGCTAATTTAGAAGATGTTTACTTCGCTGAGATTACCTCGCGTATGGAAACTATTTCTGCATAATTGTTTTACTAATCATTAAAATTTTACAATTATGTTTAAAGAAATATTCTTATTCGAAATTAAGTACCGTTTAAAAAGACCAGCCACTTGGGCTTACTTTGGTATACTGTTATTATTTGGGCTTTTTGTGGCTATAGGTGATAATGGTCCGGCATCCGAAAAGGTGTTTGTGAATGCTCCGGTTGCAATTGCAACGACACTCGCTACCATAAGTATTTTTGCGATTATGATTGCAAGTGCGATAATGGGGGTACCTGTATATAGAGATATTGAACACAAAACCGAGAACTACTTCTTTTCTTACCCCATTACGGAAAAAGGATATATACTGGGTCGCTTCTTTGGTTCTATGAGTACGCTATTTTTAGTGAGTATGGGCTTGCATATTGGTCTTATTGTTGGGGCTTTAATTGGGCCGTATGCCGGATATGTAGAGGCAGACCGCTATACCTTTCTTAATCTATGGCATTATATACAACCTACAATAACCGTTTATTGGACAAACCTATTTTTTGCTGGTTGTATCTTTTTTGCTTTGGTAAGTTTAACAAAACGGGTGATGTTGGCCTATGCCGGGGGTGCCATATTGTTTATTACCTATCTGGTAACCTTAACACTTACGCAAGACATTGAAAATAAAACATTGACCAGCTTGTTAGATCCTTTTGGTTTTACAAGTCTTAATAATATTATTCAATATTGGACTCCTGAAGAGCAGAATACCCGACTGATTCCTTTTGAGGGAATGTTATTATGGAATCGTTTGTTATGGGTTGGTATAGGCGTAGCCTTGTTTTTATTTACACTATTTAAATTTGATTTTCAATCCTTTTTAAACAAGAACTTTAGCAGTAAAAAGAAAAAACTGGTTGCAGATGAGGTTAAGAGTAGCGCCGCATTGACTAAAATTCCATCGGTAGCCAAGGCCTTCTCGAGCAGTTTAAACATAAAGTTGCTTTTTAAGCTTGCCTTTATGGAGTTTAAGAATATAATTTCAGATAACTTCTTCAAAGCTATTTTTATAGCGGCGGTGGCCTTTTTGTTTTTTGACGGTTGGTTCGGTGCGCCAATTTATGGAACCCCTTCTTTGCCTTTGACCTATTACATGTTAGAGGTGAAAAACTTCACGTACATCATTTTGATTTTTATACTTATTGTATTTATGACCGGTGAGGTTTTGCATCGTGAAAGGGGTGTGAATTACGATCAGATTTTTGGGTCATTGCCAATTCCTAACCGAATTGTATACGGTTCAAAATTCCTTGCTTTGGTAATGGTGAGCTTTATTTTGGTCAATATGATTTTGGTCAGTGGGGTTCTAAATCAGGTTCTGAAAGGGTACTTCAATTTTGAGTTTGATAAATACTTTACCGATTTATACCTTTTTGAATTTCCGAAATACATCAGTTTTGTGATGTTGGCCTTTTTTGTTCATTCTATAGTTACCAAGAAGTTTTTGGGCCATGTGGTCGCCATCGCTATTTGGACTGTATTATTTGGACTTAATGCCATGGCCGATATTGATAATAACCTATACTTGTACAGTTACGCTCCAGGCTATACCGTTAGTGATATGAACGGTTTTGGTCATTTTGGGAAGGCTCTGTTATGGTTTAAAACGTATTGGTTGGCATGTGGGGGTATTTTAACGGTTATTGGTTATTTATTTTGGAAAAGGGGTACGGATTCTGGAAGAAAAGCAAGATGGAGCCTGGCTAAAAGTCGTTTAAATTCAAAATCAATTGGTGCCTTAGTAATATTGCTCGCTGTTTTTATCGGTACAGGAATCTTTATAAACAAGAATACAAGAACAATAAATAATTACAGAACGGACGATGAGGCAACTATAGGCAGAGCCAATTACGAGAAGACTTTAAGACAATACAATAAAATTGCTCAGCCGAAGGTGATAGATGTAAAACTGAATGCAGATTTAATTCCCGAAGAACGTTCTGCAAATATTAGCACAGTGATGACAATGGTAAACAAGACCAATGAGACCATCGATAAGCTTCATTTAAATTGGGGTGCTGAGGGCTTATTGAAAAAAGAGGTCACACAATTTTTAATAGAAGGTAAAGAACCTAAATTGGATAAGGAATATGCAGATTATGGGTATAAAATTTATGCTTTTGATACACCAATGGCACCGGGCGATACCCTAACAATGAAATTGGCTGTTTCTTCCGGATATAAAGGATTTCCCAATGAAGGTTCAGGTTCTTCTATTGTATATAATGGAACTTTTTTAAATGATGGATTTTTCCCTTCTTTTGGGTATAGTAGTCAAGGAGAATTATCAAGTGATCAAGACCGTAAAAAATACGAATTGCCCGTTAAAGATTATCAGCTCCCAGAACAGACAGATGAGTGGGGTACTAGTAATTTGCTGTTTAATGATGATGCAGATTATATCACTTTTGAAGGCACTGTAAGTACAGCTCCTGATCAAATTGCAATCCTTCCAGGATATTTACAAAAAGAATGGGAGCAAGATGGAAGAAAATACTTCACATACAAAATGGAGGGCGAACTTGATTTCTTTTATAACATATCATCTGCGGCATATGCGGTGCACCGAGAGGTTTGGACAGGTAAAAGAGGTGAGCAGGTAAATATTGAAATTTTCCATCACCCTTCGCATACCTATAACTTAGATCGTTTCGTAAACGGAGTTAAAAAGTCCATGGATTATTTCACTGAAAACTATGGTCCTTATCAGTATCGTCAGATACGTATTTTAGAGTTTCCAAGGTATAGCACTTTTGCACAGAGTTTTCCCAATACCGTGCCTTTCGCAGAAAGTTTTGGCTGGGTTGGTGACTTTAGTGACCCTAATAATTTGGACTATGTATTTACCGTTACTTCGCATGAGGTAGCCCATCAATGGTGGGGTCATCAAATAACACCATCGGCGACCCGAGGAGCCAATCAAATTTCTGAAACGATGGCAGAATACTCTTCGTTAATGGTAATGAAGAAAGAGTATGGCGTAGATGCTATGCAACGTTTTTTGAAGGAAGAGTTAGACCGTTACTTGCGAGGTAGGGCCAATGAGGGAAAATTTGAAAAAACACTTTTGGATAATGATACCCAGTCCTACGTTTGGTATCGTAAAGGAGGTTTAATTTTATACGCCTTACAAGATTTGATAGGAGAAGATAATTTGAATAGGGAGTTTAAGGCCTATACAGAGGCCGCTCGTTTTAGGCCAAAGGCCCCTTTTACCACCACACATGAATGGTATGATTATATGAAAAAGGCAACGCCTGATAGTTTACAGTATTATTTAGAAGATAGTTTTGAGAAAATAACACTGTATTCTAATAAGACTACAAGTGCAACATATAAAAAGAAAGATGATGATACCTATGAGGTTCGCATAGATGTAGAGAGTAGCAAAACCTATTTTGACGGTCTTGGAAAAACTTTAGAATCGCCAGATAAACCTAACTATTTAGAAGTTGCTGTTTTTGAATCAGATACGACCAATGCAAAAGGTTTAACCGTAAAACGGCCTTTAGCATTGAGAAAAGCATGGGTTACCCCGGGTACTTCTTCATATACGTTTATAACAAAGAAACTGCCTGTAAAAGCGGGAATAGACCCCTATAACAAAATGATTGATCGTATACCTGATGATAATTTAATTCCGGTCGAAGAATCAGATGATTAGGATTGCAATCTTGAATTAATCAATAAAAAAAGCATCCTTTTTTGAGGATGTCTTTTATGTTTGTTAAAGCTGTCAGCTATTTGCCTATGCCAGCATAGCTTTTCCAATCTTTCTCTTTATAAATATTTTCTCCAAAATAACGTGCAATTTGCATAAAGGGTTCTACTTTTTGGTATCCTGGAACAGGGGAAAGCATACCAAAGTTTTCATCTAAAAAAACTACTGTTGGGTAGCTCATTTTTCCTTGTAATAAGGCAGCTGCAAACTCATGATAGCCACGTCGGCCTTGTGGCACAAACTTAAAATTTTTACCATTATAGGTGATATCTTCTTTTCCTTCGGCATCCAACTTTACCATATAAAAATTAGCTTTCATATAGGCGGCTACCTCCGGATTTTGAAAAGTATCTTTGTCCATTTTCTTGCACCATCCGCACCAATCCGTATAAACATCTACAAATATTTTTTTAGGATTCTTATCGCTTTTCGATAGGGTATAGGCCTCATCCCAAGAAAGCCAAGTCACCTCTTGGGCCGTCAGAGATACCGTAAAAATAAACAGCAATGAAAAAAGCACTTTTTGCATAACAAAAATTTGAGTTTTTAGTCTTAAGACTATATAAAACCTAACGAAAATTATGCCATATTATTTCGCAACAAGCTTCTCACGTTTTACATCAAACAAATGCTTGGCATCCACTTGGTTGTTTATTATGTCATCAAAGGTTTCCCTTTTCCGTATTAAATGGGCTTCATTATTGTACCATAAAACTTCGGCAGGTCGGTAACGAGAATTGTAATTGCTGGCCATGGTAAAACAATAGGCCCCTGCATTTTTAAAGGCCAAGATATCGCCTTCCGATATTTCGTTTATAAGTCTGTTGCTTCCAAAAGTATCCGTTTCGCAGATATAGCCTACAACAGAATAATATCGTTCACGTCCTTTCGGATTTGATACATTAACTATTTCATGTTGCGATCCATAAAGCATGGGTCTGATTAAATGATTAAATCCAGAATCTACGCTCGCAAATACTGTTGAGGTGGTTTGTTTCACCACATTTACTTTTGCCAAAAAGAAACCAGCTTCACTTACCAAAAATTTTCCAGGTTCAAAAGCTAAAGTAAGTTCTTTGCCATATTCTGCACAGAATTCGTTAAAACGGGTTGTTAATTTCTTACCCAGTTCTTCAACATTAGTCTCGATATCTCCAGGTTTGTACGGTACTTTAAATCCGCTGCCAAAGTCAATAAAGTCTAGGTCTTTAAAGTTTTTAGCTGTCTCAAAAAGAATTTCCGAAGCATATAGAAAAACATCAATATCTAGAATATCACTACCTGTATGCATGTGTATTCCGTTGATATTCATTTTTGTGAGCTCCACAATGCGCAATAAATGCGGTATTTGATGTATGCTTATCCCGAATTTTGAATCTATATGCCCAACGGAAATATTTGAATTGCCGCCTGCCATTACATGAGGATTAATACGAATGCATACAGGCACATCTGGATGCTTGCTTCCAAACTGTTCCAAAACCGAAAGATTATCGATGTTAATCTGCACTCCTAATGTGGCCGCTTCTTCAATTTCTTCTAACGACACCCCGTTTGGGGTATAGATAATTGATTCTGGTTTAAAACCGGCTAAAAGCCCCAGTTGTACCTCTTGAATAGATACCGTATCAAGCCCACTTCCTAAACTATTCATCAATCGTAAAATAGAAATGTTAGAAAGTGCTTTTGCTGCATAGTTCAATCTTAGTTGCCCAACACCTTTAAACGCATCGGTTAGTCGTTTAAATTGCGAACTTATCTTTTCAGCATCATACACATAGACCGGAGCTCCATGAGTTTTTGTTATTTTAAGTAAATCTGCGGACTTCATACCTTCTTTCTGTTTTTGATAAAATTAAATTTCGAGCAACTAAAAAGCAAAATTAATTCACAAAAATAAATAAACACAACAATTTGTTATAAAAATAACAATAATTAGAATTGTACTTTTTAACCTATGTTCTTATTTTTAGCAAAAATATTCAAGCCATGCAACTGCCGTTATTTCCGTTACAATCTGTTTTCTTTCCAGGGGAAACTGTACCTCTTCATATTTTTGAGGATCGTTACAAACAATTGATCAATGATTGCAGGGCAGAGGCCATGACTTTTGGTATTCCCGTTTATATCAACGACAAATTGGAATATGGCGTTGAGGTTCAACTAGTAGAGGTGGTAACCACTTATGAAGGCGGGGAGATGGATGTAACCTGTGTGGCAAGGCAGGTCTTTAAGGTACTCACTTTTGATAATGAAATGGACGGTAAGCCCTATGCTGGTGGTACGGTGGAGTTTTTGGAATCACATTATGACGCCGATGAAGATTTGCGTCAAGAAGTATTGGGTAAAATTGAAGAGTTATACGATTTAATGGCGGTTCAACTTCCACAAATAGCTATAGACAAGTTTAATAGTTATGCTTTTGCCCATAAAATGGGATTGTCCTTTGAACAAGAATATGAGCTGTTGCAACTTACCAATGAAACCAAAAGGCTAAACTATATTAGAGAGCATTTAGATACTACAATAACTGTTCTAAATCAAATAAATAGAACCAAGGCCGTAATTGAGATGAACGGACACTTTAAAAATTTTGATCCATTAGATTTTGAAGACTTCAAGGTGAACTAGTTTAGCTCTTGGTCAAATACACAACTATTAATTGTTAATTGTAAAAGTGGTTTCCTATTTTTGTGCCACAATAAAAACAGTACTCGTCATATGAATCTTCACGAATATCAGGGAAAAGAAATTTTAGCAAGTTTTGGTGTTAGAATCCAACGTGGAATTGTAGCCCATAATGCAAAAGAAGCTGTTGATGCGGCGAAACAGCTAACGCAAGAAACAGGCACAGGTTGGCATGTAATAAAGGCACAAGTTCATGCAGGCGGTCGCGGAAAAGGTGGTGGTGTCAAGTTGGCAAAAAACCTGAAAGAAGTTGAAGAACTTGCGGGAAGTATCATAGGAATGAACCTAGTCACTCCTCAGACCAGTGCCGAAGGTAAAAAAGTGCATCAAGTTTTGATTGCTGAAGATGTATATTATCCCGGCGATAGTGAAACAAATGAATTTTATATGTCGGTGTTATTAAATCGTGCAACGGGCAGAAATATGATTATGTATTCTACAGAAGGTGGAATGGATATCGAAGAAGTTGCAGAGAAGACGCCACACTTAATATATACAGAAGAAATCGACCCTGCTACCGGACTTTTAGGTTTTCAAGCTAGAAAAATTGCCTTCAACCTAGGGCTTTCAGGTACTGCTTTTAAAGAAATGACAAAATTCGTTGCTTCTTTATATAGGGCATATGTAGAAAGTGATTCTAGTATGTTTGAAATAAATCCAGTTTTAAAAACGTCTGATGACAAAATCATGGCGGTTGATGCTAAGGTTTCAATAGATGATAATGCATTGTATCGCAGAAAGCAGTACGCAGAAATGCGAGACCTGCGTGAAGAAAACCCAATTGAAGTAGAAGCACGTGCTGTAGGATTAAATTATGTTGATTTAGATGGAAATGTGGGTTGTATGGTCAACGGAGCTGGTTTGGCAATGGCCACTATGGATTTAATTAAAATGGCCGGGGGCGAACCTGCAAACTTCTTGGATGTTGGTGGAACAGCTGACGCAAAAAGAGTTGAAGAGGCTTTTAGAATTATTTTAAAAGACCCTAACGTTAAGGCCATATTAATAAATATTTTTGGTGGAATTGTACGTTGTGATAGGGTCGCTCAAGGCGTGGTAGATGCGTATAAGAATATGGGTGATTCCATAAAAGTACCGATTATAGTGAGATTGCAAGGTACCAATGCTGAGTTGGCCAAAGAGATTATAGATAATTCTGGTTTAGCCGTGCATTCTGCGGTTCAGTTTCAAGAGGCGGCAGATAAAGTAAAAGCTGTTCTGAGCTAAGACAGGATCAAATTATAGGATTTTAAAAAGGGTGAAGCCAATTGGCTTCACCCTTTTTATTTCTTTAAAATTCTGTTAAAATCATTTTTTATTGTAACAATCATAATCTTAGGGAGTCTCTTATGTATATTCATCAATTTTATTAATCACAAAAAACGAAATTATCATGAGAAAAATTAGTCTAGTACTAGTAGCAGCTTTATTGCTTTCAGTTAGTAATGTTGTAGCGAATGACTACAACCCAGAAAACCCTACAAAAAGAATATCATTTCAAATTCACAAGATGTTAAAGGATAACAGCTTTAATATTAGTGACGATTTAACGGCCGATGTAAAATTCATTATTAATGGCGAAGGCGAAATCGTGGTTTTATCGGTGACCACATCTAATGAAACACTTGAAGGTTTCGTTAAAGGAAGACTTAACTACAAAAAAGTAGACAATGCCCAAGAGGGTAGAGTTTATACGGTTCCTGTCAGAATCGAAGCATAACATACTGTAGTTATTTGAATTAGCTAGAAAATCCCAAGGAAACTTGGGATTTTTTTATACTAAATAGGCGCTACATGGAGTTATAATGTAGAATTAGCTGTAAATATGAGTACCTACCAAGAAAAATTGAGTATACTTTCAGAGATGATTGCCTTTGCACAGGTGGGTAAAACCATAAAACAATCTGAGTATGATTTTTTGATTGGTGTCTCTAAAAAACTTGGTGTTGATAAAAAAGCTTTTGAAGAATTACTACATCAAAAGGTTGAAAAGAAAATACTCAAAAGTCAAATTGATAGAATAGTTCAGTTTCATCGCTTGTTACTTTTAATGAATATCGATAAACGTCAAACAAAGACTGAAATTACAAGATTGCACAATATTGGTCTAAAAATGGGGCTACCGCCATCAGCTATTGATCAGGTGCTGGAAGTAATGCACAAGTATCCAGACAACATAGTTCCTTCTAAAGTTCTAATCGACATATTCAAAGCACATTACAATTAAAAAAGTGACATATTGTCATTATTAATCATGTTAATAGCGTCATAATGGCACTATAATGATGTTGGTACATAATTTGTCCTTTGCTGTGTGAAAGTTTAACTAAAAATAAAATCACATGAGTATAGTAAAGAGAAACAATATGTTATTTCCGGCATTAATGAACGATATTTTTAAACCAGATTGGTTTGGAGGAATGGAAAATTTAAATTCTAATGTTCCTGCTGTGAATATTTTAGAAAATGAAACTGGTTTTGAACTAGAACTTGCCATTCCTGGTTTTAAGAAGGACGATTTTAATGTAGAGATCGATGATAATGTACTTACCATATCATCAGAATTGAAATCTGAAAAAGAAAATAACGAGGACAATTATACGAGAAGAGAATTCTCATACACCTCTTTTAAAAGAGCATTTACTTTACCTGAAACTATTGATGAGGCTAAGATAAATGCAAATTACGAGAATGGTATTTTACGATTATCATTGCCTAAAAAAGAGGAAGCTTTACCAAAACCAAAACGTTTAATAGAAATAGCATAAAGAGGTTACAAAGCTATTTGGCTTTGTGATGGTTTGTTTAGTTGGTTAGTTGAAAAAGTACTGTTCGTTAGAACAGTACTTTTTTATTTAAGTGCAGTTTTTAATGATATATTAGAGTTTTAATATTTACAAACTTGAGTAATCTTAGATTTTCTTTATCAATATTCTTTGTATGTATGTTTTTAGTGACTACAGCACAAAATAGACCAGCAGAAGTTTTTCTTAAGAATGGAACTGTTCTTAAAGGGCTAGGTAAGCTTACTGCAAGTAATCAGGTTAGGTTTAGAACATCTAGAAAATCTGAAAAACAGCTTTTTTCTTTTGCAGATGTCGATACCTTAAAGGTGTTTTATGACAACGAACCAACGGTTTATGTCTGTGTAAAGGTTAAAGATAGAAAAGAGACTATGGTATTGGAAGTTTCTCAGTCAGGAAAAAATGTAGTTCTTTATACTTTGGAATCTCAAGGATATATGGTGAGTCCGATGGGAGCTGGGGGAATGCCAATGGGAGGTAGTTTTTATAGTATTTCAAATTCTTATGTTCGTAAAACGGATGAAGAGGAAGCAGCTCATTTAGGCTCTAATCAACTATTTACAAAGAATTTTAAAAAAGCTGCTGCAAATTATTTTAATGATTGTCCACAGCTCGTTCAAAAAATAACTTCCAAAGAGTTAAAGAAGAGAGATTTAGGAGAAATTATTAAGTTTTATAATGAATCTTGTGATTAATTTTATTCTTTTTCTTGAAGCATTTTTATTTCATCCCGCAGCTTGGCGGCTTCCATAAAATTCAATTCTTTAGCCGCTTTTTCCATAGCTTTTCGCTTATCGCGAATCATTTTTTCTTTTTGATCTGGGGTAAGATATTCTAAATCAGGTTCAGCAGCTCGGAGTTCTTCTTTTTGAAAATGATAAGTTGAGACTGAATTTTTTGCCAAGGCACTATCCAAACTTTTATTTAATGCTTTAGGTACTAGATTGTGTTTTGTATTGTAAGCGATCTGTTTTTCACGACGGTAATTGGTTTCATCTATTGTTTTTTGCATACTGTCCGTTATTTTATCAGCATACATTATGGCCAGTCCATTCAGGTTACGTGCAGCGCGACCAACGGTTTGTGTTAGCGAACGATTACTTCGTAAAAAACCTTCTTTGTCCGCATCTAAAATCGCTACCAAAGATACTTCGGGCAAATCCAAGCCTTCTCTTAAAAGGTTGACTCCAATAAGGACATCAAAAATACCTTTTCTTAAATCCTGCATAATTTCTACACGTTCCAAGGTGTCAACATCACTATGAATGTAACGGCAACGGACATCTATTCTAGAAAGGTATTTGGTCAATTCTTCAGCCATACGTTTCGTTAAGGTAGTAACCAATGTACGTTCATCCAATTCTACACGTTTTTGAATTTCTTCGATCAAATCATCAATCTGATTTAAACTAGGTCTGACTTCAATAATTGGATCTAACAATCCTGTGGGTCGTATTACTTGTTCTACATACACGCCTTCACTTAATTGTAGCTCATAATCTGCAGGAGTTGCGCTTACGTAAACAGCTTGATTTTGGAGTGCTTCGAATTCCTCAAATTTTAAGGGTCTATTATCCATTGCGGCAGGAAGTCTAAACCCATACTCAACCAAATTTTCTTTTCTAGAGCGGTCTCCACCATACATTGCATGTACCTGAGGAATGGTAACATGGCTCTCATCGATTACCATCAGATAATCATCTGGGAAATAGTCGAGCAAGCAAAAAGGTCTTGTTCCTGAATCCCTGCCATCTAAATATCTAGAGTAGTTTTCAATACCGGAACAATACCCTAATTCACGAATCATTTCAAGGTCAAAATTAGTTCGTTCTTCCAAACGTTTTGCTTCCAATGGTCGACCGATTTCCTTAAAGTAGTCAATTTGTTTAACCAAGTCATCTTGTATTTGATGTATCGCATTTTGTAAAACATCCGGTGATGTTACAAACATATTGGCCGGGTAAATATTTAGGTTTTCGTAAACTTCAATAACCTTATTGTTAAACGGGTCCAAAGCCTCAATTTCTTCAATTTCATCACCAAAAAAATGGATTCTAAATGCATGGTCCGCATAACCTGGGAAAACATCCACAACGTCGCCCTTTACCCTGAAATTTCCATTTCTGAAATCAGCTGTTGTGCGCGAGTATAGACTTTGAACTAACTGATGCAGAAACTTGGTTCTGGAAATTACCTGGTCTCTATGAATGGAGATTACATTTTTTTGAAATTCTACAGGATTGCCAATTCCGTATAAGCACGATACCGATGCAACTACCAATACATCCCTTCTTCCTGATAAGAGCGAAGAAGTAGTGCTAAGACGGAGCTTTTCGATGTCCTCATTGATAGATAAATCTTTCTCTATATAGGTTCCGCTTGTCGGAATATAGGCTTCAGGTTGATAGTAATCGTAATAAGAAACGAAATATTCAATAGCATTTTCAGGAAAAAACTGTTTAAATTCTGAGTAAAGCTGGGCGGCAAGGGTTTTGTTATGTGCCAAAACCAATGTGGGTCGCTGAACCTCTTCAACTAGGTTTGCAACGGTGAAAGTCTTACCTGATCCGGTAACCCCCAATAAGGTCTGATGCTTGTCTTTCGCACGCACCCCATTAGCAAGTTGCTTTATGGCTTGAGGTTGATCCCCCGTAGGTTTAAATTCTGAAACTACCTTAAACTTCATAAAGTAAAAGTACTAAAGGGATGAAGGAAAAGAAGAAGATTTTGCTATCTTTTTAAGGTAAAAAATCCTTGTATTTCGCGTTGGGTATCATCCACGGCCTTAAACCAATATCCTCCGGAAGGGAGTGGCTTTCCATTGAAAGTGCCATCCCATCCAATAGACTTAGGATCTACTTGTGCCAAGAATTGACCATAACGGTCATAGATTTTGATGGTTAAAAGAAATACCTCTTCAGAATTAGGGGGCTGGGAAAATTGCCAAAAATCGTTTATAGTATCGCCATTTGGGGTGAAAAATTTTGGAAATCCATCCCTTATTGAATCACTTTTTATTTCTTCAGATACAGTGCAATTTTCTTCATTTATGTCTCTAACGTAGACTGTGTTATCACCCAATGGAGCGTTCCGAAAAACATTACTAATTTGATAAGGTCCATTAATGTCATTTAGGGCAAATTCATATTGACTATCTCCAGTAACCGTTAAGGTAAGTATAAGACTATCTTCATTTCGTTCAACATTGACATTTTCGATAAGTGGACCAGGTATGACTTGAACTTGAAATTCTTTTGAAGTAGTACAGGGAATAGCATTACCATCTGGATCTGCAAAATTGCTAACCTCCAACCTGTAAAAGCCACCTTCAGAAATTTCAACTTCTTGTGTATTTGAAATTACGGCTATTTCGGTGCCAATTGAAGTTGTACTTACCCATCTATAGTTTTCCGCATTCACATCTGTAGTTAAATTGAAAGATGGTGAGTTTTCACAAATATTAAATGTATTTGGAAAATCAAATTCTGGAAACAATGTAATGAATTCGCCGGTTAGCCTATCTAAAAATGGTCCACACCCTATTGCAGTAGAGAAGCTTTCTTGTCCACAATTTATAGCCTCACCCAATTCATTATATGGAGTTATTGTCACGAATATAGTTCGGTTTGGTTCAAAATCTAATACTAAAGTACTGTTGGTTGAAAAATTTCCATTATCGAGAATATTTTTATCCTCAGGAGTCGTTCCAATAGAGACAAGATACCCTGTAGCACCAGGTACTTCTGTCCATTCTAATATTGGAGTTAATGGCACATCGCTATCTCCATTTCTAGGTGATATTAGAGTCGCACACCCCAAATTAACTACAATCTCTGCTGTAGTAAATGTTTGTATACTACAATTTGTAGTCATCCCGATTCGGTTCAAAGCAATTATTTCTACGAATATTTCGGTATTGGTTGGAAGATTAGCAGGGGGATTATAAGTTAAAATATTTCCAACAGGGATATTATCGGCGATATCGGTACCTCCTAAAGTTGTGCCTATGGACAAAATATATGACGTCGCTCTTGCGCTATAATTCCACGTAATGTTTGTACCAGCGTTCACTTCAATAGCCCCATTTAATGGCCTGTTCAGTGTGGTGCATTCCGGGGTTTCCGAAAAATTCTCTGTAGTAAAAGATAGGCTAGTACAAATAATATCGTCAAGATTATCAAAGAAAAACAATGTTATTGTAACATATATCTCAGTATTTTCTGGCAAGCCAAGTGGAGGAGTAAAAAAAGTTGCACTACCCACCAAACGATTTGAAATTATATCATCACCTCCGGGAGTAGTTCCCAATGAAATTCTATAACCCGGTACACCAGCAACCTCCTCCCAGACTATTGTAGATTCTACTGGTACGTTGGTCTGACCGGCAACTGGATTTAGTAGGGCGGGGCAGGATTGAGCAAAAGTTCGTCCAATGCCTAAGACAGTGATTATAAGAAGCAATTTTTTTAACATTTGATAAAAGTCAAACCCTTTAATTTACAAAAAATACCGATTTAAATTATCTTTTTAACGCAAAGTGGCCTTTAAATATTCTTCCATCTTCCAAGGTGGTTCTAAACCAATAATCGGCTTCAGGTAAGGGATTATTATTATAAGTACCATCCCAACCTTCAGAAGTTACATTAAATAGCGCAACTAAGTTTCCATATCTATTGAAAATGGAAATCGTACTATTCGGTTGAAATTTTGAATTTAGACCAATGATTTGCCAAGAATCATGAATTCCATCGCCGTTTGGCGTAAAAAATTTTGGGTAACCAACAACAGAAATTAAATCTTCAGTGATACCACAATTATTTTTGTCTTGAATAAAAATTGAAAAGATTCCCGGTTGAACATCGGTAAAAATATTCGAATCTTGATAGCTCGTTCCGTCCAATGAGAATTCATAATCACCATCACCTGAAACTATAATTTCTACAATGTTATTATCGGAAATATCTTGAATATTAATGTTGTCAATAATGGCTTTATTCGAGGGTAATACCTCAAAACGTTTGGCATAAGTACATTCATAAACCGCTCCTCCTTGAACATACTTATATCCTATTTCCAATTCATATAATCCAATACTATTAACTGAAAGTTCTCTAGCATTACTTAGATCAAAAGATGAACTAGCATTCACCTGTCTCCATCTATAAAGATCAAACCCATCAGGTGCTGTAATTATTTCAGGAGGGCCATCGGTACAGAACAGCATTTGCTCGGGAAAATCAAATTTTGGAGTCGGATTAATTACTAAATCTACTTCTAAGGTATTTACACATTGATTGTTATTTTCTATTCTGGCATATACTGTGTTCGGCTCACTATTATAAACTGTGGCAATCGGTTCTATTTCAAGCGTTGCGTTGTTTCTGTTTTCATAAAAAGACACTTCAAAGTTTTCTAAGGTCGCAGTATCAATGGCATCCAATAGATTAAAATTGCCATTTAGAATTAAATCATTTGGGTTTTCATCACAGGTATAAAGAGTTCTCTTACTATCATTACTTGTAAGGGTTGGAATAACTTCTAGATTAAGTTCACCAATGCTTTCACAACCGTATTCATTGATTTTCTTATAGTATATAGTGCTGGTAAATGGATTTATATTTAGATACCCTACCGGCTCTTGTATAAAATTATTATTATCGCTATCGGTTAAGGTTTCATAGAAAAAATAAGAATCGTTATCGATGATGATCTGTTCAAGGTTAAAAGTAGTAATTCCGTCTTGAGAGTCAATTTCATCGATATCGCATTGTGATAAAAATATTGTCGGAGTTTCCGGTAGTTTGTTAACTGAAATCAAAGCCTCGCCAATAATCGGGCATGTATTGATGTCAGGTAAAATTATTTCTAGGCTATACCTACCAGAGTCCTCAGGGAGTGCGGAATTTATTTGCAGAGTAGCACCGGTATTTGAAATCGGCACACCATCTTTTTGCCAGTTGTAAGTAGCTCCAGCGATTAGCTCCGCTTCGAGAACAAAACCTTCATTTATGCAAATGGATAAGGTATTGCTTTTTGTTCCATCCGTATTTTTAACCAGGGAGGTTTTATCAAAAAACGATTGTATAAAAGGCGGTAAGCCTTGCGTACCATTTCGCCCATTAAGAGTAATGGCATTGTGTAGGTAATTTGCAGCTGTTCCTTTTTCATCAGGATTTTGAATAACTCCTAAACTTGGGGTGCCTCTAAAATAGTTTTCGGCTATGGTCCTATAAATTCTGCCATCTGATCCCAGTTGCAGGGCCCCACGAAATATTGGTCTTTCATCGATTATGATTTGAGAACCTTCAACATCATTTTGTGAAATGTCAAATTGAACAAGAGATGATGTATGTGTGCCAACTTCGCTTGCAGGAGCATTGTTTGATGAATGTACATATAAAAATTGCTGATTTGGGGAAAATTCTACCCCATAAGGAAATGGATTATCGCCGTTTATTGAAAGTACTAGTTGATTTGAAACAACACCGACCTCTTTATCAAAGTCATATAAAAATAGACCATCGTTAGAATTAGCACTTACAAGTTTACTTCCATCCGCATTAAATTTCATGGAACCTCTCGCATCACCTATTTCAATATCGAAACTACTCCTTATAGAATTTTTTTCTACCCCCGAAGTATTAACTTCGAATGCATGGTAGGTATTATAGGCAGCTTCAGAGCCATTTTCTGTCGAAAAGGCCATAACCCAAATCGACTGCTCAAAACAGTCTTTTACAACTGCTGTGATTTTTTCTGAACAATGGTCGAGCAACCTTACATTTTTTTCTACTACTTCCCCATTTCCATTATTCAAGGTCATATCAACTAAAGAATAGTTGAGTCCACGATTTGGATCGTCTTCAGCAATAGAAGTGTCAACGGTAAAAATATAAAGTTTTTCAGGGTCTTGAGGTTTTGGAACAATAATGGCTGATTGCGTGCTTGAAGGATCTCCGAATAACCCATTCCCATTGGGCATTACTTCATGGTTTTTGGTATATACCGTTATACCATCTGTGTAAAATAGTAAATCTCCAAAACTGTCAGATATCGACGCACAGCCTTCAAAAGTATCGATTTGCCCATCAGTCAGGGGTATTACGGTACCATCATTTTGGAATTGTATACCAGCCCTGTTTCCAAAATACCAATTAGAAGTTTCTCCCTGAGCTATTAATAGCAACGGGAAAAAAAATAGTATTCCTATCCAAGCACTTTTTTGAAACATTTTTGAGTATATGCAAAAAGCAATATACTACAAATCTCTTTTCTTTAATAGTGCATAGGATAAATAGATGAAAATTGCTGTCCAAGCGAGAACAATTAGAATTTCATACCAGTGAACGCCGTAATTAAGTGTAATTTTTTCACCAACTTGATCGGCTACGGTTTGTACGGCTTCCAATCGGGTAATAGGTTCTTTTATTAGATTGAACATGGATTGTAATGGAAAGAAACCCATTATGGTGTCAGTGGTATCGGCATCGAATAGTTTCCATCTGATTAAACCTCGTGTAATACCTTCTACTATTTGCCAAATTACCAGAAAACCAAGCGCAAACGCAGATCGCTTTACAAATATTCCTAGAAAAAGACAGAAAGAAAAGAAGCCCATTAATTTTATGAAAAAGGCAAACACAAATTCCAAATCTGAAAATATTATCGATAGTTCGTTGAAATCAGAATAGATCAAACCCAATATGAGTGATACAACGAATACAAAAAGTGTCGATATCAAGGAAAAAGAAACAACCGTTAAAAACTTAGATAGGATAAATTCTTTTTTTGAGAGACCGTCTATTAAGTTCTGTTTTATGGTCTTGTTACTGTATTCGTTTGCCATCATAGATACTATGATAATGGCAAGGAATAGTTTGAAAAAGGCCGTTACAAAAGTGTTGAAATGCCAGATGTATGGAAAGTTGAAAATACCTATTTCGGCCAAATGAAATTTTATAGGCCCAATATCAAACTTTATTGCTGCTACTAATGCAATCGATGTCAAAAGAACAAAATAGGATATGATCAGAACTTTACTAGCTCTATTGTTCCAAAGTTTTATAAATTCTATCTGTAATAATCGTACCATGGCTAGTTAGTTGTTTTTGGTTAGTGTCAAAAATTGTTCTTCTAAACTTTCTTTGCGTTTTACAAGGTGTGAAAGCACTAAACCTTTCTCAAATAACACTTTGTTTAATTCTTCAGCATTCATCTCTTCTTTTAAATATGCTGTAAGAATTCCATTGTTAGCTTCTATTTTACCAAAACTTGCATTTTTTTCCAAAAGCGATTTTAATGCTTCCATATCATTAGTTCTTAACTCAAAAAAGCCATGACTTGCAAGCATACCATCAACTGGACCAGAATACAATTTTTCTCCTTTTCGGAGAATAACAACGTGGCTGCAAACCTTTTCTACCTCATCTAAAAGATGTGAGGCCAATAGAATAGTAGTCCCTTGCGAGGCTATTTTTTGAATGATTTCTCTAATCTGATGAATTCCCTGAGGGTCCAATCCATTTGTGGGTTCATCCAATATTAAAATTTCAGGATCATTCAATAGGGCAGAGGCAATGGCCAAACGTTGTTTCATACCCAAAGAGTAGGTTTTAAACTTACTGGCCTTTCTATCCAAAAGACCGACCAATTCTAATTTTTCAAGAATTTTATCTTGAGAAACCTCTTTGATTTTACAAACCAATTTTAGGTTTTGCTCTGCGGTCATATAAGGGTAAAAGTTAGGCCGTTCAATAATGGCACCAACTTTTTTCAAAGCTTCATGGGTTGAGGTATTTCCATCAAACCAACTAAATTCTCCGGCTGTTCTATTGACCACATTTAAAATAATGCCCAAAGTTGTTGATTTACCACTTCCATTTGGGCCTAGAATGCCATAGACATTACCTTTTTCGATGGTAAACGAAAGGTTTTTTACAGCGGTTAAATGGCCAAATTTCTTGGTAAGGTTGGTTACGGTTAGTATTGTTTCCAAGTTGGAGTTCGTTTTTGATTGTTATACTAACTTGACGACCTTGAATACAAATTGTTACATAACAGGTTGGAATTTCTTCTAATAGTTAAGAATTACGATTGAGTCTTAGTTCTTTTTAACCCTAAACGTTATTCTACGATTAGTGATTACGGTTCTTGGACCAACAGTTAGTGTTACTTCATCAGATATTACCTCATCACATACATAATTGCCATTACTTCCCGTAACAATGACTCTATACACATATCCATTCATACTAGCATCTGCGGATATCACTGTTAGGGTAGC
Source organism: Croceitalea marina (assembly GCF_042684265.1). Lineage (NCBI taxonomy): Bacteria > Pseudomonadati > Bacteroidota > Flavobacteriia > Flavobacteriales > Flavobacteriaceae > Croceitalea > Croceitalea marina. The sequence goes on along the minus strand of NZ_JBHULB010000006.1, from coordinate 135,911 downwards.
GGTTGATGTACCTGAGTACTCCGTACCATTATTGATATTGTTAAAGGTCGCGCCTTCATTGATACTCACCTGCCATTGATAGGCAGCGGCACTGGTTGTAAGGTCAAAAACTGCATTTTCTGATGAGAATACCTTTTCATCTTCAGGTTGAACTGAAATGGAAGCTCCTACGCCGACCTCTTGAAAGGTATAGTTTGTTGAAGTAGTGCTTATTGCAGGAGTCGTTGTATATGTGTTGCCAGCCCCATTAATACCTGCGGATATTACTAGTCCATTTGTATTGACGTCTGTATTAGTTATGACTCCTCCAAATGTTCCGTCGTTGTTACTATCCGTGCCAAAAAGTGCATAGGCCTCATCGGCATCAGCACAGTCATCATTATCACTATCAGTATCTAAATAGTCTGGTACGTTGTCATTATCCGTATCCCAGAATATTTGTGTGAAAAGGCTGTTAATTTCTGTTTGTGTCAAAGCTGTTGGATAGTGTACTATTTCATCCATTAAACCATTGTAGTAATTAATATCGGAAGAATCGAAACTATCTCCGCCATTAGTGCGACCAAAAGAGTGTGCGCTACTATGAGATGATAAGGTGCCAAAACCAGTGTTGAGTGGTGTAGTCCCTATACCATCAAGATACATGATAACTGTACCATTTTCGTAAGTAAGTGCTAAATGATGCCAATCCCCATCATTGGGAAAAGTTAAACTAGGGATATCGATTTGAGTATTGCTTTCCCTGAATGCACTTTGGAGGCTATTATTGTTAAGACGTATAGCAAGACCGTTAGTGCTACCACCCTCATCCAGTAATGTTTGAATTCCGGATAACGAACTTGGTTTTATCCAAAAAGAGTAAGTGAAATTGGTAATTGCCTGGTTTAGGTAAGTTCCATCACTGTATTGAAGATAGTCTCCAGAACCATCAAACGATGCTGAGTTAAGTCCACATTTGCTATCTGTAGAAAAAGAAACATTCCCTGCAATTAAATTATGTGAGTTACCCGATATATCATCGGTACTGTCGTTAAGTGGCCAATAACCATCAAAACCTGAAACAGGTGGGTCACAGTTGTATTCATCGGTATCTAAGATACCATCATTATCATCATCAAGGTCGGTACTATCACCGACACCATCACTATCTGAATCAATTTCTAATCTTGCACTGCTTTCTATATTGATACAAACATTGTCTGTATGAGTTACAACAAGCGTATAAATGTTACCGCCCAGGCCTGTCATATCGGATATGTTAAGGGTGTTGGTAGAGGTTCCACTATATACACCGCTATCCGAAAGGGCGACACCATTTTCTTGCCATTGATAAGCTAAGGCAATACTTGTATCAGTTGCTGGCGGTAAGGTATAATTTGGATTACCTGAGCTAAAAGTTTGGGTGCTTTCTGCCGAGGCAGAAGTAATCGTGAAACTAGTGCTACTCCCGTCAATAGCTATTTGATCGGTTAAAGCCGTTTCATCGACTGTTGCCTGAGTTGCAATTTGAAAGGTATTGCCTGTAAGAGAGGTTGCAGTAGCAGGTGTTGTTGTATAAGCATCTCCTGCACCGTTTAGCCCTGCTGAGGTCACTAAACCATTGGTATTCACCTGCGCATTTGTAATAACACCACCATAGCTTCCATCACCGTTACTATCTGTACCTGAACTTGCATAGGCTTCATCAGCATCTGAGCAACCGTCGTTGTCACTATCAATATCTAAATAATCCGGAATGCTGTCGCCATCTGTATCCAAACAAGGTGTTCCGCCACTACATTCAAAACTATCTAAAATACCGTCATTATCATCATCTAGATCGGTCGCATCAAAGACGCCATCATTATCATGGTCACTATTTACAATAAGGCTTGCAGATGGCGAATCTGCAGTTAAATTTGTGTCGGTCTGATCTTGTACATGTGTTGCAGTATTGGTAATGGTTTGCGATTCTTGGGTCAGTGGTAAATCGTCCACAGTAACAGTTAATATTATAGTTTCAAGATCACCAGAATTTAAGGTGCCAATAGTCCAATCGGGGCTCGACCATATTCCAACAGATGGTGAAGCGCTGACCAGCGTTAAACCGCTTGGTAGTATATCGGTAACGACTAAATTGGTTACCGGATTTACTCCAAAACTCTGTATTTCAATAGTGAAGATAACCGTATCTCCTTCAGTAGCTGTGGCCGTATTCGAATATTTATTAATTATGATGTCAGGATTGCAATAATATACTGACATCGGATTGGAATCATAGCTACAGGTTCCTTTTGTCACCCTTAAAAAATAATCTCCTGCCGTTGTTGGTGAGTAGGTAGAAGAAGTTGCCCCACTAATTAGACCGTTATCATCATACCACTGGTATGCATCAAAAGTTTCTCCGCTAGCTACTTCTAGAAAGGCACCTGGTAAACACGTGGTTCCAGAAATTTGAAGGCCTACATCGGGTGTGGTATCAAAACCAGAATAATACCCAGCGACTCCTCGGGCACCATTAAATCCAAAAAAACCAACGGCTATTGGCCCTGTAGATTGTACGCTAACATTACCTGTCAAATTCGGTAAATAAAATGTTTTCCAGTCTGAAGTGCCAGTAACAGCCAAGGAAGATGGCAGTGTTACCGTTCCTCCACCATCTGTAACAATGATGTTACTATCAGGAGTCGTAGTCGAGGCGGTAATGGTCACACCACCTGAAATTGTTATCCCTGCTACGTCGGTAATACTGGGGATATTATCCATAGTGTCCCTTAAAAGACAACTAACAGGTGCAACAAAATTTAAGCCTTGGGTGTAGGCATCGGTAGATCCTCCAACACACTGATAAGCGTATGCATCCTTTGATGTTCTAACATACATATTAGAGCCAACTGCATTCGATGAATAATTGGTGCTAGGAATTTCAAAGAAATCACCTTCGTTTATAGTTGCGATAGGTGTGGCTGATCCGTTTATAAAAATTTGGGTGTTGTTTTGAGTTGCGATAATCAAAGGAAATTCCGTCCAACCATTTGCATTTCCATTTCCCCTAATAAATACATATTCTTTACCCAACCTATTTTCCGGTACGGGTTGGTCAATACCAGCATCGCGATTACTGTTTCCTGCTTGACGTCCAAAATTAAGCGAACCATTACTAATGGCAATAGCTCTGTCTGATTCTATTGAAGCCCCAATCCATCCTCTTTCATGGGCAAGGGTGGGTGAATTACCAATATAAGTTTCAAAAACAAAAGATTCATTTTCATCTAAAGTAATTGTATAAGTATTATCTGTAATTCCGGCCCTATTTGTCCCCACTCGAAATTCGCAATTGGGGTCATAACCAGAAAGTGTGACCGTAGTATTATCCTCTGTGGCCATAATACCAAGCGTATTCGATTTAGAATTTTCTGAACCTAAGTTAGGTACCCCTCCCCATTTAAAGCTTGTGCCTAAAGCAATTCTACCTTTTGATGTTAAGGAAGCTCCCTGCGAACCCGATTGACCGCGATAATTCACATAAAAGTTTTCTCCTCCAGGCGCTTCAAAGCGTAATCCTGAATTTGAGAGCACAACACCTGTGTTTGCATCATCAACTAAGGTTATATTATTGTTTCCGGTGGTTAAGGTATATACTGCGGGCGTTGCATTAGAAATAGAAAATGTCGCTATTGGTGTTGTATTGGTTCCACGATAAGCATTTACAGTGAAAGAAGTAGTTTCTGGCGTTGAAAGATAAATAGCTTGATCACTTATAGCTGCATTGTTTGCCCCCTGGCGTAAAGGTGGCAAATAGTGCAAATCACTCAGTTGCGCATAGCTCCATGTTGAGCACAGAAAAAAAGTGGATAGAACTATCCGTTTAACTGAAATCATTACTGTTTGTTTGGTGACCCTAAAATACCTTTACGTTATGCCTTTAACAAGTGTTTGTTGCCAACTTAGATAATATTGTTGTGTTGTGCCTATAACTGTAGCTGATGAGAATTTTTCACAATAAAAAAGCCTCTTAAAAAACTATTTTTAGAGGCTTTTAATATGATTAAAGTTTTGTTTTATCGATATAATGTGAAGTGCCCAACAAATTCGCGTTGGTCATTTTCACCATGTAATTTTATCAAATACCAGTAATCTCCGGTCGGTAAATCATAATCATTATACAAACCATCCCAACCTTCTTCATTGTCAGGTAGTTCGTATACTTGTCTACCATATCTATCATAGACTTTAATAAAAATATTCGGGAACTGCTCAATATTTCTAGGAAGCCAAAGGTCGTTGGTTCCGTCACCATCAGGTGTAAAGAAAGTAGGTATTTCAATATCGATGAACTCCATGAAAATAGTGGTGATAGATTCACATCCATTTGCATCAACTACCCTTACCGTATACGTATCAGTGGCGGTGATGTAGAACTTATTATCCTCGCCATTGTCTACATCATTAAAATAATAAGTGTATCCTTCCCTTCCGCCTTCGACCAGTGCTGTAATTTCGTTTATATCTTGCTGTTCAGCTATAATTTGAAGTGGTAAGAACGCTTCTACTTCAAAAGTGACTGTATTTATACAACCGTTGGCATGGGCAATGGTGACATAGTGTTCACCGGGAGCCATTCCTTCAAAATTTGGTTCTAATACCATATTGTTTGGGTCATCGGTATCCAAACCGTAAAGTAGTGATGATGTCACCGATGGGTCTTCAAAAGTAAGTTCCAATCGGTTGGTAGGGGTGTCTCCCGAACATTCGTAAATCACTTCAGGAACAACATTTAAATTCGCCCCAGCTTCAATTTCTACGATTTCATTGGTAGTACAACCCATTGCATCTCTCACAAAAACTACATAGGTTCCATTTGGAAGACCTTCATAAGTTATTCTGCCTTCTTCAAAATCACCATCGCTATTACTATTTAAACTTGTGCTGTAAGGTGCCGTACCTCCTGCAATTGTAACTGTTATTGTTCCATCCTCATCTCCTGCGCAAATTTCTGGGGTAGAAGTATAAGTCATTTCTAAGGTATCCGGTTCGGTAATCGTAAATTCAATAAGCTCAAAACAACCATTACTGTCTTGCGCTATTACTTCGTAATCTCCTGGTCCTAACTCATTAAAACTATTCTCATCACTAAATTGATTTAGATTAGGAGATATAGCAAATTGATAATCTCCAGAGCCACCTTGTACATCGACCAAAATACTTCCGTCATCTGCTCCATTACATGTGATATCCGTTATTGTCGGATTTATAACAAGTGGTGATGGTTCATCAACACGAATTTCCATGGAAGTAGTCTCACAATCTTCACTTTGTACACTCACAAAATAGGTGCCTTGAGGTAAATCTGTGAAAGTACCTGAAGTTTGATATGGTCTTATTTCTGTGACCAACGCAGCATCGGCAAACAATCCATATTGATAGTTTCCTAATCCGCCATCAGCTATTGCCTCAATCAATGCTGTACTTTCACCATTACAATTAATTACCGCTGCAGTAGTATCCAAGGTCAATGTTAACGGTTCGATAGGATCTATTACAATCTCATTCGAAATTGTTGAAATACAATTGAACCCATCCCTTATATAGTATTGATATGCCCCTGCAGTAACATTTTGGAACAAGTGGGTATTTGGGCCATTTATTTCATTCATTGCATTGAAGTTGCTTCCATCAACACTCCATTCATATGGTGCTGTTCCACCCATTGCCGTGAGCTCTAAACTAGCATCATTACTACAACTTAAAGAAGCTGTGGTCAATAGCATACCATTTGTTTCAATAGGTTCAACGATTTGAACGATGGCGGATTCATAAGTGCAATTAATAGCGTCAATAACACTAATACTATAAAAACCACCATCTAAATTATCAAATGAACTTGAGGTTTGTGAGGTAGAACTCTGCATCAAATTACTACCGCTGCCATCATCATATTTGTTCAATATAAATCTATAGGTGGTGCTTATATTTCTTGGGTCCAAATTAATGGAAACCGTACCATCATTATCCCCTTGACAAACCAAGTCTGTTGCGGTAATGGTACCAGAAATAGGGTCTGGCAGCAATAGTTCAAAAGCATTGGTGAAATTAGTAGTACACCCTAAAGCGTCCGTTATTGAAACATTATATTGTGCTGCGGACAAATTTTCAAAAATATGTCCGTTGACACTTGTTATAGTAACAGGAGTGCCAGTTGTATTATTTGTCAATGTTATATTGTAAGGAGCTTGTCCACCAAGTGGATTAATAGTAGCGCTACCTTGATTATTTGTACAACCAACATCGATTAAATCAATTGTGCCCAAGGTAATTGCTGCACTTGGAGTTGTAATGGTTACCACTCTTTCTTGAGTACATTCAGGATTGGCAGCCTGTACAACGCGTATTAAGAAACTACCTCCGGAAACGGATATTGCAGCAGTTGTTCCTGAACCGGTAAAGGTTCCTTCGTCATCAGTTCTTGTGGTCGACGAACCATCGGTATTCAAAACCTCCCATTCGTAATCACCGGTGTAAGTGGTGTCCGAGAAAGTTAATTCTATACTGCCATCTTCACCAAAACAAACTACATCTGCTAATTTATTGACAGTTACATCAAAGGTGTTCGGATCTACTATGTTATGTGTAATGATTGTTTCGCAACCCGTGCTAAGGTTAGTTACGGCAAAGCTATAAGAACCGGGTTGTAAATCGGTAAATACATTAGAGGTCTGAACAGTTCCACTTGGCAACATTCTGAACTCGTAGTTACTTGGGTGAGAGGTGTGGTTGGTAACTGACCCTACAACAACTATACTGATATCTTCACCGCCATTTGAACAGGATATGGCATCATCAATTAGTATTGAAGCCGATTGTAACTCATCAAAAGGATTTATTGTTGCCGTGGTCGTGCCGGCACAACCATTGGTGTCATAAACATTAATGGTATAAACACCACCTGCAAAATCGGTCTCAACAAAGGTGGCATTAGGACCTGTTTGAACAATCACCGGAGCTTCTACGGCCACAGTATTTGGGTCGTCCTCTTCTATAAATTCATATCGCACGTAAGTTCCACTACCTCCTTGAACAAATGGAGCAATATCATTGATAGTAATAGATGCATTGTTCGAGTTATTACCAGATGAACAACCAAATTCAACAATTGTCGGAGCAGGTACGGTAATTGCCGTTGGCTCCGATAAGGTTATGGAAGCACTATCAACGCTACAATTATTGGTTGTAACATCACCAGTAACAGTGATGATGTAGCCAGCAGTGGTAGTTGTAGGGGCCAATCCGGTAAAAGTTGCCGAAGTGGCCGAAGTACTTGTTGGTGCGATATTGACCAACGCTCCATCCATTGATGTAATCTCAAAATCATAAGGAGCCGCAGCATTATTTGCTGTTGAAATAGTTATAGTGCCATCATTGTTACCAATACAGGTGATATCTGTGGTGACAATGGTAGGGTCTATAATCGGTTCAACTCTATTAGGTACATTTATCACAAATGTTCTATTACAAGCTGTTGAACTTGGGGTGTTAGTATCGTAAATAGTTATCGTATAATCACCTGGTAATGGGGCTTGATAGTCAAAGCTATTACTAGGTGTCGCAGTTTGCGCTACCGGTGTTGCACCGGCAGTATTTGTTATGCTGTATTGGTAATTTCCTGAACCATCTAACACTTCAATGTTGATAATAGCTTCAGGATTAGAGGTACAATCTAATAATTTCGTTAGAGAAGCACTTGCAGACAGTACAGGGTCAACAACAAATGCCGATTGAGAATTTGTACATCCATTACCATCAATCACATATATGTCGTAGGTACCTGGAGTAACGTTTGTAAATACACCTCCGTTATCTTCAAAAGCAGTCGGGGCTGGTTTTCCAGCAGCTACCATTGCATAACGCAAGTTACCTGTCGCCGAAGTACCTGAAGCTGTTACCGTAATAGGTGACTCACAATTATCTTGAGATACACTTAAAGTTGGATTCGGAGATAGGGTTAAGGCAACCGTATTTAATACTAGAGGGCAACTATACTGGTCGTATAGTGTAACGGTATAATTACCAGCTGGGGAGTTCATAGGAATTTGCACAGGATTATTAGTCGTGCCTGTTAAAGCGGTAAACCCTACAGGTCCGCTAACATCATAAGTGTAAGGAGCCCCTCCGCCTCCAGAGATTCCATTTATCGAAATTAAACCTGGTAGATTACATGAAATATTTCTAGTCACGACTGCGGTTCCGGCAAGTGGTGCCAGTTCTGGTACATAAGCATTTTCACTTGCGCCGCGACAAGAATCCACGTTAGATCCATCTACCTGAATAATATTGATATAATACTCACCTTCTGAAAGAGGAACAGTAGTCGTAATTGAATTGTTGTATGCCACATTTATGGCAGTCGCTCCACCACCACTTACTTCAATAGGTGTAGCATTGCCAAGTTCATAAATTTCCCATCTCATACTTGGATGAGAGGTAGTTGGGTTTAAGTTAAATGTTATTGCTCCGTTTGCGGCACTATCACAGGTAGGTCTAATATCTGTACTTATCTCTATAGGCAAACCAATACCAGGTATGTCATTTACATTTACATTACTCTGTCTAATACAGCCTGCACCATCCCTTACATAGAACACATAGGTTCTACCTGGAACTAGGAGTGGAACTTCAGGATATTGAGGTGTCGTAGGGTCAATATTTTGAAAGGTATGTGCTGTTCCGCTTGGTATGTTATTCACCCAAACATTAGGATCTGTAATAAAAGTATTAAAATTTGCCGGGTCGTCTGTGTAAGTATAATCATATCCACCAGTATCATCACCTTCACTACCCTCAACTGTAACGCGTAAATCATTACAACCAACAATTACGGCCGATAATGTAATATCTAAATCGTCTAGTGGGAAAGGAATGATGTAACGGTCAAAATCTCTTTGACAGATAGAGCCACTTGCCAAAGTAACTCGTATAGAAGGAAAAACTTCTGTTCCAGAGAAGGTAGGATTAGCTACAGTACCTCTTAACTCGTTGGAGCTCTGCCATGTTGTTCCACCATCATTACTGTATTCTACAGTACCCGTTGGAGTGATGACATTATCAAACTCAAAACCAAAATCGCTTTCTAAGGTACTCGTACAGTTAGCAGGTAGAATGGGCAATATGTCTGCAGTTATTTCTGTAGCGTTGTTAATGGTTGAGGTTGACGACGTTATATTACAGCCATTCACATCTGTTATAGTTACTTCATAGTCACCTACGCCAATACCATTGAATGTTAGGTTTGAAGCAGAAACATTTGTATCGCTTCTGCCATAGTCTATACCGTCTCCGGTAGATAAATCCGTTAAAGTATATGTGTAGGGGGCAGTTCCACCGCCTACAGTAGCCTCAATAGAGCCAAGCCCATCAAAACATTCGGGATCTGTTGGAACCGCGTTCACAGATAGAGATGTTACGGGTGTTAAGATGATATCTTCTTGTAAAAATGAACATATTGCAGGTGAACCATTGTTGTCTTGAACGTAAACATCATACCCATTAGGGTTTGCCGCGGCCATAGCTTCAGTAATGGTCAGGGTATTTGTAGTGCTAAATCCTGTAGGGCTTGTATTGGCTGGAACGATGGCATAAACTAAAGTTCCATTGCCACCGGTAGCGTTTATGGTAATTGAGCCATCACCACAAGCACTAAGTTCTACAACAGCAACGTCAACTACTAATTGAGGACTAAGAATTACGGTCTGTGTGTTCGATGTTACCGGACAACCTAATTGGTCCCTAACTTCAACATTATAACTGCCATTGGCAAGACCCGAAAAAGTATGTGTTGTTGCCGTGGATGGAGAAGGTGTAGTCCACGGACCACCATCTAACCTAAATTCATAATTACCATTACCCGAAGTAACATTTACTACAATAGAACCATCATTATTACCTGAATAACAAGCAGTAGGTACCGTGTTAAAAGCTACTGGTTGTGGACCATCGACCACAATTGAATTGTCAATAACATCAGTACAACCATTTGTATCCCTAACCCGTACAACATAAGATTCCCCAGTTGTATTTTCAGGTACATTAAGAAATATCGCAGTATTTTGAAATGGTCTTTCTATCGAAGTAATATTATAAGAGGCCTCCATTAGTCCGCCATCATTTATTTCTAGTTGATACGAATAGTTTGGTGTTCCACCAGAGGCGGAAGCGGTCAGGGTTGCACCATTAGTACAAGTTGCTTGAGAAGTCAATGATACCGAACTTACTACAGGAGTAGGTTCTGATAATGTCTGACTAAAAGAAACGGAGCAATTAGTACCTAGATTATCCGTAGTTCTAACATCAATATCATAATCTCCGGCAGACAGTCCTGTAATTGTTATGAGACTTGTACTTTGCGGAGCGGAAAAACCACCTCCATTGACTTGATATTCAAAAGAGGTATCGAAATTCTCTACTTCAAAAGTGATGCTTCCATCATTACCCGAGTTACAAGTGATATTAGAGAATGAGGTAATAGCCCCATCAAAAGCGCGTCCATCTTCTACAACAACAGTGATATCTGTAGTTTCAGCGCAAACTTCTGGTAATTGATATGCCTGTATATCATCTAAAATCAAATCATTTCCATCATTGCTATTCACATTTGTTCTGAAAACAATGTCGATATCCGTATTAGCACTAGGATCAAATGTTATGGTTCGTTGATGCCAATCGGTATCGCCGGTATTTTTAGGAATTTCATTGGTTACTTCACTATAAATTACAGTTCCGGTATTATCTAAAATTTCAACCAATACTTGTGGATTGTTACCAGCACCAGAAAGGTTCATTAAGTTATAGGCCCAAAAATCCAATGTGATTTCTCGGTTCGCTAAGACCTCAAGATTTCGTCTTGCCCATAACACATTGTTAAGTTGCGGATTACCAGTATCGGAAAAAGTACTCACATCTATCGCTAAGAACCTGCCGTCTGTCAAACCTGTATGATCTTGAGGGTTTGTCCAGAATGAAACGGGATTCGTTATAAAGTTTGTTACGGTGTACTCTCCATTCACTAATATTCCCGCTGGGCCCCTATTACAATTTGTAGTTGTGCCATTTTGTGGCTCATAACAATAATCAGTTCCTATCTCGCCAATTTGAGTAGTTGGTCCAGCACCAAAATTCTCATTAAAGAGTATAGTTTGTCCTGGGGCTATTGAAGTAGTATAATCAATATTTACCGTGTAAACGCCATTAGTAACATTTTCAAAAACGTTATTTGTGGTCGGCGTATTTGGTGTTCCACCTAAAGCATACGAGTAAGTAAAATCAGAAGTATTCGATGGGTTAATAGTAATTGTTCCTTCTCCATTGCATGAATAATCTACTGTATAAGGAAAACTAGGGTCATTCACATTGGTAGGAACAGTGAAGTCCATATCAAAAGTACAACCCAAATTGTCTCTTAAAACCAATTGATAGGTGCCCGGCAATAAGTTTTGTTCGCTAATCGCTCCAAAATTACTTCCTCCATCAAAACTATACGCATACGGTGCTTGGCCCCCGTTGGCATTCAATATTTTTACCAGTGCCCCTGCAGGATTACAGGAAGCATCTTCAATTACCGATGGAGATGCAGTCAATCTGAACGGTTGTACTATTTCATAATCAAAGTTTTCTACACAGTTGGTTCCACTACTTGAATCCATTACGGTAATGGTATAAAGTCCGGCTGGAAGATTCACAAACGTGTCCGCATTTTGATAGTTGGCACCACCATCTAAACTGTATTGATACGGTGATGTACCACCTGTAACGGATACGGTTAGCGAAGCGGTGGCTGAATCTGCACAAACAATGCCGGAATCAGAGGCTGAAATAGACAAGCTTCCTAAATCATCTACCCGAACAGCATTTGATATTGCATAGCACCCGTTACCATCTCTTACTATAAATCTATAATCACCATCTTCGTTTGGAAAGTATGTGCTAGGTGTTCCGCGATATCCAAAGAGAAAACTTGATGTTGTTTGATAATCCGAATCTGGAACCGATGCCTCGTCCGTATATAAATCAACACCATCTTTACTCCATATAGCTACTTCGTAGTTAGGGCTTGGTAGGCCACCAGCAGGTGAAAGATTTACAATACCGGCGTTACAGGTAATGTTTTCTGAAGTAACGGCGGTTAGTGTTAATTCTGGAATAGCATCTACAGTTATTTGTTGCGAATCGAAGCAACCATCTTGGGTTCTTGTTACGACCAAATAATCTTCTGGATTAACATTTGAAAACGTATATGAGTTATCGTTTAATGCGGGTTGATTGCTTACCAAAGAACCAAGACCACCATTACTTCCATCATCTAAGCGTAGTTCATAACTGTAGTTTGGTAAAGCATTTAAGGCCTGAACAGTAATGGTACCCAATTGGTTACAGTCCTCTGGGGTAGTACTTAGGCTTACACTGAAATTTCTTTCTTGAATTCCGATATCCTCAGTTTCAAAAATACAGCTTCCGGCAATCGGAGTGTTATCACTTGGATTTAATTGTACAACCTGAACTTTATATGTGCCGTTAGTATTTATATCGAAGTTAGGCCCATTATTTGCCGAGAAGGGAACAATAATATTGTCATTTGTCGCATCAAGTAATTGAAATCCGTAACCTGCACCAACATTGGTTATTCTGATACTACCTGGTGTGCTGCATAATATGTCTGCTGAGGTGTAGTCAATATCTAATACATTTTTGAAAACATCGAAGTAGAAACGACTAAAGCATCCATTTAAGTAGTTGATAACAACTCTATATTCACCATTTTCAGTTGCTGTAAAATTATCTCCTGTTTGAAGGTTATTCCAAGCACAAGTACCATTCTTATTTGCACAATCGTCACCAGTGTCAGAGCAACTGGTCTCATCGAGTTTTTCCCAAACGATACTTTGTGCATCGGTAATACCCAATTGTATGAGTGCTTCATCTGCTGAACCGCATAAAAATATTTTTGGTAATAAATCGCCGTCAATTGAGCAGGTTACGATTTCGCCTTGCAAATCGTTATCAGCATTTGTATCACTATTGACCTGATTGAAATAATTGATTATTGGGTTTGTTTGGGTCGTGCCAAATCGCTCTACGGTAATACGTTCGATCAAATCTGAACATCCACTAGCGCCAGATTTTTCTACAATATAATCTCCAATATTGGTGACAAGCAATGTACTTGGGTCCCCATCGGGGTCCCCGTCGTTTAAAACAGTATCAGAACCGTCTACAACACCATTTCCATTAGTGTCTAAAATCCAATTGTAGGTCGTAAATCCAGAACCTGCGGTTAAAATCGTGTTATCACCACACAACTGTACCGTTCTTGCTTGATTACAGCCAGCAAGATCGTTCGATATCGAGTTGCTTGCAACCTCAGGTGTTCGAGGGCATGCGGTTATGGAACTTGAGCCGCCCTCATCGGTAAATACCGAGGTATTGATTTCACCTTGATAAGTGGAATAAGCGTTATTTTGTAAGGTAGATGAACAAGCTGAAACAAAATCTGAGCAATTATTGGCAATGCTTACCGTGATGACAATTGTGTATTCTGGATCACCAATTTCCACTAGATTGTCAGGTACCGTAAAAGTTATATCTTGGTTTGTTGGGTCGTAAACATGGGTAGTTCCTGGGGCATTGGTCACGTCTATATTATCTAAGGTGACATTATTGGGTAAAACATCTCTTATAGTGAAATTTACGGCATTATCGTCGCCTGTGTTTTGAAAACGAAGTACATAATTAAAGGTTTGGCCCAAGCTTACATTTTGACCATTAATATCATTTCCGCCTAAATCTTCCGAGGTATTGCCCAATAGAATTTCAGGAGCAAAAACTTGATTGTATGATGCTGCATTTACTGTTCCATCACTAGAATCTACAACAGGAGTTCCAGTGCCAAATTCGCCTCCGTCACCTCCATCGGCATTATCATCTTTATAAAATTCATTGGCATCACTACAGCCATCACCATCGCTATCTAAATCTAAATGATTTGGGAAGCCGTCATTATCCGTATCACAACCTGCTGTTAGTAGCGTGCCAGACATATTTGTAGGGCCCACCACGGCTTGACCAACAGTAATGGAATTATTTCCGGAGGCATTCCATGAAAAAGTACCGGCAGGTGTTGTTAAGACCATTGGTTCAAGTATACCATTTGATGTTCTTGTTCCAAACAGTTCAAATTCACCAGCTTGATTTATGACAACTCTTAATAATGGACTCCCTTCTGAGCCAGTTAGTGTATAAATTTGTGGATTTCCATCTTGCCCATATCCAAACCCATCAAGGAATGTTGCAAAATTTCCGCCCGCTCCTGTTTGAAATTGAATTTCTCCCGCAATATCGGTACCATTAAGGTTTAAGTTGAAAGAATTATCTAAACTAAAAATATCTAGGATTAGGTAATTTTCAACGGTCACTAAACTACTGGCGTGACTACCTCCACCGGAAATATTGAACGATAAGGTTTCACATTCGTCTTCATCATAAATACCATCATTATCGTCATCTAAATCTACAATATCTTTTACTCCGTCATTATCAAAATCATTGTGAACTACAATTTTTGCGGACGGGCTATCTGCCGTCAAGTTTGTGTCGGTTTGGTCTTGGGTATGAGTAGCCGTGTTTGTTAAACTTAGTAGCGGTAAGGTATCTATTTCATCAGCCCTAACCTCAAGTTCTAACTCAGCAACTTCGCCACCATCCAAGGTTCCGATATCCCAGGTGTTTCCACTAAAACTTCCGGTTATTGTGAAGGCATTGACTAAAGTGAGCCCCGCTGGAATGTTATCCGTAACCTGTAGGTTGGTCAAAGGGCCTACACCCCAGTTTTGCACCCGAATGGTGAACGTAGCCGTTTCACCTTCCATAATTTCTGAATTATCCACCGTTTTTTCAATATGGATATCTGGGTCGCAATATAACCCAAGAATAGAGTTACTATCGTAAGTACAAGGGCCTTTAGTACCTCTTAAAAAGTACTCGCCCGCGCCATCGGGAGTATAGATTGGACTATTAGCACCTGGAATAATTTCACCATCTTTATACCATTGAAAAGCATCAAAATTACTGTTCGTTGCTTCAAAAATTTCAGATCCAACAAAACAACCGCTGCCACCTCGTATTTCTAGAGTTACCTCGGGAACGGTATCAAAACCAGAAAAATAGCCTGCTACACCTCTTGCACCATTAAATCCAAAAAAACCAACAGCCATAGGGCCTGTGGATGCAACACTGACATCTCCATTTAAATTTGGAATGTAAAAAGTCTTCCAATCGGCAGAACCGGCTACAGGATTGGAAGCCGGCAAAGTAACCGGGCCGTTACCATCATTAACTATAATGTTCGCATCTGGTGTATTTACTGCGGCAATAATGGTCATGCCGCCTGTTACTGTTGTTCCTGCCATATTTCTAATATCAGGAATGTTATCCATGACATCGGGCAAAAGACAGTTTACCGGGGCAACAAAATTTAAGCCTTGTGTATATGGCGTCGTGGCGCCAGCCATACATTGATAAGCGTAAACATCTTTCGAGGTCTGTACAAGCATATTGGCCCCTGCAACGTTTGCAGAGTAGAAGTTGCTTGGTATTTCAAAATAGTCACCATTGTTAATTGTGGCAATGGGGGTTGTCGAACCATTTACAAAAATCTGAGTATTATCCGATATGGCGATAATCAAGGGAAATTCAGTCCAACCATTCGAATTTCCATTACCTCGAACAAAAACGTATTCTTTACCTAAACGGTTTTCAGGTACCGGTTGGTCAATGCCAGCATCACGATTAGTTGCTCCTACTTGTCGACCAAAGTTTATGGAGCCGTTACTGATTACAATATCTTTATCGGAGACGATTGATGCTCCGATCCAACCATCTTCATGTGCCTGTGTTGGCGTGTCACCAATGTATGTTTCATATACAAAAGATTCATTGGCATCTAAGGTTATTTGGTGGGTGTTGGCGGTTATACCTGCTCTGTTGGTACCAACTCTAAATTCACAATCGGGATCATAGCCAAAAAGATTAACGGTCGTATTATCTTCTGTCGCCATGATACCCAGTGTATTTGATTTTGAAGGGTGAGAACCTCTATTCGGTACGCCACCCCATTTAAAGTTGGTACCCATGGCTATCCTACCTTTTGAGGTTAATGAAGCCGATTGGGCACTACTACTACCTCGATAGTTTACATAAAACTTATTGCCACTTGGCGACTCAAAACGCAGACCACTATTAGTTAAGACCACCCCGGTATTTGCATTGTTTACCAGAATGATATTATTATCTCCATTAGTCATTGAATAAACCGCAGGGCTCACGTTAGAAATATTGAAGGTCGCCACTGGGGTTGCATTGGTACCGCGGTAAACGTTTACTGCAAAAGTTGTAGGTTCAGGGGTAGAAAGATATACTGCCTGTTCTCTAATACCGGCATTATTCTGCCCTTGTTTTAAAGGTGGTAAATAATGTAAGTCACTAAGTTGAGCGGTAGCAGAAAAACTTATAAATAAGGCGAAGCCAAATAAGAATGCTTTCAAGTTCATTTAAATAATTTTGATTGGGGCTGGATTCAATGAACCCAGCCTCAAAAAAACATCGAAAGAACAACTACTACAATTTTATGTTGTAAAACCGCTTTAAGATGTTGATAAATATGGGTGTTATGTAAATAACCGATTATATTAGCATCTCAACGGTCTTATGATTTTTTAAAGAAAGTAAGAGAATACTTAAAAATCATTGCGTTAGGGTTTTAACAATGGTGAAAAGTGCAAACTGATGGAAGAAAAATTAATGTCCAAAAAAAAACCAGCTTATCCAGTTAAGAAAAAACTTGATACGTATTTAGGTCGTTACAATCGAAATATTGAAATTCCTATTTTTTATGATGACCTGCTTCGTTTTGCAGGTTCTGTTGCGGTATATGACAATGAAGATAATGATACACTCTGGGTAAGGGTATTTTACTCTGATTTTGACAGGGAAGAAATTGATTTAAGCCTTAAGAAAGTATATTCCATACTGCATTCTGACGGTAGTGAGCGCATATTGGAATATCTGAATATCGATGCCATTGATTACTGCACTTTTGGCAACTCAAAACCTTTTAGAATTAAGGTTAGAAATATTTTAAATGATAATTACACTCATTTTTATGTAAAGAAAACCGATGCTTCAAGAATATATGGTTTAGAATTGGAGCACATGCTTTCACCATACAATTTAAATTTTCTGGTCTATAAAGACACGTTAATTGAAGAGCATATTGCGGGTATTCCCGGTGATGTATTTATTAAAAATGTGCTCCCAAAATGCACGGCATCAGAAAAAGCGCAACTAGCCAAAGAATTTGTCAAGTTCAATGAACGCTGTATGATTCGTTTATTGGGCGATATGCGTTCATACAATTATGTAATTGTACCGGTTCATGACTTTGACCATGTTGTCTATAGAATCAGGGCAATTGATTTTGACCAACAATGTTTTGAAGGTAAATTAAGGGTTTACCTGCCCCAGTTTTTTAAAGAAAACTATAAAATGGTAGAATTGGTTTCAGAAAAACTTCAAGAATATTCTGTTGATCAATATAAAATAGAAGAACGTTCTATTGTTGCCAAAAGAATCATCAGTTCGGGAAAAAGAATAAAACAATTAGTGAGTGCAGCAAGAGCGGATAGAATTTCGCTGCCAGAGAATATTGAACGCTTAAAAAAGGAAATTCATGAATTCACCATGGATGTAGAGTTTAAAAAGTGCAAAACAATGGGTGAAGTTTTAGATACGGCCTTAGATTTTGTTAAAAGAAACTATGAAGACGTTAGTATGAAGCAGATAATCGATAAAAAGTTTTAGCTTTTCTGCTCTTTGTTGAAGTATACCAAGTAATAATACATTTGCCGTTCTTCGTCCCAACCTTTTTCAACAAATTTTTCTGCAGACTCAGGGTTGATAAAATCCATCTTAATCTGAATATTGGTATCAAGATTAATAACGTTTTTAATTTTTTTACGGGCATCAGAAACTGCCTTATTGGCGATATCAAAGTTTGATACATCTTCAATACTGTATTTAGGGCCCTTTTCAACTTTGTAATGTTTGAATTCTGGTATCAATTCGGGGTTTTCCATTACCTCGTTCAAAAAGCTACTTTCTTCAAAAGCATCGTTTTTGGCAAAGTGGTTAACGGCTCTATTCATGAATAGTACTTCTTGCTGCTTATCTTCGGCGGGCAAGACTACGTCTTTTGCAAAGTTTTGACAGAATTTTAAATAGTTTTTGGTGTAAAAATTCTCATCGGTAAGGGGTTCTAGACCCAAGAAATTTTCAAGCCAGTATTTGGCATCATACCTGTTGCTATCGACCGAAAGTACTTTATACCCCTCTTCTTTATCTTGATTAAAGACCAGGCATCCTTTATCTAATTTATTCGTGTTTATTCCCTGACGGATTAAAATATCCAAATTTTGATTTCTTTCTTCAAACTGAAGAAAGTCGTGCTTTAATTCACTTTTAAAAATACCAACTGCTTCAGTTTTTTTGTTATCAATGACCATATCGGAAAAGAAAACGATATATACCTCGCCGCTTTTGATATGGGGGTGGTTGGACTGTTCGTATAAATGTGTAGTTATTTTCTTTGATGTTGCATGTGCTTTTGAAGGGTCTTCAAAAATTTCAACAACGGCTTTGTACACCTCATTGAATTCTACATCTACTTCATTTGAAAACTTAAAATAGTTTTCTTCCTTTTCTCTAAAAGGCCTAAAAAAATACTCCTTAAGCAAGCCGGCCATTTCATCGTTCAATGTATGGGGTTCTGCGGATAAAAAAATAGCTTCGTTTTTATTTTTATTACCGACTCTGTGCAAAGAAACACTTTCAATTTGGGCAGGATAAAGGTTTAGCATTTATCTATGGTTAATTAAGAAATTAGGAATATTTTATTTCAATATGAGTTTGTAGGCAATCAAGACTAGTTCCAATTTTCATCAAAATCTAAATCGTCATAGCTCTCAAAATTATCATCAAAATCCATTGTGGGTTTCGACTCAAAGCTTTTTTCTGGGGGAGAATCAGGCAATTCACCAAAACTAAAAAGTACATTTGGATAAACTCTGCCATCTTCCTTTTCAACAATATCGGCCAGTTCCACAAAAAACGTCCACATACTCAAAAAATCGTAAACATAGATGAGTTTAGGTTCGTTTTCCGTTAGAACATCAGACAATAAGGTTTCATTCATTAAACGAACATCCGAACCAGACTCGCTCATATCAAAAAGTGCAATTTCTTCGTCTTGAACCCATTCTTCATCGCAAGTATAAAAAGAGGCCATTTCATTGCCCATAAAACCAAAAGCTTGAGTAATGGCATTATGAAAATCTTCTAGGGTATTGGAGTTTTCAAGTTCTAAATCCCTAAAAATATCCTCTTCAGTATCAAGTATCACCCTGATTTTATAAATCATCGATAAAAAAATTAATGGGGCTAAAGGTACAAAGTTTTGTGACTTTTAGAAGCTTTTAAGGCTTCTAAAACCAAATAGAATTGTGTGCCAAATAAAATACTGGCAAAAACCAAATGTAAAGGCTGGCTGCCGAATGGAAAGTCTACATAGTACATTAAAATGCCAGTAAACACTTCGAGAATGATTAAGCCAATTACCCAATTCATTTTTTCAAAGCCCAAACTATTTTTTTTGATCGTGTAAAATAAATAACAATTAAGAAGCACTACCAAAATTGAAAACGATCGATGAATATAGAATTGAGCTGTTGGCTTTAATAGCCACAAGTCTTTTGCATTTTCTCCGACCACATCTATTTGCTCATCTACGAATTGCCGCACTTGAGTTCCTAAGATTATTTGTATTAAAGTCAAGATAAGCGATAGTATAAATATTGTGGTCAGCGGTCTCTTATGTTTATGGAGTATATTCTGTTCGTTTACCTCAAATATGACATATAAAATAAAAGCTACGATCAGAAGCGCCATTACCATATGAACGGTTATTTTAACGGGCTCCAATACAGAATACACGACTGTCGCACCCAACCAGGCCTGAAACACCATTCCAAAAACTATCAGCCAAGAAAGTAAAGTGATTCTTTTCTTTTTCTTCCAGAATTTAAAGGAGTAGATAGCTAAAATTAAGGTGGCCAAACCGGCTAAGGCACCAAAAAGACGATTGATATACTCTATCCAAGTGTGCCAGACATTAAATGTAGCATAATCATGCTTTATATATGCTTCCCAATTGGTTTCAGAAAATATCGGCCCGGTGACAAAATTTGTCTTTGCCACCTTTAAAGATTCATTTACAATGATGACCTGTCCTTTTTCAAATTCGCGCTGAGGTTGCCATTCTAATGTTTTCACATTGGTGGGAGGAATGTAATATCCAAAACATTTAGGCCAATCTGGGCAGCCCATACCACTACCTGTCATTCGTACGACAGCTCCGGCAATGATAACCAAATAGACTAATATCAAAGCAGTTTTAGCGAGTTTTCTGAAGTTTCTGTTCATATAACAACTGCTGTTAGACCTAGTTCTTTTCCTTTTTCTAGCATAAAATCGTATGCGGCTTGATGTTCATTGGGTATATCGCCTTCTAAAATGGCTTCTTTTATGGCATCTTTTATTATTCCAATTTCTCTTGAAGGCTTTAGATTGAATACTTGCATAATTTCTTCTCCGGTGACAGGAGGCTGAAAGTTTCTAACTTTATCACGTTCCTCTACTTCAATAATTTTTTCTCGAACTATTTTGAAGTTGTTTTTATACTTTTTCTGCTTTTTTGGGTTTTTAGTAGTGATGTCGGCCTCACAGAGTGTCATTAAATCATCAACATAATCGCCTGCATCAAAAACCAATCTTCTAACGGCAGAATCGGTTACATGTTCTTCAGAGAGTATGACAGGGCGCGAACTCATTAGCACCATTTTTTGAACGAACTTCATTTTGTCGTTCAAAGGCATCCGCAGACGTTTGAATAATTTATAGACCATTTTTGAGCCGACAAACTCATGGGCGTGAAAAGTCCACCCAATTTTTTTGTGAAACTTCTTTGTAGGGGCTTTTCCGATATCATGTAGTAAAGCAGCCCATCTTAACCATAAATCATCCGTAGTTTCTGTAATATTGTCTACAACTTCCAGAGTGTGCCAAAAATTATCTTTATGGCGTTGTCCTTCAATTTCTTCAATACCTTGTAGCGCCGTTAATTCTGGTAAGATAAACTCTAATAATCCTGTTTTGTTAAGTAACGCAAAGCCTTTAGATGGTTTAGAAGTCAATAGTATTTTATGTAACTCTTCAACTATACGTTCTTTTGAGACTATCTTAATCCGCTTTTTGTTTTTGGTAATGGCCTCAAGTGATTCTCGTTCAATGGTGAAATCTAATTGCGTTGCAAAACGTATCGCGCGCATCATTCTAAGAGGATCATCAGAGTAGGTGATGTCTGGATGTAGCGGAGTGCGAATCAGTTGATTTTTAAGGTCTTCAATGCCATTGAAAGGGTCTAATAAGACTCCATAACTATTTTTATTGAGCCCCAATGCCATTGCGTTGATGGTAAAGTCTCTTCTATTTTGATCATCTTCTAAAGAGCCATCTTCAACAATTGGGTTGCGACTATCCCTTGTATAGCTTTCTTTTCTGGCTCCTACAAATTCCAATTCCAAACCTTGATGTTTTAGCATTGCGGTTCCGAAATTTTTGAAAACGGTCACTTCGGGTTTTCCATCTAATTTAGAAGCTACTTTTTGTGCAAGTGCTATTCCGCTTCCAACAGCTACAACATCGATATCTTTAGCATCACCTCTTTTTAGAAAATAGTCCCTTACAAAGCCACCGATGACATAGGCTTCCACATCGAGCTCATTGGCACTTTTACCAATAACTTCAATAATAGGATGTTGTAAGGCCTCTTTATGGCTCATTCTGCTGACTGAATTATTCTCGAATTACTTTCACAATACCATTATTACTTAGTTTAATAATGGATGAGGGAGAAGAATTTTCTTTTTCTTGGTGCAAATTTACCACATAGTCTACTCCTGTTAAAATTTCATTGGAAATAGCTTTAAAATTTTTGGGAGTTGGAAAACCGGAAACATTTGCCGAGGTAGAAACAATAGGTTTTGCAAACTTATTGATTACGTATCGACAAAATTTGTCGGAGGCCACGCGAATTGCAATAGTATTGTCCGATGCTACTAGGCTTTCTGCAAGATCTTTTGGTTTATCAAAAATTATGGTAGTGGGTTTGGTCGCTAAGTCCATTATATCATAAGCTACATCTGGTACGGATTCTACATACCTTTCTAGCATAGCCTGACTTGAAACTAGACAAATTAATGTATCATTGAGCGCTCTTTTTTTTAATGCATCTATTTTTTTAACCGCTTCATTATTGGTTGCATCACAGCCAATAGCCCAAACTGTATCGGTAGGGTAGAGTATAATTTCACCATTTTTTAAGGCTTTGAGGCAATTGTTTAACTCTAGTGAAAACCCAATTTCCTTCATTACTTCGATTTGAGGAATTTTATGTACCTATTCTGTTGATTTTTAAAGCTCCATTTTGAACCCTGATAGAAAACCTTTTTCGATTCATTTTCATTACTTAATCTATCAATTAGTCTAGATAGGGAATCTGCATCTTCATAGAAGAAAGAATGGTTTTTTAAATCTGGGATTACTTCTAGCGGTTTAGGGCAGATGAGTGGTGTTTTATATGCGAAAGCTAGATTATATGCTCCAGTAATTTTATACTTGGTATAACTCTCATTTTTGATTAAAACTGGGGCCAATATATAATCTGATTTTTTCAAATAGGAATGAAAGAGATTATTGGGAATAAATTCGTCAAAAAAATGAAATTTAGCATCAATATTATTTAACTCTAAATATTGTAAAAATGCAATTGTGTCTTCGTTTTGTCTATCTATTTTTCCAAGAATGTGAATTTTGATATTTGTATTTTTAGATATGCCCTTGGCTATTGTTATGTAATCCCTTCTATTAAAATCCAGTCCACCTGGTATGGTTATCCATAATTCATTTTGAGGTTTTATAAGGTCAGCAGTTTTATAGTTAGGAAAAAAAATGGGATAAAAACTTTCAAAAGACAAAGTTTTGTCATCAATTTCGGTCGATTTCAGTAGATAATCGTTAATTACAAAGTATTTTTTAATATACCTGTTGATCAACTTTTGAGAGAGACTTGAATTGACTTTCTTTAGATTATGAATTACGCCGACACATTTCACTTTGTTTTTTAGTAAGAATGTTAGACCGATTACTTCTTTTTTAGAGCTTGCAGTGTTGAAAATTAGGAACAGAAATTTATTTTGACGGATTATTTTATGCAATTTTAAAAAGCGTAGAACTCTCTTTAAGAAAAAGGTTTTTGATGTAGCCTCAATAGTAATTATTTCAGTGAAAAGAGCTTTATAGTCAGCTATCTGATTCACTAATTTAGGATGTATAAATAGATGGACGTCATAGCCTGCATCTTTAAGAAAAAGTGCCTGTGAGTGCAGACATTCTTCATGGTAGGTAGTAAGTTCTACAAGCCCAACTTTTTCTTTCATTGTAATTTTATCATAAAAGTCAAAGATACAGCTAGACTTTTATATTTTTGTCGAAATGGAAGCACCAAAAATATCTGTAATAATAAGTACCTATAATGCTGAAGAATGGCTTGAGAAAGTACTTTGGGGTTTTAATTGCCAAACATTCAAAAACTTTGAAGTTGTTATTGCCGATGACGGTTCAGGTCCAAAAACAAAAGAGCTATTAGAAGAAATAGAAAAAAAGGTCTTCTATAACATCGTTCATGTATGGCAAGAAGATGATGGTTTTCAAAAGTCACGTATTTTAAATAAGTCTGTAGCGGCATGTAACGCCGAATACATTATTATGACAGATGGCGATTGTATTCCTCGTGAAGACTTTGTGCATGTGCATTACATTAATAAACAAAAGGGGTATTTTATTTCTGGAGGCTATTACATGCTGCCCATGAATATTTCTAAGATGATTACTCTAGAGGATATCGAACAGCAAAAGTGCTTTCAAATTAATTGGTTGAAAGAAAAAGGTATTCCTAAAACCTTTAAAAACAATAAGCTTATAGCTAAAGGAATTTTATCAAAACTTTTAAATACGGTTACCCCCACAAATGCGAGTTGGAACGGACATAATTCTTCTGGTTGGAAAAAGGATATTTTGAACGTGAACGGTTTTGATGAAAGAATGCAATATGGCGGACAGGATAGGGAACTAGGTGAAAGGCTTTTTAATTTCGGACTTAAATCAAAACAGTTGAGATATAGTGCGGTTTGCGTTCACTTAGACCATAAAAGGGGCTACAAAACACCTGAATCTATTGCAAAGAACAGAAAAATTAGAAAAGAAACGAAAACAGAAAAACACGTTTGGACCCACTATGGCATAACCAAGTAATAAGCCAACTCATTCTTTTTTTCCAATCGTTTTAACTCACGGTAACGCTCTAAAGTACTTAAGGCGTTCAAATAACAAACAGTTATTCCCTTTTTACCATCTAGAAAACCTAAACGTAAGACGAATTGGTAAAGAAATTTCCAAAGGGGCTTAAATACTAGAAGAAAATAGTTAAATCTCTTTTCTTTATAGAATGCTTCCTTGGCTTTTAACCTTCCGTAATGAAGCATTTTAGATTTATAGTCCTCAAAATCTTTGTAACAGTAATGTGTTAGTTTTTCTTTTAAAATGCAAGAATTGCCATCCACTTCTAATGTTTCGTGAACGAGTTTGGCATCGGTGAACTTTACCTTACTTTTCTTAAAAAGACGATGATTTTTATCGGTTTGCCAACCACTGAAATTCAGTCTTTGGTTTTGAAACATAAATGTTCGGTAGAACCAATATGCCTCGCAAGCTTTGGGATCGTTTATGGTAGAAACAATCTCTGTTTCTAAATTAGGAGTTACCACTTCATCGGCATCAACAAAAAGTACCCAATCGTTTGCTGCTTGTTCTAGGGCATAAGACTTTTGCGCTGTAAAGTTTGCAAAAGGATTTTGAATGACCTTTACATTAGGCTGTTTTGAAAGAAACTCATAAGTTCCATCTGTGCTATAAGAGTCAACAACTATAATTTCATCTGCAAATGAAATTGATTCAATACATCTTTCAATGTAACCAATCTCATTATAGGTTATAATTAATGCCGATAGCTTCTGCTTTGGGGTGTGCATTTCAGCCATAATTTGGTATTCTTGCGGTTTGGTGTTGCAAAACTATAACAAAAAAAAGAAGATAAAATTGTACTCAATAAGTATTTTTCTTACAACTTGATTTTATTTTGTAATACCAACCTTTACTATACAGAGTCTAAAAACCGAAAAGGGTTGTCTTATATTTGAAAAAATATTTTTATGGATTGGTTTATTTGGATTCTTGCCCTAGGAATTTTTGGTTTTTTTCTTGGAAAATTTATAAAACATAAATCTTTATATCCGTTTATGCCTTTTAGGTATGATTTTAGAAAAAGAAGGAATACTTTTTTAAAGGTGATGGATTTAATGAAAACCATTAAAGCAAAAACCATTATCGAAACAGGAACCTCAAGGGAGGGTCTGCACGGAGCTAAAAGTAATGGCGCCGCAACCATAGTTTTTGGTAAATGGGCAAAAGAAAATGAGGCGTTCGTGCATTCCGTGGATATAAGTGAAGATTCTTGTAAAAACGCCCAAAAAGAAGTTGATAAGCAGAACTTAAATGAGTTTGTGAAAATCCACCATTCAGATTCTTTGATATTTTTAGAAAATTTTAAAGACAAGGTTGATTTACTTTATTTGGATAGCTATGACTACAGCAGCGATGTTGAGGTACAGAAGAAAAGCCAAGAACATCATTTGTTAGAATTTAAGGCGATCGAAAGTCGTTTACATCAAAATAGTATTGTTTTAATTGACGATTGCGATTTGCCAAATGGTGGTAAGGGCAAATTAGCAATAGGCTATATGCTGGAAAAGAATTGGAAAATTGTTATGGATGCCTATCAGGTATTGTTACTCAGAGAAGACTTCTCTTTTGATAAATTGCAGTAGCTCTTCCTTAAAAAATTCAGGTTTAAAAAGTTTATAAAGTGCTAACGAATTCTTCTTTCGCTCTTTTTTTGGCATACTGAGAATATTTTTTTCTGAATAGTCGGCCAAGTGCACGGCATAGTTAGCAGGGTTTTCATTGTAGGTTAACCATGCTTTTTTAGAAATCCAAGGGGAAAAAATAGAGAAATTAGGTATGCCAAGGGCTTTGCTCATGTTTGTTGCGCCTCCCTCGTTACCTATATAGGCATCACAAATACTTAATAGCCCTAAAAACGCTCTTAAAGAAGAGCAAAAAACGTTTTCTTTAACTGATTGCCTCGATTTTTCAGAGCAAAGTTGAAGAAGTTCTTTAACATACTCTTTTTGACTAGGAATATAATTTAAAAGCAAAGTTGCCTCATATTCTTGGGTAATGTAATCGATAACTTTGGCCAAATAGTCTAATGGGTAGCTCTTAATAGAACTACTGCCCAACATACCGATCATAAATACCTTTTTGGAAGTATCAATTTTATGTTGCCTCAAAAGTTCCTCAGCGGCTCTTCGTTCTTCTTTAGAAAGGAATATTTTGGGTGATAATTCTGGTTCTTTAAGTTTTGGAATAATAGGAGAAAGTAATAATAATCGATTTTCGATAGCTAAACCCAATTTTGTATCGAGGTTTTGTGAATAGGTGAACAAATGATCGTAAATAAATTTAGAATACCATTTCTCATAAGAGATTTTCAAAGCAGCCCTAGAGAAATAACTAATAAGATTACTTTCTAGCTTGCAGTACACATCAATTACAAGATCATATTGCTCTTTTTTTATCCCCTTAAGAAACGTATAAAACTGTCTTCTTTCTTTTTTATATTTTTTCTTGAACAGAACTATTTTGTCAATAGAAGGGTGGCCGTCAACCACGGCTCTAGTGTGTTCATTGATTAAAAAGTGAACATCGGCATCTGGAAAATGAATTTTAAGATGTTCGCAAAGTAGGGTACTTGCCAATACATCACCAATCATTTTCTGTTGTATGACAAGTATTTTTTTCATCTTGGACTACACAGCTACATCATATTCGCGAAGCGCATCGTTTAACGACGTTTTTTTGTTTGTACTTTCTTTACGTTTACCGATTATAAGTGCGCAAGGTACCTGATAATCTCCAGCATTGAATGTTTTGGTATAACTGCCTGGTATCACCACAGAACCTGCCGGAACCACACCTTTTCTTTCTACTGGTTCGCTACCTGTAACATCAATAATTTTAGTTGACGCGGTGAGTACAACATTGGCTCCGAGAACAGCTTCCTTTTCTACCTTAACTCCCTCCACAACAATGCAACGTGATCCTATAAAAGCATTATCTTCAATGATAACCGGTGCCGCTTGTAACGGCTCTAAAACGCCGCCAATACCGACCCCGCCACTAAGGTGTACGTTCTTTCCTATTTGAGCACAACTACCAACAGTAGCCCATGTATCTACCATAGTACCTTCATCAACATAAGCTCCAATATTTACATAACTGGGCATTAGAATGGTGCCAGAAGAAATATAAGCGCCATGTCGGGCCACAGCGTGAGGTACTACCCGAATTCCTTTTTCTTGATAGCCTCTTTTTAATGGAATTTTATCATGATATTCAAAAATACCGGCTTCAAGCACTTCCATTTTTTGAATCGGAAAATAAAGAACCACCCCTTTTTTGACCCACTCATTAATTTGCCATCCGTTAGAAGTGGGTTCAGCGCAACGTAATTCTCCATCATCTAATAAAGAAATAACTTTGCGTATGGCATTTTGAGTTTCAGCTTCTTTTAAAAGTGCTCTATTATCCCAAGCATTTTCTATTTGGGTTCTTAATTCTGTCATGGTTCCCTTTTTTGGCAAATATAAACGTATCAAAACAATATTTGAATCAAATTTAAGGGCATAACATTTTTAGGGTTATTTTTGCCAAAAATTCAAATTTGGGACGTTTGTTGGCATTGGATTATGGAAAAGTTCGCACGGGAATTGCCGTAACAGACGAAATACAACTCATTGCTTCTGGTCTTACGACCGTTGAAACACCGCAGTTAATGGATTTTTTAAAGACATATTTTCTTCAAGAAAAAGTAGAATGTGTTATTGTAGGTGAACCCAAACAAATGGATGGTTCTGTTTCAGAATCCGAAGTACTTATTCAAAAGTTTTTGAATAAATTTACCAAGCAATTTCCTAACATACCGTTGGAGCGACAAGACGAAAGATTTACCTCAAAAATGGCAGTGCAAAGTATGATTGCTTCAGGTGTTAAAAAGAAGCAAAGACAAAATAAAGCTTTGGTTGATGAGATTAGTGCCACAATAATTTTACAGGCATATTTAGATAGAAGATAGTTTATGATATTACCAATTATAGCTTACGGAGACCCTGTTTTAAGAAAAAAAGCAGATGAGATTACGGAGGCTTACCCCCAGTTAAAAGAGTTATTGGCGAATATGTGGGAGACGATGTACAATGCCAACGGCGTTGGATTGGCAGCTCCCCAAATAGGCCTGCCGATTAGGTTGTTTTTAGTAGATACTACTCCTTTTTCCGATGATGAAGACTTAACCGAAGAAGAGCAAAAAGCATTGAGTGGTTTTAAAAAAGTCTTTATCAATGCTAAAATTGAAGAAGAGACTGGGGAGGAATGGGCATTTAACGAAGGATGCCTGAGCATACCAGACATTAGGGAAGATGTCAATCGAAAGGATACGGTCAAAATTACCTATCAAGATGAAAACTTTAAATCGTATACCGAGACTTACTATGGGCTTCTGGCTCGTGTTATTCAGCATGAGTATGACCATATTGAAGGAATTCTTTTTACGGATAAACTTTCTTCTTTAAAGAAAAGATTATTAAAGAATCGTCTCGAAAAGATATCAAAAGGGAAAATTAATATTGAATACAAAATGCGTTTTCCCAACCCTAAAAAAGCACGTTAAAAAAACTTGCATTCTCAACTAAAAGCATATTTTTGCGCGCATAAATTTTGTTAATAATGGCATTAGATAAAATTCTTTCTATAGGAGGCAAACCAGGTCTATACAAGTTACTTACCCAAACAAGAGCAGGCTTTGTAGGTGAATCACTTTTAGATGGTAAACGGGTCACGGTAAGTTTGCGCAATAATGTCAGTGTACTTTCAGAGATTGCTATTTATACTTTAGAGGAAGAAGTACCGTTAAGAGAGGTTTTTCAAAAAATCTTTGAAAAAGAGAACGGTGGTAAAACTTCTATCGGTCATAAAGAGGACAAAATTAAATTGGAGGAATATTTCTTTGAAATATTGCCCAATTATGATGAGGATAGGGTTTATGCCAGTGATATCAAAAAAATCATCCAATGGTATAATATTCTCAATGACCATGGTATAAAAGATTTTTCAGAAGCTACTGCGGATAATGAATCTGCGAAAGAGATTTCGGAAGAGGAATAGTAAAATATAAAAGTTTTAAAGTAGGAAAGCCTTGATATTTTTATATCAAGGCTTTTTTATTCTTGGCAATGTACTTTATGAATAAAAAGGATTTTTTTAATCAGATTAATTCAACCACAGAAACCCGCTCTTCAACTACATTTTTATATCAGTTATCCATATGAGACCAGCTTTAGAATTTAATCTTAAGAGTTTTGTCATTTGTAATTCGGTAGTTGATTTTTAGAATTGATAAAATATGAATTTAAGTATTAGTGAATCTAATGACCATTTAAAAAGCGTCTTTTTTGAAAAGGCCTATTCGCCACTAGTCATTTTAAACAGTGAATTAGTTTTTGTAGACGTAAACAATGCAGCGGAAACCGTATCAGGTCTTAATAGAAAGCAATTTATTGGTAAAAGTCTTTTGGATATGTTCCCATATCTAAAAGGAACAAAAAGGCTGGAATCTTATAAAAATGTCCTTAAAACAGGAAAACCGCTAGGTTTCGACTCCGTTTCTTTTTTCACCAAGGATGGTATTGAACATAAATTTATGATTAGAGCCTTTAAAATTGGTGACTTTATGGGAATATCAACCCTAGACGTAACTACTTTGACAGACATAATAGGAGAATTAAAAAACGCGAAAACATCATTGCAGAATGCAAATGAACATTTAAAGGTACAGAATCAAGAGTTAGAAGATTTTTCTTATGTTGTTGCTCATGACTTAAAAGCTCCGCTTTCTAACCTAAAAAGTCTGATAAAAATTGTTTTGAGTACCAATGATATTTCTGATGAGCTTTATCCAATGGTTGATAGGATTGGAAAAGTGGCAGAAGTTATGTGCAGTAAAATAAGGGGTATTAATGACGTGATGGCGGTTAAATCAAGTTTTGGAGAGAAACATCAAAAGATTTTGTTCGCTGAGATAATTGAAAATATAAAATTGACTCATTCAGAGGAAATTATTAATAGTAGAACAATTATAAAAGAAGATTTTTCTAAATGTCCCTTTATAGAGTACAACCCTTCGCATATAGATAGTATTCTGCTCAACCTAATGTCTAATGCGCTAAAGTATAGGCATCCTAACAGAAAACTGAATATTAAGATATCTACCAAAGTTATAAAAGGTAGAACACACTTGTTTTTTAAAGATAATGGGATTGGCTTTGATGAGAATTTAGCCACAAACAAAATTTTTGGTCTCTTTAAACGTATGCATACACATGTTGATGGCTTAGGGGTCGGACTTTATATTATTTATACAATAATTAAGAAAAATGGTGGTAACATTAAAGTAAAGAGTAAAATAAATATAGGTACTGAATTTACGATACAATTTTAATTTTAGATATTATGTTGAAAATATTAATAATTGATGACGATGAAATAACCAATTTCATTACCACTACGAACCTTACTAAAATGGGTTACACAAACAATTTAGTAGTAACTAACGGCCAAGAAGGAATAGACTATTTATTGGCCAATCAATGTCCAGAACTAATACTGTTAGATCTTAATATGCCGGTTATGGATGGGTGGGAATTTCTTGAGGTAAAGGAAAGACTAAAAATCTGTCCTGATACTCCAATAATCGTAACGACTTCGTCTGGAAGGCCAGAGGATATGGAAAAGACAGATAGTTTTAACAATATTTTAAAATATATGGTCAAGCCCATAGATTTTGAGAAGGTGAGTACCTTACTCTTAGAGCTGCATAAGAACAAGATTTGTTAACATAAAGAGACTTGGTTAACAAAAATCAAGTTTTATTTTCAATAAATTTAAGAAGGTAAGGGGTAATCTTTATTTACAGTTTAAAAATAGAAATCATCATATTTTTAAGCACTTAATTAAATAAATCGTTTTTCGAGATTCTTCCCAATTATCATAAATACCGAGCTTATGCGAATGTCATTAAAAATAATAGTGTAAATGAACAATATTCTTAACAATTATGACTCAAAGAGTCTAAACATTTTTTATGTAGTGCAGTATAGCTTTTGAAGGAGAATAGGTGAGCATTTATTGTTATTTCTAAGTTAATATCTATTCTTATTTACAGGTAGTTTAGTTATCTTACGAGACAACTAATTAATCAAACTACCAACATGCAAAATCGTATTCTAAGCATCTGGCTGATGCTTTTAGTGCTTTTTAATTTTACAAGCACTTTAGCTCAAGAAAAAGAAAAAGATTCCACCAAAAAGGCAACAAAAGAACTGCCTTTAGAACCAGAACGTACAGTTGAGTTTACCACTGATGAAGGTACTTGGATTTCATTGGATGTAAGTCCTGATGGACAAACCATTGTCTTTGATTTAATGGGTGATATTTATTCCATTCCGATAGCCGGGGGAAAAGCAACGCAGATAACATCAGGCATTGCGTATGATGTGCATCCAAGATATAGTCCAAATGGGAAATCCTTGGTCTTTATATCAGATAAGAGTGGCTCGGATAATATTTGGACAATGGACTTGTCTTCAAAAGAAGACAAACAGATAACCAAAGAGAGCAAACATAACTTCTTTTCGGCCGAGTGGACTCCCGATGGCGAATATATTGTCGGGGTCAAAGGAAGAAGAAATATCAAACCCCATATTTACCATAAAGATGGAGGCTCTGGTAGTCAGTTGGTAAGTGAGCCAAAAAACATAAAGTTGATAGACCCTGCTTTCTCTTCAGATGGTAAATTACTTTACTTCTCTCAGCGTCGCGGTTCATGGAATTATAATGCGCAGCTTCCTCAATATCAAATTGCTACTTATGATATGGAAGATAGCGACATGGCGACCATCACTTCTAAGTATGGTTCAGCCTTTACGCCTACCTTATCACCAGATGGAAATTGGTTGGTTTTTGGTACTCGTTTTGAAGCGGAGACCGGCTTGGTAATACGTAACCTAAAAACGGGTAGTGAGAAGTGGCTGGCTTATCCCGTGCAGCGAGATGAGCAAGAATCAATAGCGCCATTAGGTGTTCTGCCAGCAATGTCTTTTACGCCAGATAGTAAGAATTTAGTTGCTTCTTATGGTGGAAAGATTTATTCGATTTCTATTGAAAATAACACTGCCACCGAAATTCCTTTTTCGGTTGATGTGAAGCTGGATATGGGGCCTTTGTTACAGTTTAAATATCCTATTACAGATGAAGCCGAAGCTTTTGCGACTCAAATACGTAATGCCAAACCTTCCCCAGATGGTTCTAAGTTGGCATTTACAGCTTTGAACAGATTGTATGTTATGGAGTATCCTAATGGTACCCCAAGAAGACTTACAAACAACGATTTTATTGAGGCCCACCCTTCATGGTCCCCTGATGGTAAGTTTGTAGTGTTTACTACCTGGAAACAAGGTGGGGGAGACGTTTATAAAGTTAATGTTGATGGAAGAGCAAGAGCCACCAAATTAACAACTACGCCAGGTGTATATACATACCCTGAATGGTCATACAACTCTGATAGAATTGCTTTTCATCGTGGAAGCGCACAAGTATTTGAAGATTTAGTTGGTCCATTGTCAGGCAGAACAGCTGAAGATTTGGTTTGGATAAATGCGGATGGTGGACCTATTAATGTTATTGATAAAACAAAGGGAAGAGTAAGACCTCATTTTACCAAGGTAGATGATAGGGTTTATCTCTACCAAGGGGGTAAAGGTTTGATCTCAATGCGATGGGACGGTACAGATATCAAAGAACATTTAAAATTGAAAGGGATAGTTACGTATGGTTCGCAAGATGTTTTTCATGATGCATTTGGGGGGCATGATATTCTATCAGGTAAAAATGGAAACGAAGAACCAAATGACCAATCTTCACAACCACAAGAAATTCGTATATCTCCCGATGGTAAATCGGTTCTGGCGAAAATTAATAATGATATCTATAAGGTAACTATTCCCAGATACGGAAAAACACCAACTATTTCTTTGGCCAAAGCAGAAAATGCTGCTTTTCCTGCGATCAAATTAACCGTGATGGGAGGCGAATTTCCTGTTTGGTCATCAGATAGTAAAACTGTTCACTGGTCTTTAGGGTCTAGCTTTTTCGGATATGACCTGGCAGCGGGCAAGCAATTTGCAGATAGCGTTACGGCGGCCAAAAAGAAAGAGAAAGAACTAAAGAAAACAGAGAAAAAATCAGACTCTACCAAAACGGACAAAGAAGACGATAAAGAGAAAAAAGAAGATAAGAAGTTCGAAGCCGATGAGTTACAAATAAAAGTTCCTTTTAAGCGTGATATTCCTCAAGGTAATTTATTACTTAAAGGAGCTCGTTTGATTACAATGAAAGGCAAGAATGTTATCGAGAACGGAGATATTTTAATCGAAAACAATCGAATTAAAGCGATTGGAGCTTCCGGAAGTTTTTCTGTGCCCGATGGAACCAAAGAAATCGATGTGATCGGCAAAACGATAACGCCCGGCTTTGTCGATGTTCATGCGCACATGAGACCGGCTTGGGGGATTCATAAAAATCAAGTATGGTCATATACCGCAAATTTGGCCTATGGTGTAACAACGACCCGTGACCCGCAAACAGGAACCACGGATGTATTGACCTATGCGGATATGGTCGAGTCTGGTCAACTTGATGGTCCTCGGATTTATAGTACTGGACCTGGACTTGGTTTTTGGTTTTACAAGCTAAATAGTTTAGAGCAGACCAAAGATGTATTGAAACAATACAGTAACTACTTTGATACCAAAACAATTAAAATGTATTTGGTCGGTAATAGACAACAGCGTCAATGGGTCATTGAGGCTTGTAAAGAATTAAAATTGATGCCTACCACGGAAGGTGGATTGGATTTTAAATTGAATATGACCCAATTGTTAGATGGATATCCGGGGCATGAACATTCTTTCCCCATTTACCCTATTTATAATGATGTGTTGAAAACCGTAGCCGAGTCTAAAATGGCCGTTACGCCTACTTTGCTCGTTTCTTACGGCGGTCCTTGGGCTGAAAATTATTACTATTCCCGAGAAGATGTTTGGGGTGATAAAAAAATACAATACTTTACGCCCTATGGCGATTTAGCTAGAAAATCTAGAAGAAGACCAGGTTGGTTTATGGATGAAGAGCATGTATTTAAAAAACATGCTGAATTTATGAAGGAGCTGGTTGAAGCTGACGGACTTGCAGGTATCGGTAGTCATGGACAATTACAGGGACTTGGTTTTCATTGGGAACTATGGAGCGTTGCGAGTGGGGGCATGGATAATCATGATGCACTACGGGTAGCAACAATAATCGGTGCGGAAGCAATCGGCTTAGATGGTGATTTAGGAAGCCTAGAGGTAGGTAAACTCGCTGATATCGTTATTCTTAATGAGAATCCGTTAACCAATCTTAGAAACACCAATACGATTTCTCATGTGGTTAAAAATGGAAAGGTGTATAATGCCGATTCGTTGGACGAGGTATGGCCTAAAGAGCAAAAGGCAGAACCTTTTTCTTGGCAAACAAAAAAGCCTCAGGGATTACCGGGTATCAAAAAATAAATATACGGCTCTTGAAAATTTGGTTTTCAAGAGCCTAATTCTTTTTTACTTTTTCTTAATAAAGATTAAATCTTCTTTATTTACGGTCATATCTTCTGATAAAATACCAATTTTCTCACTGTTCTTTTCTTTTAATTTGGAGTACCTTTCCATGCCCTTGGCCACTGTTTCTCCTGATTTAATTTTCGTACGCTGGGTTTCATCAAAAGTTTCTGACTCTCTTTTTGAAAGTAGTTTTTGGATTTTTTTTAGTTTATAATTGTTTTTGTCAACGGGAACTAGTTTGACACCAGCTTTTAAACCACCCATTTGGGGAACTACATCTATAATGTAGATTCCTCCAGATTTTAAATTGGCTTCAACAAAAGACTTGTTTTCGGATTTTGCCCAAAATAAGTGTTCTCCCGGGCTACATTCGTATTTTAAATATTTTGGACCATTAAATTTCCCAATGGGTTCTTCCCCGTCAAAGTAAGTAAAGTTTATAAGTGCACCTAATCCACTGGCCCTAACAAAGTAGACCGTTGCATTATTGGCAGAATTGGAATCATTCTCCTGTGAAAAGCCTAAGAACAAGGTAAGGCAAGCTGTTAATGTTATTAATTTTGATTTCATTTGTCCAATTTTGAGTTTACATTAGATTTCCAATCAATTAATTTGGATGGATAATAATTGACGTTCATACGTTCTAGATATTGTGCTTGTTTGGCCAGTCTTTTTTTATAACTGTCCCAATTTCTATTTTCTTTGGTAGACCAGCTAAGTTCTGAATACCCAATGGCCCTTGGAAAAGCTAAATATTCCAATTCTGAAATGTTACTAATGGTCTCAGACCATAATGGTGCTTCAACACCCAAAATATTTTCTTTAGGTATTCCGCTATACGTTTCAGGAGTCCATACATAAGCAGTATCCACAGGTATATAAGCAGCCCAATGTAATCCATGTTTAGAAAGAGGGTCATACTGCATATCTAAATAGGCTTTTTTGGCCGGTGATAATATCACCTTCATATTATTTTTAACGGCCTCATTAATAAAATTTTCATGTCTCCAGAATTGAGAAATTGAGCTAGAATCTAAATTGGCTTGCCCAATTTCATCCCAACCAATCATTCTCTTATTGTATTTATTTACGATTTTTTCAACCCTTTCAACAAAGTAGACATAATCTTTATGTTTGGTAGCATCACTTTCATCACCTCCAATATGAAAATAGGGATCAGGATTGATTGCTGCTATTTCTCGCACAACATCATCGATAAAAGTATAAACGGTATCTTTTCTAGTATCGAATGTACTGAAGCCTACATGGGTGCCTTCATAAAGTCTTGGAGTTTTTCCATTTCCGTTTAAAAAAGGATAAGAAACGGATGCTGCATTCGTATGCCCTGGCATATCAACTTCTGGGATAACCATCATGTGGTGTTTGCTCGCATAGGCTATAATTTCTTTATAATCTTCTTGAGTATAAAAACCTCCAGCTTCTCCACCAACTTCGGTACTTCCACCAACCTCGGTTAGTTTTGGCCAAGACTTTATTTCTATTCGCCATCCTTGGTCATCAGTTAAATGTAAATGGAGTGCGTTTATTTTATAATATGCTAATAAA
The DNA here is from genome assembly GCF_042684265.1 of Croceitalea marina. NCBI lineage: Bacteria > Pseudomonadati > Bacteroidota > Flavobacteriia > Flavobacteriales > Flavobacteriaceae > Croceitalea > Croceitalea marina. The sequence goes on along the minus strand of NZ_JBHULB010000006.1, from coordinate 99,204 downwards.
TCAATATACTTTTTTACATCCTCAACGCTAAAAAAATGTCTAGCAACATCTAACATTGCTCCCCGATATTCAAAATTGGGCTTATCAATAATTTTACCTGTAGGAATAGGCCATATTGAACGCGTGTTTAATGTATCATTGCTTTTCTCAGGGATTAATTGTCTTAAAGTTTGTATTCCTCTAAAAGCACCTTCGTTAGTTTTTGCGTTTAAAATGATAGAATCCTTAGTTATATAGAGTTGATAGGCTTCTTTTTCCTTTAACTCGGTACCATCAACTTGATTTATGTAAATAATTCGGTCAACAGTTTCACCTTCTACAGTATTTACAGAAAGTCTTAAGCCTGTTTTAGCATTAATTTTTTCAGAGAGAAAAGCCCCAACCTTATTTAAGCTCTCACTTCTTGGGGATGTATAGATGGCTGTAAACTGGTCTAGTGCAAAAGCAGAGTTCGTTGGAATTACTTTTAATGGCATCGGAATAAGTGCCTCTTTTGCTAAATCTGTTTCAGGAAGAATAAGTTTTTCTATCTTTTCAGTACATGAAGAAACACCAATAATCAAGCCTAAAAGTAAAAGACTTTGAGAAAGGACAGATTTTATCATTTCATAAAAATTTTAATTTTTTCATACCACAACCCATAACCCTTGGCGTTCATATGTAGACCATCATCAACGAAAAGATCTTTCTTTACTTTTCTGCCATCGAGCATAATGTCCCATACGTTTGCGTAATATAGATTACTGTCCGATAAGGTCAATTTCTCTAATTTTCGGTTTAAACGTCTGTATTTTCCTCTAAGTCCCCATCTGGCAATACTCGGTTTTGCGGAGATTAAAATAATATTAGTGTTCTTATTTTCTTTCTTTATTCGCTGAATGATAGCTTGGGTTGTTTGAATAACCTTTTTTGGCTTTTTTTTTGCAAAAATATCATTGTCACCTTCGTAAATAAATACCTTTTTAGGTTGGTAACGCAGTACTAAATTCTGTAAATGATATAACAAATCTGAGGCTTGAGAGCCACCAAAACCGGTATTTAGAATATGTTGTTCCGGAAAACGTTCCTGAAGATCTTTCCAAAGTCTTATGCTAGAACTTCCGGTGAAAACTATAGTTTTTTCAGATGAATTCCATAAAGAGTCATTTCGTTCAACGATTTCATCAACTTCTTTTTGAAAGCCTTGCTGTGCATTTATGGAGCATAAAAAGAATAGTGCAAGTACCGTGAGAAAGCCAAAACGCATGTATTAATTTTTTAGCACTGTTATTTCTTCGGCGATTGACCATTCGTAAAAACGCTGAATCCATTGATCAGATGGTAAATCTTGTTTTTTCATACCAAATCCATGCCCTCCTTTTGAGTACATGTGCAAGGCCACAGATTTCTCCGATTTTCGTAGAGATTCATAAAGGGCAATAGACCCTTCGGCCAAATCTAATGGGTCATCTGTTGCGCAAATTATAAGTGTTGGCGGGGCATCTGTTTTAGGCTGTTTGACTTCAATTACACGAGTCCAAGGATAAATTGGAACTAAAAAATCTGGTCTATTCTCTTTGGAATAATTATACCCAACACCCATCGTTACTGCTCCACCAGCAGAAAAACCCATAAAACCAATTTTAGAAGGATTAATACCATAGTCGGAAGAATTCTTACGGACATGAGCAATAGCATTTAATCCATCTTGGATAGACAGCGGTAATACCTTTGCTACTTCTTCTCCTATTTTATTTGGGTTAGTAGCTGCTAAATTTGAAATTTCGGCAACACCATCTTTTCCTGTGGGCACAAGTCTATATTTTAATACAAAGGTGGTAATTCCTCTTTCTGCTAACCACTCACCGACATCATTACCTTCGCTGTTTATGCTGTGCGCAAATAACCCCCCACCAGGCGCTACTATTACCGCCGTGCCCGTATTTTTTTCTAGACTGGGTTGAAAGACTTGCATAGTAGGTTGTGAGACATTCGTAACTACTTGGTTCTGCCATATTTCTGAAAAGTACTCTCTTTCAGGATATTCCCAAGTTACATTTTCATCTCCTTTGATGGGTAGTTTTATAATTTCTTGTGCCATTGCAAAAGTCAAACTAAAAAGGCCTAAGCCGATAAGAATACAATTTTTCATTTCGATTTAATTAAGCATGAATAGTGCATTGGCAAGGAATAACTTACCATTCTCCCAGAAACCTCTAAATAGTGGATTGTCAACCATGTAAACCACATTCCCAGAACCATATGATTCTGCGCCGAAAATTAAAGATTTTCCAATTTTCTTTTGGGCTTCACTACCGGCAAAACCCGAAACAGGTTTCGTATTAGTTTCAAGATAAACCGCATTGCCATTTTCTAAGTAATCATAAGAATCATTTCCTAGTTTTAAAGTAAAATATTCCTGATTATAACCATATGCTAGTGGATGAGTATTATCTACTCTTACTTTAAAAATTGCTCCAGTAATGGCGTTTTTAATACTTTCTCTTTGCCAATTTTCGTGAGGCATTGGATCTGTTTCCGTACTATCCTTTTCTGTTTTTTTTATTTTAATATTAAAACCTTTCTCTCCATCAATGGCTTTTATCGCTCCACCCATAGCAATTAAGTTGCCACCATTTCTGACCCATTCTTTAAGTTTTTTAAGTTGGTCTTCTTTAAAAAAACTGCCATACCAACCTCCAGGTAAAATTAAAGTATCGTATTCATCCAAATCAACACGATTAAAATAGTCACTATCTAGAACAGTTAATGGGTAATGCAATTGTTGCTCAAAAAAGTGCCAAATTTCCCCAAAACGGTATGTAGATGTGGGTTTACCAGAGAGTACGGCAATTTTAGGAGGTTTTATCATTTGAATATAAGAGGAGCCAAAATCTTTCCCGGAATCTACGAAACCAGTATTTACGTTAGTTAAGCGAATAGTGGAATTGTTTTGAACTACCTTTTGCAAGGTTCCTATAAAGTCTTTGTGATTTTGATTGTCTGCTGCAGTGATTATTAGGCTTCCACGCTTAAATGAATTTCCTTCAAGAGTAAATGGAGAATAACTAGTTCTTACTTTGATTCTTTCCTTTAAAAGATCACCTAAAAATCTTGCATCATTCATGCTGCTCCAATCGGTAACAAAGGCATAGGTATTTTTACTCAGTTTTGAATTTTGTTCACTTGGTGTTTCAAAATTAGTATTGCTTATTTCAGTAGTTGACGCAATCGCATCCAAACCATAAGCATAAGGCAAAGACCATGCTGTAATATCATACGTTAAAGAATCACTTAATTTAGCATTAGGTTCAAATAAAACCTTTACCATAGTGCTCTTTTTCTGGTTGGTGGAAACTACTAAAGAGTTTTCATTCATTTTTAATGAACCTTGAGAGTTAGTTTTATAATTAAAACCCTTAACCGTTCCATTAGTCCCTTTTCCAAATTCAATTTCATGATGACTTAATAAGTTAGCCAATGCATTAATTTTATCCTTATCACCATTTAATACATAACTCTTGTATTTATAGTTTTTTGTTTGATAGAATTTTTTAAACTCAGAATTCAACTTGTCTACATTATTCGCTGCAACTTCTACTGTAGAAAGTCCGGTCGTTTGGTGGTGGGCAATTCTATCTTTTAAGGTAAGTGTATCCCCATTTCTTGTAATTACACCTAGTCCCGCTCTACCACTTCCACCTTGCTCATAAGTCATGCCAATTGCACCATTGTAGGTTGGGTATGTGTCTCCGTAACTGGGATAAAATAAATCAAATCTTTCTTTAGTAAAATAAAACCAACCATTAGCATCAAAATACTTTGCATGATTTTTACCAATAGTTTTCTGAAAATCAATTTGAAATTTGGTAATTACCTCATGATAAGGTTCTGCAGCCGGAGCAAAGTAATACGGGTCGTTAACCCCTTGTTCGTGAAAATCTACATGAACATGAGGCATCCATTTATTATAAAATTTAATTCGTTGTTGACTTTCAACTTGTGTAAGCCACGCCCAATCACGGTTTAAATCGAACATATAGTGATTGCTACGTCCGTTCCACCATCCTTCATGGTGTTCTTTGCTATTTGGGTCTACTTGATGCGGTGCATTTTTATATTGATTATACCAATTACTATAGCGGTCTCGTCCATCTGGGTTAATACACGGGTCCATAATTACAATGGTATTCTCTAAATAATTGCTTTTACTTGTAAGTAATTCATAAATAGTCTGCATAGAGGCTTCTGTACTTACACTTTCATTGCCGTGCACATTATAACTTAACCATACAATAGCTTTGGAGGCGTTGCTTTCTCCATTGGTAGACTTTAAATGCTCCTCTCTTATTGATTCTAAATTTGAAATATTGTTAGCCGAAGAAACATAGGCAAGTAACAAGGGTCTACGTTCATTTGTTTGTCCATATTCGGTTAATTGTACTCTATCATCTGCAACTTCTGCTAAATATTCATAATAATCAACCACTTCATAATGCCTTGTGAATTGTGTACCCAACTCATAACCTAAAAATTCTGAAGGTGATTGTATATTTTGAGCTGTCAATAAAGTTGATAGAAAAAGTGCAGTGAATAGTATAGAACGATTCATATCTAGATTGGTTTTTTGGTAAATTCAAAGCTAACAATATTTAGCAATTAACGTATTTTTAGGAATGGAAAAACACAAGTGGCTTATCTTTAACCCGTTTTTACGCTTTTTATGGAGGTAGACTGTATTGCTTTTAATGAAACTGGTTATTTTTCTGAATTAATTTGTGATTATTTAGATGGGAAAAAGGAGCTAAAACCTTTTTATAATCGATTACCAAAGCTTGAAAATTTTAGAGAGCAAATAGAAGAGAAAGGAACTAATTTTCCACAAAAAAATCGAAAGATATTAGTAGATTCACTAAGGAAGCAGTATGCTAATATCGATGCTTCTGATTATACAGTTTCTAATATAAATTCCCTTGCAGATAAGAGCACATTTACTATTGTTACTGGGCATCAATTAAACCTATTTACCGGGCCGATATATTTTTTGTACAAGATTATTTCTACCATTAATCTAACAGAACAACTTAAACAAGAATATCCTAATTCTAGTTTTGTACCTGTGTATTGGATGGCGACTGAAGATCACGATTTTGAGGAAATAAACTATTTCAATTTTGAGGGTAAAAAAGTTCAATGGAATACCAAATCCTCTGGTGGGGTTGGACGTTTGGCTACCGACGGATTAAATGCGGTTTTTGAAGTAATAACAAACACCTTTGGTGAAACGGACAATGCAAACTATTTAAAAACTTTATTCCAAAAGGCGTATTTAGAACATGCTACGCTGACTGAAGCCACACGTTTTTTGGCAAACGAATTATTTGGCCAATATGGATTGGTAATTGTGGATGGAGATGATTCAGATTTAAAACGTTTGCTGATACCGTATGTCAAAAAGGACATTTTTGAACAGCTTCCTCATAAAATAGTTTCAAAATCTATTGCTGAATTGGAATCCATTTCAGATAATTATAAAATACAGGTAAACCCAAGAGAGATAAATTATTTCTACCTAAAAGATTCCATTAGAAAACGTATTGTAGAAAAAGATGGGACATACTTTGTAAATGATACAGAAATACATTTTACCGCTAAAGAATTGCAAGAGGAACTGGAATCCTATCCTGAGCGTTTTTCACCAAATGTTATTGCAAGGCCGCTATATCAAGAAGTTATTCTTCCTAATTTATGTTATATCGGTGGAGGTGGAGAATTGGCATATTGGCTTGAGCTGAAAGCATATTTTGAAGCTTTGGATATTACTTTTCCCATGCTTTTACTTCGTAATTCCGCTTTGGTAATTACTGAAAAGCAAAGCGAGAAAGTCAAAAAAATGGATTTGTCAATGGCAGATTTATTTTTAAAACATAATCAGCTTATTAATAAAAAGATTCGAAAGATTTCCAATATTGACATTGATTTTTCTCCTCAGAAGAAATTAATAGAAGAGCAATTTGCAGATATGTATAAGCTTGCTGAACAAACAGACAAGTCTTTCTTAGGTGCCGTAAAAGCTCAAGAAATAAAACAAAAGAAAGGTTTGGATGCTTTAGAAAAGCGCTTGCTTAAGGCTCAAAAACGAAAGTTAAAAGATCATGTAGTGCGGCTAACAGAATTGCAGAATCAATTGTTTCCGAATCAATCTTTACAGGAACGTCAACTTAATTTTTCAGAATTGTATTTAGAGTATGGCACAGCTTTAATTCCATTTTTAATCAAGGCTTTAAAGCCCCTGCAAAATGAGTTTTTGGTGCTAAGGCACTAAAAATTCTCCACGCCAATTTTTATCTGTTTTAGTAAAAAGAATTCGCTGATGATTTGGCTGTTGTAATTTTAAATAATCAATTGACTCAGCTTTAATTTCAACAATACAAAAATTATGCTCTTCCTCTAGGTAAGAAATGGCATCTGTATTATCAATTGAGCTTCCTGGGGCTTTACTGGTAGTATAATCTTTTCTTGCATGGGTTGGTATGCCATGCCAATATGTATTTGTTACTTCGTTATTAGTAATTTTTTCAGCTTTTCCTTGAATGGTTATTTGAATTCGCTTTTTAGGATGATAAAAAAGCAAGTTTACATTTTCATTGCTTTTTATTTGCTCAATTTTTGGTGAGCGACAATCGGTATAAAAAGTAAACTTTAAATCTTCAGATATTTTTCTTAAAACAACAGTTCTTTGTTTTGGTCTGCCATTATTTAAGGTAGCTAATGTAAAATATCTAAAAGGATGTCCTTTTTTGTTTACGCCATTAAATAACTCTTTTTTTAACTGCTCAAAAGCCTTTTTACACATGCTACACTAATTTTTTTCAAAAATAATTGAAAAAGTGGGTAGGGTTTTTTTAATGAGGATTGTTTTATATACAAATTGTTATGAAAAAGGTTTTTAACCTTTAAAAAAATATGAATTAGTTAATTCATGTGTTTAGGTTGGTTTTGATTTTATTTTAAAAGCCTCGGAGTGGTTCCCGAGGCTTTTCTTTTTAACTAACTCAAACTTATTTAATTACTACAAGCATTTGGAATATCCCTAGTTACGATTTCTCTTGATATTAAATGACTTATTACAGTGGTACCCCTTAATGTTATATCGATAAAATCAGAGCCAATCTCATTTACGACTCCAGAAAATCCGTTAAAGTTGAATTGAGACATAATTTCTAATCCAGTTAAAGAATTCCCATTTTGATAATTTCCTCGTATAGTATATTCTTGAACATAGGGTACACGAATATTTTGATACTCTTGATAAATATCTGCAGCAGTTGTTCCTCTGCCAGCAGGTACGGTGATAGTTCTCTTGGAAGCAAGTTCTATGGTTTCCGAAGTACTGGTTTCAGTTGTTTCTGTTCTAGTTTCAGTGGTGGAATGCCCCACACTTAAACCTGCTGTTACTGATGCCGTTGTAGAATTTGATGCTCCAAAAAATTGTGTATTCACGCTGGTTTCTACGGTAGAAGAAATGGTTGTAGATAAACTCGCTTCAACCGATGTAGCTACTTGAATAGATTCGGACCAGGTATAAGAGTCTGTTCTGGTTAAGGTTTTTGATACGCCTACTTCGTCCATCAATGGACCACTACCACAGTTTTTAAGGGCGGTATTGTATGCCGCAATAGTTTTAGATGGTGGAAGTATAGGTGCTAAGAAACTAGTTTTGCGTGATTCGAAGTTCCAGTCAATCTCAAAGTTTAGAATCCTAAAATGTGAAGGAGTTTCAACTGTCTGGGAAGTGATAGATTCCAAACTTTCCGAAGCAATTAAGGGAATATTCGTAGTCTGTGGCATGATAAAAAATTTGCCTATGTCAACTTTTTGAATCTTAAATTGATAGTTGGTTCGTGTTGCTGCATCTAGAGTATTACCATTATTATTGTTATAGTTAGCTTCAGATTGTACATTCAACCGATTGTTGGAATCCATATACAAATAATGTTTTTTACCTCCGTTAGGGTTATAAATGTTGAAAATATTATTTTCAGCGTCTATTGTTTCAAATCTAAATTTGGTAAACGGAATAGTCTGTTCTGTATCATTTAGATAATCTAAATCTGAAGATTGACGCACCTTTACTTGAGTATCAAAGTTAGTTGTTGAGGTGCGTAGCGTTGCCGAAGGTGCCCCTAGAACCGAAGTAATATTGTCGTTTAAAATTTGTAGATAATAATCTACTTCAGGGTTTAAAACTATTGGGTTGATATCAATTTTTGTAGGGTCATCTACCTCTGTTTCCGTGGGACTTGAGGTTAAAGACTTTTTTGTACTTGTAAACACTGCTAGAACTTCACCAAGCTCATTTTCAATGGTAATGCTCATAGCTACACCATCTTCAAGTTCTTCTTTTTCGGCTTCTGACAAAGTTTTATTTTCAAATGAGAAGCTGGCTAAAAAAGTGTCTTGGCCTATATTAACTTCATAGTCGCCGGCTTTTGTTCCTTCCGATATCGTAATAATTGCCTTGGTTGGATTGTACCCTCTTCGTTTTAAGCTTCTCGCACTAATGCTAAGACCTAATTGTCCTTCGTCTATTTCATATTCATTAGTGTTTACATTACTTTGGGTTTCTTCTAGTCCTGAATTTGGATTAGTGGTATCTGAATCATCTTTACTACATGCCATTGCTGTAATCAACAACATTAGTATTAAAACTCTGTTTAAAATTTTAAAATTTGTTTTCATCACTTTTTGTTTTGTGGGTTAAACTGGATTCGTTGTTTTGCGTGACTCACTCGGTAACGGTCTGCAGCCCTTAGCCGAGCAAGACCACAAAACTGGGTGTCATGAGTTCATTAGATTTCTGATGACACAACAAACCTAAAGCGTTGATTTTGAGGATAAAAAAAAGTAGGGTGGACAAGAGGTGGACACCCCTAAAATAGTGTAAGGACAATTGGTGGACTACTCTGAGAAGTATCTATTTTAAAGGCTTAACACGAGGTCTTGTAAAGAATCTTCTGTAGTAATATCTAACTTTTTTCGCAGACGATAACGTGCTTTTTTTATCCCTTCACCAGAAATATTCAAGATGCTCGCTATTTCTTTTGAGGATAAATTCATCTTTAATAGGGCTAATAACCGCAGTTCGTTTGATGTGACTTGTGGGTATTTGATTTTTACATTGCTGTTAAAGTCTTTATGTACTTCTTCAAAATAACGGGAGAAGTTCTCCCAATTATTATCATCTTGTAGATCAAAGTTGATGGTGCGGATCAATTGTTGGTAGCCATTTTTGGACTCCTCTCTTTCCTTTAACTCTTGAGCCTTTTGTTTTAAGCTTTCCAATACCTCATTCTTTTTGGCCAGATGGAGGGCATGAGTGGTCAACTCCTTCTTTTTAAAGGCCAATTCTGCATCCACTTTTTCTTTTTCTAGCTTATTTCGTTTTAATTTCTGTCGAATACCATAAAACCCAATCAATGATATGACTAATAATCCGCCAAGTAGTATTTTTTGGAGTGTGCCGATTTCAGCTTGTTGTTCTAAAACTGTAATTTCTTTTTCTTGAAGCGCTATCTGTTGTTCTTTTTTTTCGGTTTGGTATTTAATTTCTAACTCATTTATCTTGTCGACACTTTCTTTTTTTAAAATACTATCTTTAATTGAAGAGCGAGCTCTGTAGTAAGCCAAAGCATTTTTAAACTTTTTAAGACCTTGATACGCTTTAGTGAATTGAGAATAAGTAGTTATTAAAAGTAATCTGTGATTAATTTCTATGCTTATTTTTTCGGAGCGTTCTAAATAGTCAATAGCTTTATTGTAATTGCCTAATCTATTGTTTAGATTTCCTAAGTTATTTAGGGTAACTGCTATTTCATTTTTTCTATCGGAAATCTCACCTGCTTTCAGAGCTTTTAAGAGATAATTTTCGGCAATCTTTAAACTATCTTTTGATAAATAAAGATTTCCTAAATTATTATAGTTATTTGCTAGATTGACATAATTTTTATTTTTCTCGTTTATAGCGGCACTTTTTCTAAAAAAAGTCGCCGCCTTATTGTAATCTTTTAATTTCTTATAATTTACCGCATAATTGTTCCAAACGGTGGCTAATCTGTTTGTATCACTATACTTTAAACAAACTTTCTCCCATTCAGAATTATAAAAATTGGATTTTTCTATATTATTTATTTTACCATAAATTTTTACTAAAGTTGCATAATTAGAACCTTTACTTTTATCCGTGAAACCTAACTCTTCCTTTATTTTTAATGAGATAAGTACATTTTTTGCCGCCTCTTCATAATTCCCTATTTTTTGTTGAATGTTACCCAAGTTCTTATAATCAGTAGCCAACCTTTTTTGGTTATTATTTTTTAGGTTGATAGCTATTAACTGCTTAGTAGTCTCTTCTACCTTTTTGTAATTAGAAATTCGGTTATAATACTTGCCTAACTTGTTTAGCAAAAAAGCACTATTTGTTTTTTTTGTCTTTTTATAAATAGTATTTGCTGAATCTAAATATGTCTTTGCTAAATCTGGATTTTTACGTAGTTTTTTATCAAAGAGTAAAACGTAAGATTTAATTTTTAAACTATCATGTTGAAAAGGTATAGTATTTTTAATACTATCTATTTCTGTATTTTCTTGGGCATTAATAGGTGAATGAAGTAGCAGAAAAAGACTGAGTACAGGTATAAAAAATTTCATCCTAATTGATTTTTTAAAACATTCAAAAGACTATCCAGTTTTTGATTTTGCTGGGCACAGAGCGGGGGAGATATGACACAAACAAACAAAAACCAAAAGATGATTTTAGAGTTCATAGAGTTTTGGTTTGTTTTAAAGATACATTTTCTAAATCTATTTAAAATAAAAAACAGGCCCGAAAGCCTGTTTTTAAATGACTAACTCACATTAAATTTTCACCCAACACAATTGGCTGCTACATCCTGTACTTCGCTTTTGGCACTGAGTACCTTGCCCAAAGTTGCAGTACCCTTGACCGTGATATCTATGAAATCTGTGCCAACCTGAAATACTACTCCGGAAAAACGACTGAACTGTAATTGCGAACGTAATTCTTCGCCCGAAAGTGAATTCCCTGATTCAGTGGCCCTTAATCTGAAGCGTTGTACAAATTGTACTTTGGTATTGTCATATATCTGCGCAACGTCATACACCAAAGATGCGCTGCCCGGTGGTACCGTAACGGTACGTTGAAAGAAGATAGTTTCCGTTGTAGTACTTTCAGATTCGCTGAAAACAGAAGATTCAGAAGTCATGCTTACGCTTGCCTCCAAGGTTGAAGTAACCGATGCGTTATAATTTGCAGTATTGCCAAAAAATCCGGCCTCGAACTCTGTACCAATGGTGGCAGAAACACTTGTGCTTACTGAAGTTGCTAATGAAAAGCTTTCTTCCCAACCTATAGAATTTGTGATGGATACCGACTCGTCACTGCCCACTGTTTGTGATAGCTCTCCAGTACCACAATTGGTGAGCGTGCTATTGGCGCCAAAATCGGTACCCGGTGCGGACAATATTGGTGCTAAAAACGTTGTGCTGATGTTTTCTGCGCTCCATTCCAGAGAATTGGAAATAATCCGTAACAAAACATCATCATCGTTCGTTCCCAATACAAACCCTATGCCTCCCTTCACTTTTACCGTTCTATTGCCTGGTTTTGAGACGAGATTGTAAACGCCATCGGATACTTTTTTAATGATGAATTTGTAATCGTCAACATTAGCTGCATTCAGTACTTCTTCAAAAGAGTCAAAAAAGGACAGTCTTGGTGCATCAACGACTTGCCCTTGAATAGTGAGGCCATTGGCTACTGAGAAAAACTTGCCGTCTGCCTGTATTTTTATGGCATAGGTGTTTGGTTCATCTGGAAACGGAACAAAATTGAAAATAAAGTCGGGCTGGGTTTCAATACCTGAAAACGTAGAATTTGAAGATCTGGTCATGATATTGCCAAACCCACTATTCCTGTTGACCCTTAACGCACTTTCCAATGGTGTTCCATTGCTATTCACCGTTTGCATATAGTATGGTGTATCTTCTTTAAGGGCAATGGTGTTAATGGCTTCAGTTTCCTCTAAATCTGCTATATTTAACTGTATAGGTTCAGGATTGGGTCTAAAAATGACCGCTGATCGCTCTTGGAAAATTATGGTATTCCCGTCGTTATCTTTAATTGTGATGCTTACGGCAACGCCATCTTCAAGTTCTTGCAAAGCCACTTCACTTAATCCTTCGATAGCGATACTTACTTGCCCCATAAAAGTAATTTGTTCAATTTCAACTGTTTGCGAATAATCACCATTGGTCGTTGTAATACTTACTTCGGCCGTTGCCGGAGTATATCCTTTTTTCGCAATGTTTCGGGCATTGATAATCATCCCAAGTTCCCCAGCAAATTTTTCAAAATCATCTTCAGTTATTTGTCCATCGGTCTCTATAATTTCACCTATGCCTTCAGGACAACCTTGGTTACTGCTCGGACCAGATTGTGTAGGGCAATTATCAATCGAATCTGCAATACCATCACCATCAGTATCTACAATAGGCGTTTCTGTAGTACCTTCATCTTTACTACATGAAATACATGCAGTCAGAAAACAGATACTAAGTATTGTAGCCCGTAAAAAAAGTTTTTGTGTTTTCATCTCTTTAATTTTTGTGGTTAAAAATGAACTGTTTTTGCGTGGCCTACCCGGTCGCGTTCTGCAGCACTGGGCCGAGCAAGTCACCACAAAAAGGTTGTTGCCATAAGACAACACCACAAACTTATTGTGCTTGCCAAGGGATAAAAAAAAACAAGGGGTGACAAAGGGGTTACAACAAAACAAAGAGGGGTGACAAAAGGGTGACAACTAAAAAACACCCTATTTTCAGGGCGTTTCAAGAGCTTTTAAATAAGGTATTAAATAGCTATAATCGTTGTTTCCAAAGAATCTTCAGGTGCCAACTGCATCTTTTTGCGCAGTCTATTGCGTGCTTTTTTCACACCTACCGCCGAAATATTCAAAATGTTAGCGATTTCTTTAGACGAAAGGTTCATCTTAATCAATGCCATTAATCTAAGTTCATTTTTGGTGATATCAGGATATTTTAAAACTACCTCTTTTTCAAAGTCTTTATGTACCGCTTCAAAATAACGGGTAAAATTTGCCCAAACCTTATCATCTTGTTGATCAAAAGTGATGGTCTTAATCAGTTCTTGGTATGATTTACCGTTATCATCGGTTTGTTTGAGCTCAGATGCTTTTTGCTTTAGGCCCTCTAAGAGTTCGTTCTTTTTGGCAAGATGTAGGGCATGGGTGGTCAATTCTTTCTTTTTGAAGTCAAGTTCAACCTCGACTTTTTCACGTTCCAGTTTGTTGCGTTTGATTCTTTGACGAAAACCGTAAAAACCGGAACCAAAAACTAAAACGGATAATACCAGACCAGAAGCTAAAAACCATTTTTGTAATGCGCTCACTTTTTCTTTTTCTTGTAGCAGTGCAATTTCTATGTTCTGTTGGGCAATTTGCTGCTCTTTTTTTTCAGTATCGAAAATGGCGCGCATTTCTTCTATTTGTTGAGACTTACTTTCGTTATAAATACTATCCTTTAAGACCAAATACTGTTGTAGGTCTTCATAAGCAAGCTTGTAGTTACCTAGACGTGCATACGAAGTTGAGCGCTCTTGATATCCTAAGTTTTTAAAGGCTTTATTGCCGATGCTATCAGCTAAGGGAATCACCTGGTCAAAATAGGTTATCGCCCGCTTTTCATCGCCCATAGCGCTATAGGTGACCCCTAGGCCATTCAAGTTTTCCACAATTTTGTTTTTACTGCCGATTTCCTTGACAATGCGAAGGCTTTTTTTTCCAAAGTCCAAAGCTTTGGAGTAGCGTCCCATTTTTGTATTGGTAATGCCCAAATTGGCCAAAACAGTAGCCTCCAAGTTAACGTTGCCTAGTTCTTGCGCCAGTTTTAGCCCCTTCAGCAAATAGTTTTCCGCACTTTCAAAATCATCAGTATTGTAATAGGCCATTCCAATATCATTATTGGCCACCGCCTGATAAAAGGTATCGTTATATTCTTGGTAAATGCCCAGGGCCTTTTGGTTATAGGCAATAGACTGTTCAAAATTTTCATTTGTAAGTTCTATGGCCGCCAAGTTATTATACGAGTCCGCAAGCATTACCCTTTGGTCAAGGTTTTCTAAAATTTTTACTTGTTCAAGTATTTGCTTTAGGGCGATGCGGTAGTTTCCTTTTTGTATCTGAATAGATCCGTTGATTCCATAAGCTCTTGCTAAAGCCACTGAATCATTTAGTTTGGTCTTCAACAAGGTGATAACAGTATCATTTATTTTTAGGGCGGCATCAAAATCACCACGGTCAAATTCAAAAATGGCCATTCCGCTTTTGACCAAAATATGGCCTTTTAAAGAGGGTATTGTCTTGTACAGAGCTTCTGCCTTATTGTAATAGGCCAAGGTAGAATCTTCTTGTGAGGCGTTGCTATGATAAACCCCAATATCATAATAACTTCTGGCAATCCCTTTTTTATAATCGAGTTCTTGAGCCAAGTGAAGTGCTTTTTCGGCATATTTCAATGCTTGTTTAGGCTGGTTGTATAAATAGGATTGAAATAGGCTTTGAAGCGTTTTTACCTTGCTGGTGTCATTGGGTTGGGTTTTGTATACGTGTAGCAAACTATCCAGTTTGGTATTGTCTTGCCCAAATATGCATTGTGAACAAAAAATGAAACAGATTACAACAATATGGGAATGGAAGCTTTTTTTCATCTAACTTGGTTTGGCATGGGGAATATCACTAAAGTACTAGATTATTTTAATTGTCGTTAAAAATGGCTCTTTAACTTCAAGAAAGTGACCTTTTTCTAAATCTAAATTTAGCAACAATAAAAAACAGGCCCGAAGGCCTGTTTTGAATAACTAACTCAAATTGAATTTTTATCCTCCACAATTAGGCTCTACATTATCTGCCGATGTACGGGTATCAATTAGACGGTCTATGGTATTGGTACCTCTAATCGTAACTTCAATAAAGTCAGCCCCTATTTCGGTGACTACTCCAGAAAAACTATTAAAGTTGAATTGGGTAAGGATTTCCTCGCCGCTTAAAGGACTACCATCTTCTTGGAAATCTCCTTTAACTCTAAATCGTTGCACAAAAGGGACCTTAATGTTTCTGTAGGTTTGGTAAAGGTCGGAAACCTGTGTAGCTCGCTGAGGCGGAACGGTAATACTACGCTCTGTTGAAACCGTAACACTACGGCTATTTTCCAGTCCTCCAGATCTTGTATTTGTTTCGGTTTCGGTCTTGGAAAATTCATAGCCTCCGGTTACTTCTATCCCTACAGTTGCCTTATTACCAAAAAAATTGCCTTCTACTTCTGCACTTATGGTTGCCGATATCGAATAAGTATCGGTGGTACTTACGGAAAAGGTATCTTCCCAAGCGGTAAAAGTTGTTGAGGTCAAGGTTTCTGCTTGACCCACCGTTTGTACTAGTTCTCCACTACTGCAATTACGTAATGTACTATTAAAAGCGGCGTCTGTATTTGCGGGGGGTAAAATAGGTTGCGTAAAACGGGTCTCTAATTCTTGTATATCCCAATCGATATCAAAAGTAACAATCCTAAAAAAAGCTGGACCATCATTACTTTTTGAGCCAAATCGAATGTTTGCTGCAACAGGATCCCCAGATGCTAAAAAAGGCCCAATACTACCTTCATCTAAGAGAGAAGTTATTGTGTATAGGCCTAATCCTGCTTTTTCAATTCTATATTGATAGTTCAATAAATCTGCTGTGTTGGTATTACTACCGTTTCGTCTTCTATTTGCACGGGTCTGGATATTTAGTGTTCCTGTGGAAGATCCTGAATTGACATAGGCATATAACCTATCTTCTTCTCCATCCCTTACACCAAAGGAGAAGACATTTGGTTTTCCAGGAATTTCTTCAAAAAAATAGGCGGTAGAGGTATCATTTGCATAGTTTATAGCATCGGTTTCGCGGAATCCAATAGTTCTAGAAAGATTACTACCATCGGTGAATGCCCTATTGTCCAGCCCTCCTACAATTTCAGTTCCATCAGCTTTATAAGTCTGAATATAATAGGGAATATCACTTCTAAACTTCACTACATCTGTAAGGTCTTCCAAACCCTCTCCTGGCATTACTAATTCATCTGGACTATCGGTAAAGGAAGTTTTGGTAAAATTTAAAACTTCTAGAACAGCTTTTGAGGCATCTTTAACCGTAACTACCAACTCAACACCATCTCTAAGTTCAGCTTCTTGTTCTTCCGTAAGGTCGTCAATTTCTAAACGCAGTGCAGCTATATTTGTAAATTCGTCTATTGGGACATCAATTTGACTAAAATTTCCTGTTGATGCTTCCACTAGAATATCTGCAAATGCAGTATTATAGCCTTTTTTGGTAATTTCACGTGCGTTGACCATTAGACCTAGCTCACCATTATCCTTTTCTACACTTTCCAAATCAATACCCGGACCAGTTTCAATGTTACCATCTCCTGAACCTCCTCCATCGATAATTTCATCAACAGGCGGAGCTACTGTATCCTTACTGCAGCTTGTAATTGTTAAAACCAAGGCGGTTAAAAAAATACTTAAAATTCGTTGTACACTTTTAAAAATTGTTTTCATCACTTTTTGTTTTGTGGTTAAACTTTAGATTTTGTTTTGTGTGACCTACTCGGTTTAGATCTGCAGTACCGTACCGAGCAAGACCACAAAACGGTTGTCAATGTCTTAATTGTTTTTCATCGACAGCACAAACCTAAAGTGTAGTTTAGCCTATAAAAAAAATGAAAGGGGTACAAAGGGGGTACAGCCTATAAGGTCAATATTTATAGGTGTTTCAAGAAGATGTTTAAATAGGATTAAATTGCTAAAACGGTATTTTCAAGTGAAATTTCTGGTGTCAGCGCCATTTTTTTACGGAGTCTTTGCCGTGCTTTTTTGATTCCGTCTGGTGAAATATTCAAGATAGTAGCAATCTCTTTTGAAGACATATTCATTTTTAGCAAGGCCATAAAACGGAGTTCATTTTTAGTGACATCTGGATATTTATTTTTAACGTTTTTAGCAAAATCTTTATGTACCTGTTCAAAGTACTGGGTAAAGCTTTCCCAGTTTTTATCATCTTGCTGGTCAAAGTTAATGGTCTTAATCAGTTCTTGATAGCCTTTAGTATCACCTTGCAATTTTAAGTCTTTGGCCTTTAGTTTTACGTTTTCCAGCACCTCGTTTTTTTTGGCCAGATGTAGGGCGTGAGTAGTGAGTTCTTTCTTTTTAAAATCCAATTCGGCTTCTACCTTATCTTTTTCGAGTTGATTGCGCTTTGTTTTTTGGCGAAAGCCATAAAAACCAAAGCCAAGTGCTAGTATTGAAAGTGACATACCACCACCAAGCAGCCAGCGTTGCTGGTGGCTGATTTTAGCTTCTTGCTCTAAAACCGTAATCTCTTTTTCTTGAAATGCTATTTGTTGTTCTTTCTTTTCGGTTTCGTAGATGGTGCGTAATTCTTCTATTTGCCTAGATTTATTTGTGTTAAAAATGGAATCATTTAGAATCTGAAATTCTTTTTGATCGGCAAATGCTTTATTAAACTCACCTAATTTTTCATAAACCAAAGCTCTACTTTCATATCCGGTTTTTAATTCATTTATACTTCCAATAGAATCAGATATTTTAATGGCATAGGTGTAGTTCTCAATTGCCTGTTTATAGTTATTTTTTGCATTGTAAGCATCTCCTATTATGGTATAGATGTTTGATTGATTGGATTTTGAATTTTCATTTAGTTTTAGACTTTTATTTAAATAATCTAACGCTTGTTCGGGATTGCCATTTTCAACCAATACCATACCAATATTGGCATACGAGATTGCAATAAAATTATCACGTTCCATCTCTACAGAGAACTCCAAAGCTTTTTTAAAGTGCTCTAGGCTCTTGTCATATTCTTTCATTTTAAATAAGGAAAGTCCAATTTCAGTATTTGTGATACATTCGTAAGTGGTATTTTTTTCAGCAATAAAAATTTCTAACGCCTCGTTTAAATAATCTACGGAAGTATCATAATTTTCTCTTAAGCCCTCTATTCGACCAATACCTATTAAAACATCGCCTTTCTGTTTTTGATTATTCCCTTCTAAAGTATCTAAAACCTTTAAGGAGAAAAGAAATTCTCTGAGTGCTAATTCATAGTTACCCTTTTCCATATAAACAGTTGCCTTATCTCTTTTTGCCCAAAATAATTCTATACCATCACCAATTTCCATAGCCATTTCTATAGCTTCATCATACATTTCTAATGCCTTATCATAATTTCCTTCGAGTTGCTCAACCTTGATTAAACTATTTTTCATAGAAAGTAGCTCTCCTTTATCACCTAATTTTTCCCATAGTTTACATGATTTTTCATAGTAATATCTGGCAGAGTCAAGTACATAAGTACTATTATATATAATGCCTAAATTGCCTAAAGCTTTTGCCTTACCTCTTTCGCTATTCAATTTTTCAGCTAGTTTTAATTGAATTTTCACATAGCGTTTGGCTTCACTAATTTTACCATTACGGAGCTGTTGTATAAATATTTTATGAAGCGTTGTGAGTTTATCAATATTGTCAGCTTGTGTTTCATAAGACTGAATTAAACTATCAAGTTTTTGATTTTCTTGCCCCCAAGAGTAGAAGGAAATACAAAGAAAAAAGAGTCCAAATAAGGTGAGGTTTTTGGTTTTCATAAAAGTTTGGTTTGGTGGGGGAATATTTTTAAAGATACAATTATTCCTTTGTTAAGTGCTAAGAGTCATATTTATTGATATAGTTAAGGTGTTAAAAACCTCTTGTAAATATCTAGAAAGAAGACTTCTTTAAATTTTCGATTTTCCTATTTTTGCCCATGCAAAACAAAGTCCTAATTCTAGACTTCGGTTCTCAGTATACTCAACTCATTGGTAGACGTGTTCGAGAGCTGAATATTTTCTCTGAAATTAAACCTTTTAATAACCCCCCAGAAGACCTCTCTGAGTATAAAGCGGTGATACTTTCGGGTTCTCCATTTTCTGTTAGAGCTGATGATGCACCGCATCCAGATTTGTCGGAAATTCGAGGAAAGAAACCTTTATTAGGTGTTTGTTATGGAGCTCAATATTTGGCTCATTTTAATGGTGGGAACGTCGAAAAGTCAAATACTAGGGAGTACGGTAGAGCCAACCTCTCCCATGTAGAAACAGATAATCCTTTTTTAGCAAAGGTCAATACCGGAAGCCAAGTGTGGATGAGTCATGCGGATACCATTAAACAACTTCCTGAGAATACCCAGCTTTTAGCAAGTACGCATGATGTAGAGAATGCGGCATTTAAATTTGATGGGGAAGAAACCTATGGTATTCAATTCCACCCTGAAGTATATCATTCGACAGACGGAAAACAGTTGTTAGAGAACTTTTTAGTCAACATCGCGGGAATAGAACAAACTTGGACACCCGATGCTTTTGTAGAGACAACGGTAGCTGAACTTAAAGAAAAACTTGGAGATGATAAAGTGATTTTAGGCTTATCTGGAGGCGTCGATTCTTCGGTTGCCGCAGTTTTGCTTCATAAAGCTATTGGCCCCAATTTGCATTGTATTTTTGTGAACAATGGCTTGTTGCGTAAAAATGAGTTTAGCGGAGTATTAAAACAGTACGAAGGAATGGGGCTCAATGTAAAAGGCGTAGATGCTTCGGCACGCTTTTTGGATGAATTGGCAGGGGAGAGCGATCCCGAGAAAAAACGTAAGATTATCGGTCGTGTTTTTGTTGAGGTATTCGATGATGAATCTAAATTGGTTGATGGTGCTACATGGTTGGCACAGGGGACTATTTATCCTGATGTGATTGAATCGGTTTCAGCAACGGGAGGACCTTCAGCCACCATAAAAAGTCATCATAATGTTGGTGGATTGCCCGATTATATGAAACTGAAAGTAGTAGAGCCTTTGAAAATGTTGTTTAAAGATGAAGTGCGAAGGGTAGGAGCCAGTATGGGATTAGATAAAGAACTTTTAGGAAGGCATCCCTTCCCAGGACCTGGATTGGCAATTCGAATTTTGGGTGACATTACTCCAGAAAAGGTGTCTATTTTACAAGAGGTAGATGCTATTTTTATTGATGGTTTAAAAAGTAATGGCCTTTATGATAGCGTTTGGCAGGCAGGTGCTATGCTTTTACCCGTAAATAGTGTGGGCGTAATGGGTGATGAACGTACTTATGAAAAATGTGTAGCTTTAAGAGCTGTTGAAAGTACAGATGGAATGACGGCAGACTGGGTTAATTTACCCTATGAATTTTTGCAAAAAACGTCAAATGACATCATTAATAAAGTCCCTGGAGTAAATCGTGTCGTATATGATATTAGTTCAAAACCTCCAGCGACTATAGAATGGGAATAATGAAAAGATTAGTTTTTAAGATAGTTTGTGTATTCGCCGTAGTATTTTTTTTCAGTAACAAGGTTGCTGCACAACAAAAATACACTACACATCAGGTAAAGAAGGGAGAGACTTTAACCAGTATTGCAAAGCAATACCGTGTAACACCCTATTCTATACTTCAACTAAATAAAGAGCTAAAAAACTCAGAAGATATTAAACCAAATACGGTTTTGGTTATACAAGTAGCTGGAAAACCTGTTGTTGAAAAGGAAAAACCAAAAGAAAAAGTAGCTATAGAACAAGAAGTTCCTATTAGTTATAAAAAGCATAAGGTTAAAAAGCGCGAAACCATGTTTGGCCTTACCCAGCTATACGGTGTTAGCGAAGAACAAATAAAAAAGTATAACCCCACATTATATGCTGAACAACTTAAAAAGGGAATGGTATTGCAGATACCGCAATATCCCGAAGTTGAAGAAGAAAAAGAATTAGAGGTTGAAATTTATACCGTAAAAGCAAAAGAAACACGATGGAGTATTGCCAACAAATACGGTATTACGGTGGATAGCTTGCTGGTTTTAAACCCAGAATTGCCCAAAAACACTGCTTATTTAGCTGAAGGGCAAGAATTGAAACTGCCTAGACCAAAAGGAGATGGTCTCAGTGAGCAAGAAGTAGTGCTGTTTGAGTCTTATACCGTGCCAAAATCTATAGGGATATTTAGAATAAGTCAGAATTACGGTATTCCCATTGATTCTGTTATAAAACTTAATCCAGAAATTAATGAAGTAGGAGGTCTAAAAGAAGGTATGGTATTGCGTTTGCCAAAAAGAAAACCTATTACCGAAACCGTAAATACAGATAATTATATTTTTTATGAGGTAAAGCCAAAGCAAAATATTTTTAGGTTAACTCAAAACTTACAAATTTCTCGTGATTCTCTTTTTGCACTTAACCCAGAATTGGAGAATGGATTAAGGGCCGGTATGGTTCTTAAATTACCAAAAGTAAAAGCAAAACAGCTAGCAGTTAAAAATGCTTTAGTACTAGATAAAATAAACTTAATAGATAGTATTAATATTGAAAATAGGCCAAGTCTTCTTTTTTTACTACCATTTAGGTTAGATAGAGTAGATTTTAATGATAAGAAGAAGACTGAAGCTCAAGTAAAAGGTAGAAGAGATATGAGTGCTGCTTTGGGTCTTTACACCGGGGCTATGGTTGCCTTAGATTCTGTAAAAAAGATGGGGCTTTCTGTAGATGTAAAAGTTTTAGATACTGAATTAAGTTATGAAAAGACGAAAAGTTTATTACTGCAACAGTCTTTAATTAATGTAGATGCCATAGTTGGTCCAATAAGTCCAAATTTAATAGCGGAAGTTGCTGTCCAAGCATCTAATTATAATATACCGGTAATTGCACCATATGCTTCTAACAACCAAATGAGTTTAAGCAATGTTTTTTACTCTATGCCTAATGATGAGAATCTTAGAGTTAGCATTTTAGATTATGTTGCAAAGAAAATAGATAAAGAAAAAATTCTGGTAATTGCAGATGATAAGCACCAAGCTGTAAAAGATTCTATTCTTGCCAAATTTCCAACCGCACGTGTTGCTAAAATGGCTAAAGATGGGTCCTTGCATTTAGAGGATTTTTTATTGATGTTATCTGAAAATCAAGAGTATTGGGTTTTTGTAGAAACAAAAAAACAGAATCTTGTAGCCAGTATAAGCTCCATTTTAAATGCAGCAAATTCAGAAGAAAACTATACGGTGCGTATGTTTACTACTAATTACAATAGTGCTTTTGAAGGAGACGAAGTTTCTTTGCCACATCTATCAAATTTAAAATTTACATACCCATCTGCCAACAGAGAAATTAATGGAGATTATTTTACCGATGCTTATACCAAAAAGTATGGTAATGAGCCTGATCGCTATGCCACTCGTGGTTTCGATTTAACCCTAGACTTGCTATTAAAGCTAGCATATAAAAAGAATTTGGAGGCTACTTCACAGTTGATTGGTTTAACCGAGTATAGTGGTAATAAATTCAATTATTACAACAAATGGACAAAAGGTTACTTTAATAATGCATCTTATTTGATGCAATATGACCAACTTCAAGTAAAACAAATCGAAGAATAATGACGTCTAAAGTTACTTATACTGGTGAATTGCGAACAACGTGCCACCATTTGCGTTCTGGTAATGAATTTATTACCGATGCACCGGTCGACAATAATGGTTTGGGGGAAGCATTTTCCCCAACGGATACGGTCGCTACAGGTTTGGCAAGTTGTATGCTTACCGTTATGGGGATAAAAGCCAGAGACCTATCGGTCGATTTAAAAGGAGTGACTGCTGCCGTTACCAAACATATGGCTTCAGAGCCCAGAAGAATAGCGAAAATTGAAGTGCATATAGAACTTCCTTCGGCTGTTTCTGATAAACATAGAACTATACTAGAGCGCACGGCAAATACCTGCCCAGTGCATCACAGTTTGCATCCAGATATTGAAAAAGAAATTACCTTCAATTGGACAAAGGCCTGATAATAACATATATTTTTCTAGTTTTTGGGATAAGTTGTTTTTCTCAAGACTTAGAGGAGTCTTATGTCTGGAATGCCAATAAAAGACTTACCTGGAAAGATTTCAAGGGAGAGGTGCCTCCTGATGCTGCACCGGCCGCTACAACTGCAAGTGGTATCAGCTATAAGTATTCTGCTAATTTGTTACATCATGAAGTAAAACTTGATTTTGAGGTCAATGCATTTTTTTACCCCAATGAATCATGGTATAAGCCTTCGGTTTGTAACGATTTAATCTTGAGTCACGAACAGCTTCATTTTGATATTTCAGAATTGTTTGCAAGAAAAATGCGGAAACGGTTAAATGAAACTTCATTTTCTGATAATGTGAAAGCTGAGGTTCGAGCGATCTATAAAGAGACCCTAAAAGAACTTTCAGATTTTCAAGACCGTTATGATTGGGAAACCAGCTTTTCAAGAAATAGAGAACAGCAACTTCGTTGGAATGAGCAGATAGCGCTGGCCTTGGCTAAAGCAGATTAAACGTCACAGCGCGAAAAAGCATCTTTTAAAGCGGCTATTTTATCATCCCAGGTCACGATAAATTCTTGCGCTACATACCCCTTAAATCCGGTATCCAAGATGGCTTTCATAATGGCAGGGTAGTATAGTTCTTGGGTTTCATCAATTTCATTTCGCCCTGGTACCCCGGCAGTATGGTAATGCCCAAAGTAGTGATGATAATTCTGAATGCTTCTGATAATATCACCTTCTTGAATTTGCATGTGATAAATGTCATAAAGCAACTTAAAGTTTTCGCTGCCAAGATGTTTGCAAAGTTCTATTCCCCAAAGTGAGTTGTCGCACATATAATCTGGGTGGTTCACCTGATTAAAAAGTTCCATTTGAATTACAACGCCATGTTCTTCGGCCAAAGGAATAATTTTTGAAAGTCCATCTACACAATTCTGCAGACCTACATAGTCGTTCATACCTCGTCTATTGCCGCTAAAACAAATTAGGTTGGTATAACCTGCCTCCGCCACTTGAGGTATAATTTCAGTATACTGCTTAATTAATTGTTCATGATATTTTGGGTCGTTCCATCCTTCTGTCAAACTGATTTCTGCACCATTGCACATTGAACAATGAATATCATATTTTTTAAGTAGCGGCCAGTCTTTTGGGCCAATAAGGTCTATAGCTTTAATACCTAATGTATTCAACTCTTTTAAAAAATCCTCTAGGGGAATATCCCCAAAGCACCATTGACAAACACTATGGTTTATATTGTTCTTGAGTTCAAAATCTTTTTTTACGGTATTTGTTTGTGCTAAACCAGATGTGGTGACCATACCTGCTGCACCTATTGCTGAGGCAGCTACAAAATCTCTTCTTCTCATTAGTGGCTTTTCTAAAATGAAAGATAGTATTTTTAGCGAAATAAATGGAAATTAAACCAGACAAACAAGAACTGCTAAAGTTGGTGCATTACAAAATGCCCTTTGGTAAATACAAGGATAGGTATTTGGTCGATTTGCCTATTCCCTACCTAGTATGGTTTAAACAGAAAGGCTTTCCTGAAGGAAAATTAGGTGACTACCTCCAAACCATTTTAGATATTAAATCGAACGGTTTAGAACCCATGATTAGAAAGCTACGAAAAGAATTCCCGAAGGATTAGCCTAAATATCTGCCTATAATATGTACCTTTATGCCCCGTAAAAGCAGATACAATCATGTCACAAACCAAGTACATTTTTGTTACGGGAGGCGTAACATCTTCATTAGGTAAAGGTATTATCGCCGCTTCTTTGGCTAAATTACTACAGGCCAGAGGTTATAAAACAACCATTCAAAAATTAGACCCGTACATTAATGTTGATCCAGGTACATTAAACCCTTACGAGCATGGCGAATGCTATGTAACCGACGATGGCGCGGAAACAGATTTAGACCTTGGGCATTATGAGCGTTTTTTAAATGTAAAAACCTCTCAGGCCAATAATGTTACCACGGGTAGAATTTATCAGAGTGTCATAGAAAAAGAGCGTAGAGGAGAGTTTTTGGGTAAAACCGTTCAAGTGGTGCCCCATATTACCAATGAAATTAAAGAACGCATTCAAATTCTTGGTAATAGTGGTGAGTATGATATTGTAATTACTGAAATTGGAGGTACTGTCGGTGATATTGAATCTTTACCTTATATAGAGGCGGTTCGCCAACTTCTTTGGGAATTAGGTGATAACAATGGTATTGTCATACACCTCACTTTGGTACCTTTTTTATCTGCAGCGGGGGAGTTAAAGACCAAACCTACACAACACTCGGTAAAAACCCTGATGGAAAGTGGAATAAAGGCCGATATTTTGGTCTGTCGTACCGAGCATGAAATATCAGATGATATTAAGAACAAGTTGGCACTTTTCTGTAATGTGAAAAAGGAAGCTGTAGTTCAGTCTATTGATGCATCAACCATATACGATGTGCCTATTCTTATGCAAGAGGAAGGTTTAGATACCGTAGCGCTTCAAAAGTTGGCTTTGCCCGATAATTCAGAGACCGATTTAGATAATTGGAAGCAGTTTCTGCACAAACATAAAAATCCAAAAAGTGAAGTTACCATTGGTTTAATAGGTAAATACGTTGAACTGCAAGATTCTTATAAATCCATTTTAGAATCATTTATTCATGCAGGTGCAGCAAATGAGGTTAAGGTAAATGTACGGTCCATACATTCAGAACATATCACCGTAAAAGACTTGAATAAAAAGATGATGGGCCTTAATGGTATTTTGGTGGCTCCTGGTTTTGGTGAAAGAGGTATAGAAGGTAAGATTCTTGCAGTGCAGTATGCTAGGGAAAATAACATTCCCTTTTTAGGTATTTGTTTGGGTATGCAAATGGCGGTCATTGAGTATGCAAGAAATGTTTTGGGTTATACCGATGCGAATTCGACCGAAATGGATGAGCAAACGCCACATCCGGTAATTAACTTAATGGAAGAGCAAAAGACCGTGACCAGCAAAGGAGGTACGATGCGTTTAGGTGCATGGGACTGCAATTTGAAAAACGGTACACTTGCTAAAGAGATATATAACGGCAAAGCAGAAATTTCAGAACGTCATAGACACCGCTTTGAATTTAATAACAAATACAAAGAAGAATTAGAAGATGCAGGGCTTATTGCTTCGGGCATAAATTCAAAAACCAATTTGGTAGAAATAGTAGAGATACCTTCGCACCCTTGGTTTGTAGGGGTGCAATATCACCCAGAATATAAAAGTACTGTTGCCGACCCGCATCCACTGTTTATCGGATTTGTGAAGGCGGTCTTACAACAGAAACTGCAACAAACTAATGCCAGTTTGGCATAAAAACCACATTTGGATATATATTTGCCAACCTAAGTTTGTAGATAAGCACCACTAAATAACTTTCATGGAAGAAAAGAAGTTTGATATTAATACGGTTATAGGCTTTGTATTAATTTTTGCCGTAATGATAGCGATGTTCTACTTCAATCAACCCACACCTGAGGAAATTGAAGCTGAAAAGGCCAAACAAGAACAAGTAGCAGTAGAAGCCAATAGCAACCAAGTTGAGAAAATCGAAGAACAAAAACCAACTGTTATTGATCTGCAAGATTCCACAGCGGTCGCAAATTATAAAAGTGCTGTAGGGGCATTTGGTTTCACAAAAACTTCAGAAGGAACTACCAAATTGGAAAACGAAGTTTTATACTTAGAAATTTCCAATAAAGGTGGGCAGATTGTTGAGGCAAAGATGAAAGACTTTGTTACTTATGACTCTATACCTGTACATTTGATAAAAGATGGTAATGCAAATTTTGCCATTTCTTTTTCTACAAACGACAACAGGGTTTTAAGTACTTCGGATTTGTTTTTCGAACCTACACTTAGCAGTAGTGGCAATAATCAAATTCTTTCTTTAAAGGCCAAAGTTTCTGAAAACCAGTATTTAGAATACCGGTATGAAATGAAACCAAAAGATTATTTGGTAGATTTCACCGTTAGATCACAAGGTTTAAACGGGGTTTTGAATTCATCGAAACCGCTAAACCTAGAATGGAAACTGAAGGGTATACGACATAACAAAAGTGTGCAGTACGAAAGTCGCTATACTGAAATGATGTACAATTATGAAGATGGTAAGATAGATTATCTTTCAGCTAATAGTGATGATGAAGAAACTGAAGAAGATGTGCAATGGCTTTCTTTTAAACAACACTTTTTCACTTCTATTTTAGCGACCAAAAAGAACTTTAAAACCGCGGAAATTAGCTCCGTTAATTTAGTCGAAGAAGAAAGTAAAGAGGTTAAGTTCACTAAAGATTTTTCCGCAACTATCCCCTTGGCCCTCGAGGGTGGTGAAATTTCAGAGAGTTTAGATTGGTACTATGGCCCAACTGATGTCAAAGTGCTAAGCCAGTACGATGAGTATCAGTTAGAAGATACCATTTATTTTGGATGGGGTATTTTTGGTTGGATCAATAGGTACGTTTTTACGCCTTTTTATACTTTTTTAAGCTCTTTCTTACCATATGGCATCGCTATTATCATAATGACCATCATTGTTAGATTGGCA
This sequence comes from Croceitalea marina, assembly GCF_042684265.1. Taxonomy (NCBI): domain Bacteria; kingdom Pseudomonadati; phylum Bacteroidota; class Flavobacteriia; order Flavobacteriales; family Flavobacteriaceae; genus Croceitalea; species Croceitalea marina. The sequence goes on along the minus strand of NZ_JBHULB010000006.1, from coordinate 71,611 downwards.
TTATCACCTGTAACGTACAAGTCATACCTCTCGCAGGCAAAAATGAAAGTATTAAAACCGGAGATAACGGAGATCAACGAGAAGTATAAGGACAATGCCATGAAAAAACAGCAAGAGACCATGAAGTTGTATGGTAAGGCTGGGGTCAGCCCCATGAGTGGTTGTGTGCCAGCATTGTTGCAATTGCCTATTTTCTATTCATTGTTCATGTTCTTTCCTACGTCATTTGCCCTAAGACAGAAATCCTTTTTATGGGCGGAAGACCTAAGTTCATATGATACTATTTTTAATCTTCCATTTACAATTCCTTTTTATGGGGATCACGTGAGTCTATTTCCAATATTGGCCTCGGTGGCTATTTTCTTTTATATGATGATGACAACGGGTCAAAGCATGCAAATGCAACAGCAACCTGGCATGCCAAATATGAAATTCATCATGTATTTGTCACCATTAATGATGTTGTTCTTCTTTAATAACTACGCGAGTGGGTTGAGTTTGTATTATTTTGTTTCTAACCTAATTACGATTGGTATCATGTTAGTCATCAAGAATTATATTCTAGATGATAAAAAGATACATGCCCAAATACAAGAGAATAAAAAGAAGCCTAAAAAAGAGAATAAGTTCCAGAAAAAGATGCGTGAGATGATGGAACAGGCCGAAGCACAAAAGAAAAATAAATAAAAATTTCTAGGGGAACTTTTGTTAAAAAAAACTTCCTCCTTTCGGAGGAAGCTTCCGCCATAATAGGCATAGTTTGGAAAGATTCGGGACTCCAAAGATGCGACCTAATTCCTTTCAAAAAAATTAATAGTTGTCAAGCGGTGTTTTTTGTATGGTAAAGGATACCCTTTTGATGTCTCATCGACGAACGGTTAATACCATAGATGAAAAAAGCCTTTCATTAGATAATGAAAGGCTTTTTTGTAGTCCTTAACTTACTAATAGCCAAGCTTTATTTTAGTGTAGCGCATCTAAAACTTCTTGTGGAAGTAAAACTTTGTTGATAACATGTACTATACCATTGCTAGCAACATTATCTGCACCAATAACTCTAGCATCAACATGTGTTTTATCTCTAATAAATACACCGTGGTTTAGTATTGCGAAAATCGACTCGCCTTGTAAAGTTGTAAACTCTTGGTGATTGCTTAAATCTCCAGAAGCTACGACGGCGCCGGCAACAACATGATAGGTTAGAATTTTTACAAGAAGCGCTTTCTCTTCTTCGGTATCAAAATCTTCTAAGCTATTATAGTTACTACCTAAGGCATGTAATAAATCTGTAAATGCTTGATTGGTAGGAGCGAATACCGTGAAAGGGCCTTCACCACTTAAGGCTTCGACTAAACCTGCGTCTGCCTGAATTAAGGCAGCGACCAAATAACTTAAATCATCTACTGATTGCGCTAATTCAACAATGTTTGGTGTTTGCATCGCCGTAACAAAATCAACCGCTTCCTGCGGTAACAATACTTTGTTGATTACGTGTACGACTCCGTTACTGGCATCCACATCAGGAATCACCACGGTAGCATTATCATCGGTAGCGTCAATAATGTGAACAGTATGGTTTGTAATATTGATGCCTACTGAAGCTCCGTTTACCGTTGCGATTGACTGTCCATCGGAAAGGTCTGCGGCGAAAGCTTCGGTTCCCGCCACTACGTGGTAGGTAAGAATCTTAACCAAAAGGTCTATCTCTTCCTGAGTATCGAAATCGGAAAGTGCGTTGTAGTCATCACCTAGGATATCCAATAGACCGACAAAAGCCTCGTTGGTAGGGGCGAATACCGTGAAAGGACCTTCACCGCTCAAAGTTTCCACCAATCCGGCGTTAGCAGCAACAAGTGCATCGACAAGAATGCTCAGGTCATCGGTAGCGATAGCTATTTCAACAATGTTCTTAAGCTCAAGGGTTGCCAAAAAGTCAATGGCCGATTGTGGTAATAAAACTTTATTGATGGTATGTGCTACACCATTAGTAGCCATGATGTCCGTACCCGTTATTACAGCATTGGTATCAGAAGCATCGCCAATCACAAAAGTTTCTCCATCGGCAATAATTTCAATAGTATTCTCAGCTAAAGCAGTTGCAACGCTACCTTCAGCTAGATCAGCAGCCAACACTTTAGCTGGAACAACGTGGTATAAAAGAATATCTTTTAGTAATGCGATTTCTTCTTCAGTATCAAAATCCTCTAAAGAGTTATAGTCCTCTCCCAAGGCCATAAGAAGGCCTGCAAAAGCATCATCTGTTGGAGCAAAAACGGTAAAAGGACCTTCGCTCTGCAAAGTCTCTACTAAATCTGCTTTTATAACAGCTGCTTCAAGAGCGGATAAAGCCTCAGTCGCTACTACTAGGTCTACCAAATCTTGAGGCGGACTAAGTATATTGAGAACCTCTTGGGGCAATAATACTTTATTAATAACATGCACTATACCATTTGAGTTAGGTACGTCGGCAAGAATAACCTTTGCATCATCTTCGGTAGCATCGCCGATAAATACGCCACCATCAAGGCTAACCGAAACACTTTCTCCTTGCACCGTAGTTATGGTCTGACCTTCTGACAAGTCTGTAGATGCTGCGGCAACACCAGCAACAACGTGATATTGTAGAATCTTGGCCAATAATGTCTTTTCTTCTTCAGTATCAAAATCTTCAAGAGAATCAAAACCTTCTAAACCTTGTAATAGCGCTGTAAAGGCTTCATTTGAAGGTGCAAATACGGTAAATGAACCATTACCGCTCAATGTGCCAATTAAATCCGAGTCTTCATTCTCGTCGGCTTTAGATAGAGCTGCCACGAGAGAGCTTAAACTTTCTTCTCCTTGCGCAGTTTCTACAATAGTAGTTTGGCTTTCCATCGAAGCCATCAATTCTTCTTTGTCATCATCGCAGGATACTGCAAATACCGACAGTAGCAGTAGAAGAAATACGTTTTTAAATGTGAGGTTTTTTTTCATTTTTATATAGTGTTAAAGGTTAATTAGAAAGGGGCCACCGCTTAAGATGGCCCCTATTTATATTAGTTTGTAGTGTCTGGTATTAGAACAGTATTTAAAACATGGATTACTCCGTTTTTAGCTTGTACATCTACTGCAATAATGCCTATCCCATCGTTACCTGCACCGTCGGTCACATCTGCGATATTACCATCTGTTCCTGGTAAGGTGATTGTAAACGTATCTCCTTCTAAAGTTGCAGGAGTGGTTGTTGTACCATCTGCAGTTAAATCACTGGAACGAATATTTGCTCCAGCAACAACATGATGTTGTAAAATTGGGATTAAATCCTCTTCAGCAGGAATAGCACTCAACGCAGCAAAAGCATCATTTGTAGGTGCAAAAACCGTAAATGGATCATTACCATTTCCATCTTGGGCAGAAAGTACTTCGACAAAATTTACACTAGGCGTTAAATCTGTCAAGGCTTGAACCAGTGTTGAGAAATTGGGGTCAGCAGCAGCAAAAGTAACTACCGATGGTAGGTCTATAACTGCATCTACCGCATGTACTACGCCATTTACAGCAACGATGTCTGCAATGGCAACATTACTGCTTGCATTAATACTTACACCATCATCGGTATTAATATACTGGCTTAATGCATCTCCGTCTGCATTGGTTGCAGCGGTAGAAACATACATATTCATTAATTCATCAGAAAAAGCTGCGTCTCCTGAAATTACATGATATGATAAAACATCATTGATATCATTACTATTTGGGTTTGTGTACACCCCAAATGCCGCATTTACAGGCGCAAATACAGTAAAGTCTGTAATAGTGCTTGAAAGAAGTGTAGTAAATGTAGTATTGTTATCAGCAGTTAAAGCTGTTACCAAAGAAGACAACTCACTATTGGATACTGCATGGTCTACGATTGTAGGCAGTCCGATAACAGCATCGACAATATGCACAACTCCATTGTCTGCCTGAATATCTTCAGTTACCACATCGGCAACTCCATTAATGGTAACTCCAGTTGATATATTGATATAAAGACTTAAGTTTCTACCTTCAGCTCCAGCTGTTGATAAGCTAGAAATATATCCTGTGGAAAGTGAAGAAGATAAATTTTCTCCGCTTACTACATGATTTAATAGTACTTGCGTTAAAACGTCATTTGGTACATCTTCTAAAGATGCAAAATCGTTTGCTTCCAAAAATGCTTCAAAAGCGCTGTTGGTAGGGGCAAATACTGTAAAAGGGCCGTCACCTTCCAGGGTTCCGGCGAGATTGGCACTGGTTAGGGCATCGACCAAAATACTTAGGTCGTTAGTAGCCACTGCAAGGTCAACAATAGTTGTGGTTTCCATGTCAGTTCCACCTCCGTTGTCGTCATCCGAGCAAGAAGCTATTACGAATACAGATAAAACCAAGCTGATTTTAAAGAAATTTGTTAGTTGTTTCATGAAAATTGATTTAGAATAATTGTTTAACAAAAATTGATAAATTTTAAACTTTTTATTGTTTGAAAATCAGGTACTTATATGTATTTTACACACAAATAACTGATAATCAATTTATTTTTAATTACTTCTTTAGGATATTTTGTTTGACAAAAGGTTGCTTTGGTTAAACACTATTTAATAAACGTTTAACATTTGTGTTAAATTTTGAAACAACATTTACAATGTAAAACCTAATTGTTAATACCCTGATTACCTGACTGAAGAGTACTAGTATTGCCTATTTTTAAAGCCTATTTTGTACTTTTACACCTTAGATTAAAATGATGAAAAAGAAAGTTGTTGTCGGATTATCTGGTGGAGTAGATTCTAGTGTTACGGCATATCTGCTCAAAGAGCAAGGATATGAAGTAATTGGACTTTTTATGAAGAACTGGCATGACGATTCTGTTACTATTTCAGATGAATGCCCGTGGTTGGAAGATAGCAATGATGCCTTGATAGTAGCGGATAAACTAGGTATTCCTTTTCAGACTGTTGACTTAAGTGTTGAATATAAGGAGCGTATCGTAGATTATATGTTCAATGAATATGAAAAAGGTAGAACTCCTAATCCTGATGTGCTGTGCAACCGCGAAATTAAATTCGACGTTTTTTTAAAAATTGCTTTGGGTCTCGGTGCCGATTATGTGGCTACCGGGCACTATTGTAGAAAGGGAACAATTAAAAATAGTGATGGAACGGAAACTTATCAACTTTTGGCAGGAGCTGATACTAATAAGGACCAATCTTATTTTTTGTGTCAGCTTTCACAAGAACAGTTGGCAAAAACACTTTTCCCTATTGGAGAACTAACGAAACCAGAAGTGCGTAAAATTGCCGCGGATAATGATTTGGTAACGGCCGATAAAAAAGACTCCCAAGGATTATGTTTTATAGGTAAAGTACGTTTACCAGAATTTTTACAACAAAAATTAAAGCCTAAAAAGGGTTTAATTGTAGAGGTGCCTGCCAATGCAAATTATTATGTAAGTGACACCGAAAACTTTACCAATAAAATTGATGAACTGAAGCACCATTCAGAGAAAATAGCATATTCGAAAAATGGAGGAAAAATTGTTGGAGAGCATTCTGGAGCCCATTTTTTTACCATCGGACAACGAAAGGGCCTTGATGTAGGAGGTACAAAAGAGCCTCTATTTGTTATTGATACCGATGTAAATGAAAACGTTATTTATACAGGACAGGGAAAATCACATCCTGGTCTTTTACGAAAAACCCTTTTTGTTAATGAAAAAGAACTGCATTGGGTAAGAGAAGATTTAGCACTGAAGGTTGATGGGATAATTACTGTTATGGCTAGAATCCGTTATCGTCAACCTCTACAAAAAGCAACTTTATATCGAGTTAATGCAGGCCTGTATGTTGATTTTGATGAAAAACAATCGGCCATAACGGAAGGCCAGTTCGTTGCCTGGTATATCGAAGATGAGTTAATCGGTTCGGGAGTCATATCTTAGCATTATGCAAAATCGAATAACGGATTTATTCCATATAAAATACCCTATAGTTCAAGGAGGTATGATTTGGGCAAGTGGTTGGAGATTGGCTTCAGCCGTTTCCAATGCAGGCGGACTAGGCTTAATAGGTGCAGGTAGCATGTATCCAGAGGTATTGGTCGAGCACATTCAAAAGTGCAAAAAAGCCACTGACAAACCATTTGGGGTTAATATTCCCATGTTGTATCCGGATATTGATAAATTGATGTCCATAATTATTGGTGAAGGGGTCAAAATAGTTTTCACATCTGCTGGAAACCCTAAAACTTGGACGACTTTTTTAAAAGAAAAAGGAATTACTGTGGCACATGTTGTGAGTAGTGTAAAGTTTGCACTTAAGGCCCAAGATGCAGGAGTAGATGCGGTAGTCGCTGAAGGTTTTGAAGCAGGTGGTCACAATGGCCGAGATGAAACCACAACACTGGTGTTGATACCCGCCGTAAAAGAGAAACTAGCCATTCCTTTAATAGCTGCCGGAGGTATAGCGACCGGTCGTCAAATGTTGGCCGCTATGGTCTTAGGAGCAGACGGGGTTCAGGTCGGCAGCCGTTTTGTTGCCAGTAATGAAGCTTCTTCACATCTTTCTTTTAAAGAGGAAGTTGTTAAGGCTAAAGAGGGTGATACCCAGTTGACTTTAAAAGAATTAGCTCCCGTGAGGTTGCTTAAAAACAATTTTTACCGTCAAGTTCAAAAGGCCTATGAAAAAGGGGCTTCTATTGAAGAATTAAAAACAGTCCTGGGTAGGGCAAGGGCAAAAAGAGGGATGTTCGAAGGAGATTTAAAAGAAGGAGAACTTGAGATAGGTCAAGTATCTGCTTTAATTCATGATATTAAACCTGCAGCTAAAATTGTGGAAGAAATGGTGACCGAATTTCAACAAGCAAAAAAAGAGATTATAAACTAAAGAACTGAGCTGCTCAGTTCTAAGTCAGAATGTTCCCAAGCTTTTTCGAGTTCTAGTTTTACTTTTTTAGCCTCTTCATTTTTACCTTGAGCTTCTAAACTTTTGTAAAGCCCAGTAAGCGACCAACCATTTTGACGTAACTCTTTTAAGTCATCACGGTAAATTGCTTCAGCCTCTTGGTACTGCTTAACCTTTAGTAACATTGCTCCCAAGTTTTGTCTAGGTGGTATATACCACGCCGAAGGCTCGTTGTAAGTGAGATTGTCTTCAAGTTCAACGGCCTCTCTAAAATGTTTTATTGACTTTTCATTTAAGCCTTCAAGAGACGCTACTTCGCCAGCAACAACTTCATAGGCTAATTCTGCAATGGCAAAACTAGAGTCAAAACCTACTGCCATTATTTCTTTCATTTCTGGATCTTTTAAGATGTTTTCAATAGCATCTAATTCTTCTTTAGCTTCTTTTAGATTTTCTTTTCTAGTAAAGGCTACACCACGAGCATAATGCCAAATTAATTTAAGATGCTTAATTTCAGAATTAGGGCTTGGCATAGTCAAAATATCATTCCATTTTCCGAATCGAACGTAGGCTAAAAGTGGGGTGGAGGCAAAATTTTGAAGAAAATGTAATTCTTTCATTTCTCCGATTGGTACTTTTTCGGCAGTTTTTTTGGCGGCATCTAGGGCAATCTCACTATTACCTAGAAGACTTGCCGCTGACCATAAAAAATGAATATTGTGCGGGTAATACCCTAATGGATACATACCTTGAGAATAGCATTGAGAGATGTAGTCTTCATCTGCTAGTATGGCTTTTTGATTCACTTTTACGGCATCTAAATAACGCCCCACCCTAATATATATGTGTGAGGGCATATGCACTATATGACCTGCTCCTGGCATTAATTTGCCCAATATATCTGCGCTTGGTTCAGCTAAATCAGGCTTCGGAAGTTCTACCATATGTATATAATAATGATGTGCTCCAGGGTTTTCTGGATTTAGCGCTATGGCTTTTTCTAAGGCAGCTTTTGCTTCATTTATGTTTGGTGACGGATTTCCATCTTTGTCCCAATAATTCCATGGTACGGTATTCATTACTGATGCAGCATATAATACTTGTATATCCGCATCTTTAGGAAACTGCAAGGCCACTTTTTCCATGGCTTTCATATAAGCCATGTTCAACTTTGCAATATCAGAAGTACTATCACTAGAATATCTTTTAGATAGGGCCTCTATTAAAGCTTGCTCTTTTGCTGTGGACTTCCTAAGGTTTTTTTTGGCATTCAGAATAGCTTCCCAAGCTTTTTGCCTCCTTTGGTTATCTGGTAAAGGGTCGTTAATATTTGGTCCTAAAACGTAGGCCTGCCCCCAATAGGTCATTGCAGACTTTGAATCTAATCGGGCGGCCTCCATAAACGAGCGATGAGCTTCAGCGTGATTAAATGCATAGGTTAGTCTCAATCCTTGATTAAAGAAAGTCTGCGCATCTTTTTTTGCAGTTGTGATAGTAAAACTATGATTGCCTAGATTTTCAAATAGAGGAGATATCTGTTTTGTACTATCAATATTACCTAACAAAAATTTTGCAGTAGTGCACTTAATGAAGTTTAGCGAAGCATATTGTGCGTCTTTATTTTTTAATTGTTGGGTTTCTTGAACCGAAATGTAAAGTATGACACCGGCGGCCAAAATCCCTATCAATATTTTTTGATATACTTTCATGAGGATATGAATAAAACATTGGTTAAACTAGAAAAGGGGGAATTATTTAAAATAGGAGGGAACTGGATGCTAAATATAGGGTTATTATGTAAATAACTGATTATTAATATGTTAAATTGCTGGTTTATAACTTTCATAAATAGTATTAGCTGCTTCACCAAAGTTGATTGTATTTTTAAATAAAATTTGAAAAATGAATTCAAGAGAAGGTCAACTCAAAGCTTTTGATAGGTTGCTTACGATTATGGACGAGCTCAGAGCCCAATGTCCTTGGGATAAGAAGCAGACACTTCAAACGCTAAGACATTTGACCATTGAGGAAACCTATGAACTGGGGGATGCCATTCTTGACAATGATTTGGAAGAGGTAAAAAAAGAGCTGGGCGATCTGTTATTGCACATTGTTTTTTATGCCAAAATAGGTTCTGAAACAAAAGACTTCGATATTGCCGATGTAGCCAATGAAATATGTGATAAACTCATTAATCGTCATCCGCACATTTATGGAGACGTAAAGGTTGAGAATGAAGAACAGGTAAAGGAAAATTGGGAAAATATAAAACTTAAAGAAGGTAAAAAAAGTGTGCTTGAAGGCGTACCTAATAGTTTGCCAGCCTTGGTCAAGGCAAATAGAATACAAGAGAAAGTTGCTGGGGTCGGTTTTGATTGGGAAAAACCTGAGCAGGTTTTCGAAAAGTTGCAAGAAGAATTAGCAGAGTTTCAAGAGGAAGTAAAGGTTGATGATACGGATAAAATGGAAGCTGAATTTGGCGATGTTCTTTTTTCTATGGTCAATTACGCCCGTTTTTTAAATATAAGTCCTGAAAATGCCCTTGAACGAACCAATAAGAAGTTCATAAAAAGATTTCAATTTTTGGAGACAAAGGCAAAAGAGCAAAACAAAACACTTAAAGAAATGACCTTGGCCGAAATGGATATTTTTTGGGAACAGGCTAAAAAGCTTCCCAAGAGCTTTTCTAAATAGTATTATCAATCAACATAATTATATTCAATACTTAAAAAGTATCTTTAGATACTCTAAACCATTCAGGGTTGTTCCAACAATACACCAAAGAGTTTCGCTATAATCTAAAACTGTCCTATCCTGTTATCTTGGGTATGTTAGGGCATACTTTTGTTGCCTTTGCCGATAATATTATGGTGGGGCAATTAGGCACCGCTGAACTTGCAGCCGTTTCTTTGGGCAATAGTTTTGTTTTTATTGCCATGTCTTTGGGTATTGGCTTTTCCACGGCAATTACACCTTTGGTCGCCGAGGCCGATGGTGCTGGAAATAGGGCAAATGGTAAAAGTGCACTTAAGCATGGATTAGTACTTTGTTCTTTTTTAGGGCTTTCACTTTTTGGTATCATTTTGCTGTGCAAACCGCTGATGTATGTTATGCAACAGCCCAAAGAGGTTGTAGAACTGGCCATACCCTACCTTGAACTAGTAGCCTTTTCATTGGTGCCATTGATTATTTTTCAGGCGTTCAAACAGTTTTCTGAGGGCCTATCACAAACAAAATACCCGATGTATGCGACAATTTTGGCCAATGTGGTAAACATCGTTTTGAACTATTTGTTAATTTTTGGCTCATTCGGATTTCCAAAATTGGGTATAGTCGGTGCTGCAATCGGTACATTGGTATCTAGGGTAGTAATGGTTGCCTTTATATGGTATTTATTAAAGAGTAAGAAGAAGTTCCATGAGTATGTTACCGGTTTTAATTTCAAAAAGATAGAGAAAGGTGTAATGCAGAAAATCATTAATCTCGGTTTTCCTTCAGCACTGCAAATGTTTTTCGAGGTGGCCATTTTCACGGCGGCAATTTGGTTAAGTGGAGTTTTAGGAAAAAACGCGCAGGCCGCCAATCAAATTGCTTTGAATCTAAGCAGCATGACATTTATGGTGGGTATGGGCTTGGGTGTAGCGGCCATGGTACGAGTTGGTAACCAGAAAGGCTTAAAAGATTTTAAGGCTCTCAGAAGAATTGGAATATCAATTTTCTTGTTGACCTTTTTGCTTGAAATTGTTTTTGCGACCATATTTCTTCTAGGTAGAAATTGGTTGCCTACCATTTATTTAGATGTTGATGATGTTGCGAACCAAATAGATAATACCGAGGTAATATTTTTAGCGGCCAAACTTTTATTGGTAGCAGCGGTTTTTCAAATTTCAGACGGTATTCAAGTCGTTGTCTTGGGCGCTCTACGTGGCTTGCAAGACGTAAAAATCCCCACACTCATTACCTTTATAGCCTATTGGCTTATTGGTTTTCCTGTAAGTTATTACTTAGGATTATTTACGGAATATAAGAGTACAGGTATATGGATTGGACTATTATTGGGACTTACTGCATCTGCAGTAATGTTGTATCTTCGATTTAATTATTTAACAAAACGATTGATTTTAAATTCGTAAAGAATGGATTTGCCAAAGTTTCTCTTAGGGGATAATACAGATTTTCCTAACGGTATTTATATCGTGCATACCGAGTTCCCCAGATTTATCATAAACCTAGAAGATGATGAAGTAGAGTGGTTAGAAGAGTTTTCTAAAGAAGATGAAAAGGAACTTGAAGAAGAAACTGAAAATTTAATTGAAGCCGCTACCGCCTTTTATGACAGGGAAGTGGCACGTTACGATAGTTAGTAATGTTAGAACAGCTTTTACAACTAGATAAAGAGCTTTTTCTATTTTTAAATGGATTGGGTACAAAAAGTTGGGATGGTTTTTGGCTTTTCATTACTAATAAATGGAATTCTATTCCCTTGTACGTAGTTCTTCTTTGGTTAGCGTTTAAAAACTTAAAACTTAAAAAAACCATTCTTCTCTTGGTCACCGTTGCCATATTAATAACCGTTACGGACCAATTGGCCAACTTTTTTAAGTATGGAGTTCAGCGTTTTAGACCTTGTCATGATATAGAAGTGTCCGCAGTTATGCGTTTAGTGAAAAGCTATTGTGGTGGTAAATTTGGTTATTTTTCGGCCCATGCCGCAAGCTCTTTTGCCTTGGCTACTTTTTTTGGTTTGCTATTTAGGGGCAAAATAAAATTTATTGGGGTCCTTTTGGTGATTTGGGCACTAATGGTCGCTTACAGCAGAATATATATTGGAGTACATTTTCCGTTAGATGTGATTACAGGTATTGGAATAGGTATTCTTTTTGGCTGGTTATTTACCAAGTTATATATCTTTACTACTTTAAAAATTAAGGCTTGATTTCTACAACCAGATATTGGTTTTTAATTGCTTTGGTTATTCTGGTGTATATCATCGGAATGTTTTCTCCGCTATTTGAGTATGATTCTGCACAATTTGCCGTAATGGCAATGCGAATGGTTCAAGAGAATGATTTTGTAAATCTCTTTAAAGGAACCAATGAGTATTTAGACAAACCTCATATGCATTATTGGTTAGCGGCATTGTCCTATAAAATTTTTGGTATTAATCATTGGGCCTATCGTATACCAGGGATATTGGCCACACTTCTGGGGGCTTATAGCTGTTACGGATTAGCAAAGTTGCTCTACAATACCGATATTGGAAAGTTCGCTGCACTAATTTTTATGACCGCTCAAACCATTGTGCTATCGAATATCGATGTAAGAACGGATGCGGTCTTGACCGGTTTTACAATTTTTGCCATCTGGCAGTTGGTTGCATACATTGAAAATAATACAATTAAGAATATTGCGCTTGGGGCATTTGGGGCCGGAATTGCTTTTTCTACAAAAGGTCAGATTGCTTTATTGGTAATAGGGATCTGTATTTTGTGCCACCTCGCTTATACCCGAAAATGGAACAAGCTTTTGAATTGGCGGGTATTGGTTGCTTTACTTGTTTTTGGCCTTACCATTGCGCCTATGCTTTATGCCTATTATCTTCAATTTGACCTACACCCTGAAAAAGTAATTAGAGGGAAAAACAACCGAAGTGGAATTTTCTTTATTTTTTGGGAACAGAGTTTTGAGCGATTAAGTGGCGAAGGACACGGAAAAAATAGTAGCGATTATTTTTTCTTTTTCCACACTTTTCTTTGGGTCTTTTTACCTTGGACAGTATTGGCCTTAATAGCTTACTGGTGGCGTCTGAAAGTATTTTTAAAGTCTAATTTTAAGTACCATAACAAGTTTGAGTTTTTGACAGTTGGAGGTATAACCATAATCTTTTTCATCATCAGCTTTGCACAGTTTAAGTTACCGCATTATATGAATATTATGATGCCACTTTATGCTGTTCTCACTGCGTCATACTTGCACAGTTTGTATAAGCATACCAAAAGAAATACCATAAAATTTCTGTTGGGCGTACAATATTTTATTCTAAGCTTAGTATTCATTTCTTCAGTGTTAATATGCTTTTACGTCTTTAAGTTTGAAGAATGGTATAGCTATGTAATTTTAATACTGGTGCTACTGGCCATAACATATTTCTGTTTAAAACGTGAAGAATATTATATGCGGATTATAACATTATCCGTTTGTAGTTCTTTGTTGCTGAACGGAGTACTGAACACACATTTTTATCCCAATCTACTAAAGTATCAGGCAGGTTCTACCATAGCTCAACGAGTTGAAGAAAATAACATACCAACGGATAAAATCTATAAAATCTCTGAAATGCCTACATGGGCTCTTGATTTTTATAACAAAAAACCCGTTATACCCTCATCCTTAGCAGAGATAGCCAATAAGAAAGATATTTGGGTTTACGTTGATGATATCGGTTTAGAAAGTTTAAGAAAATCAGGTTTTGATTGGGATAGGCGGTTTACCGAAAAGCAATTTAGAATTACCCGTCTACAAGCAAAATTTTTAGACCCTACAACAAGAAAAAAAGTTCTTAATGAAATGCACTTGGTGCATATTTACTAAACTTCGTTAACTTCTAATGTAGGTTTTTTAAAGTGGTAATACATGCCGCCAAGAGAGACTAAAGCTGTAATTAAGAAGAAGACAAAGCTTATGCTTACCGATGAATCTGTTTGTAAATTAAGCCATTCTGCACCGTATAAAAAGGTAAGTTCTCTACTGCCAATACCGCCTATTGTTAACGGAAGTACCGAGACAATAGAGGAAACCAAGAAAATAAATAGATAGGCAATAGTGGCTAACTTTATCGATAGGGCTTTTAGTATAAACCAAACAGCTATAAGTTGTGATAATTGTACTATCGAAGAATAGGCAAAAGACTTCCAAAAAACAGGAAGGGTATAGGCGAAAAACCGTTTGACTAAGTACCAATACACACTAACACTCAGAGGAATACAGGATATAAAAAGCCAATTAAAGCGACTTAAAAAATCGTTTTTTATAAAAACGGCAAGCACACAGGCGTATAGAAAAAGAAGAAGCATTCCACTTAATCTGTCTAACACCAATACTCCGGCACTTTTCTTTACACCCACTTGATAATTCTTTTGTATCAAGTATCCTTTATACGCATCACCTCCTATACCACCTGGTAAAAAAAGGTTGTAAAACATACCTAATAGGTAAAGTTTAAGATTGCTCTTTTGCTTAAGTCTTACACCTACTTCATGAAAATAGAGATTTAGCCGAAAAGAGGCCATAATTTTTGAAAATACAACCAAAACAAAAGCTATGAACAGATAAAAGGGATTGGATGTTTTTAAGATAACCAAGACATCCTTTAAATTTATTTTGGTGAATATGAAATAAATTAGTGCTACACTAATTACCAACTTCAAAAACGTAATTAGATGTTTACGCTGTTTTTTGGTCACCAATTGATATTTTTTTGATACGGTACGGTCTTTTTTGTTGTGATTCATAATAGGTTCTAATGAGCAACTCCATAACTATACCGATAGTAAAAAGTTGAATTCCTCCTAAAATAAACATCATACCAAAAATCAATAAAGGTCTGGTACCGATATCTTGTCCAAATCCGAATTTTACAATCAAGAGATATACTTCAATAAAGGTGCCCAGTATTATCAATAAAACGCCCAATATACCGAACAAGTGAATGGGGCGTTGAAAATATTTTCTAATAAAGAGTAGCAGCATCATATCTGCAACCACTTTAAAAACACGCTCCAGTCCGTACTTCGAGACTCCTGCATGCCTTGCATGATGTTTTACCGGAACTTGTTTTATTTGCGCTCCTTCCAAAAAAGCCAAAAGCGTAATAAAACGATGCATCTCGCCATAAAGATTAAGACCTTTTGCGATATCCTTGGTAAATACTTTTAAGGCACATCCATTGTCCTTTATATCTAATTTGGTAACCCTTCGAACCAAAAAATTGGCAATTTTTGAAGGTATCTTTTTTACCAATGAATCTTTACGTTTTTGCCGAATACCCGTAATTAAATCGTAGTCATCACTTTGTGCGAATTCAAGCATTTGGGGAATATCGGAAGGGTCATTTTGCAAGTCGCCGTCCATTGTTATAATGTAATCGCCTTTAGCGTAATCGATACCGGCTGCTAGTGCCAGGCTTTGCCCGTAATTCTTTTTCAGTTCTATTAAATGAACTTTTTTGTCATCCATTCCCTTAACAACGTTCTTGGTATCGTCGGTTGAAAAATCATCGATATAAATAATTTGATAGTTATAGCCACCCAAACTCTCATGGATTTTTTGGGTAAGAAGAACAACATTATCTTCTTCATTATAAAGTGGAACAACAATGGATAATAAAGTATCGGTCGGTAAACTCATTAATAGGGAATAACTGTGGGCAAATTTAGGCTTTTTATTTAAGGTGTATTTTGTAGGGCTAAGAGCTTTCTAGCTGCAAAAAAGGGAGAAATTTGGTTTTTTTGAATTGCCAGTAATAGCTTATCCAGTTCATGTTTTACTTCAGGGTTGGTATAGAAGTTTTGATAAATGTTATGATTTACAGTTTCAAGAAACCAATTTTGGTTTTGTTGAATCCGATTTCTATGAAATGACCTGCTCTTTTTTGCAATGGTGGTATAATCGGTAATCATATCCCAGATATCGGTAATTCCTTCATTATGTAGGGCAGAACAGGTCAATACTTTGGGATACCAGTTATTTTCTTTGGCTGGATAAAGATGAAGCGCACCAGTAAACTCTACTTTGGCTTTATCGGCTTCAGTTTTATTGGCCCCGTCAGCTTTATTGATGACAACCCCATCAGCCATTTCCATAATACCTCGTTTTATGCCTTGCAGCTCGTCACCTGCTCCGGCTAACTTTAGCAATAGAAAAAAATCGACCATGCCATGAACTACCGTTTCGCTTTGCCCTACACCAACGGTTTCTACCAATATTACATTATAGCCAGCGGTTTCACATAACATAATACTCTCTCTGGTTTTTCGCGCAACACCGCCCAAAGATTGGCTAGATGGTGAAGGGCGTATAAATGCATTAGGGTCTTTTGCCAGAAGTTCCATTCTTGTCTTATCACCAAGAATACTGCCTTTCGTTAATGAGCTTGTAGGGTCTACTGCTAGCACCGCTACTTTATTTCCTAAACCGGTTAGCATTTTACCAAGCGCTTCAATAAAAGTACTTTTGCCAACACCAGGCACTCCTGTAATGCCTACACGAATACTTTCTTTATTATTCGCCAAACAACCTTCTATAATTTCGTTGGCTTTTTCAGAATGATCTTGATTTGAACTTTCAATTAAGGTAATTGCTCTAGCTAAATGGGCCTTATCTCCAATTCTAATACCCTCTATTAGGGCCGAGGCCGAGGGTTCTTGTCTACGAAGCTGTTTAATTTTATCAATGCGTTTGCCGGCACTGGTTTCTTTTTTCTTAGGAATCATAATATGGCAACTACTTACGAAGGTAGCAAGTTTTAACTATATTACTATTCATTTTTATAGCGGAAATTTTCATGTTGAGATGATTTATTTTCTCTATTAAACAACTGATTAACAGGGTTTTTTTGTAAACTGATTAGTAGTGGGCTTATTTTTTTTCATTTAAATTCCTGTTATTTTGCCACATCGTTTTTTTTATCTCGTCTTTTAGATAACAACTAATTACACAAACCAAAACTGACCACATTGCAATTAGAACTTGTAGAACAATGTAAGTTGAATGACCGTATGGCGCAAATGAAGCTTTACAAACAGTATTGTGATGGTATGTTTTGTGTTGCGATGCGATTTTTAAAGAATGCCGATGATGCAGAGGATGTTTTACAAGAATCCTTTATCAAAGCGTTTCAACGCATTCATCAATTTAAAGGAGAAGTAACCTTTGGAGCATGGTTAAAAAGAATCGTCGTTAACGGAAGTATTGATTTTTTAAAATCTAAGCATCAAAAAACTATTGAATTGGACGAAGGATATATGCATATAGCAAATGATGAGAGTTGGGATGTTGATGAAAACATAGATATAAATGCGGTTAAACGTAAAATTGAAGAATTACCAGAAAAGTACAGATATGTTGTACAACTTTTTTTGGTAGAGGGTTATGATCATAGAGAAATTTCAGAGATCTTAAAGATTTCTGAAACCGCAAGCAGAACCAGACTATTACGAGGTAAAAGTTATTTAAAAGAATCTTTAAGCGAATTGAAATATGGCACAAGATCTTAGAAAACTGTTTAAAGAGCAGCGAGAAAAAGAAACACATCAAATGAACAAAGGTCATGAAGACCGTTTTTTCGCAAAACTGGAAGAAGAATTACCTGAAAAAGTAAGACCAAATTCATATTTCTGGTTAAGAATAGCCGCTTCGTTGGTAATATTTGTTAGTGTGGCAACTTACTTTTTTATGAATTCGAAAAAAGATAATGATTCAACCGAAACCATTGTTAACAATAACAATGAAACGGAAAGTAGTATTTCTCTAGGTGATCTTTCACCAGATTTAGAGAAGATAGAAAACTATTATGTGGCCAATATAAATCTAGAACTGGCAAATCTTGAAGTATCAGAAGAGAATAAGGGAGTTGTAGACGGATATATGGAACAATTGGCGGAGTTAGATGCAGAATACAAAAGATTGAATAAAGAGCTGAATGAAGTAGGCCCTAATGATCAAACGATTGAAGCATTGATTCAAAATTTGCAATTACGCTTACAATTATTAAAGAAGTTAAAAGAGAAGTTAAATCAATTAAAATTATCAAAAAATGAACAGACAGCTATTATTTAGTGCAATTACCTCGGTGTTCATCACCACCGGGGCATTTGCCCAGACCAAATCCAAAACATTTAAAGAGACCTTTAATGTGGGTGACAATGCAACACTTAATATTAATACCAGTAATGCGGATATCGAGTTTGAAACTTGGGATAAAAATGAAGTGGAAATCACCGCGGTCATTGAATTGGAAGGAGCCAAAGAAGAGGAAGCCGAGCGTTATTTTAGTAAAAGCGGAGTTACGATTAAAGGAAATAGTAAGGAAATTGACATTACTACTGGAAGAGAGGGCAAGGGTTTATTCAGTTATAATAATATAAGTAGATGGGACGATACTAATATAGATTTTGATGTTGAACCACTTTTTGAAGATTTACGCCTGCCAGAGCTAGCTGAACTTTCAGAACTCTCTGAACTCTCTGAACTTTCGGAATTATCAGGGTTGTCCGAATTATCCAAGCTATCAGAACTTTCTAAGTTGTCGGAGCTTGCCGTAATACCTGAAATGCCGGTAATCCCTAAACTTCCTAACATGCCGAATTTTACATTCGATTATAATGAATACAAAAAGGACGGCGAGAAATACATGAAAAAGTGGAAGAAGCAGTTCGATAAAGGTTTTGATGAAGAGTTCAAAAAGAATTTTGAGGAATGGGGTAAAAAGTTCGAAGAACTTAATGAAGAACGTAATGAAAAGTTAGTAGAGCGTTTAGAGCAACAGAAAGAGACGCTTAAAAAACGCAATGAAAAGTATCTACAACAAATGGCTACTAGAGAGTTGCAACGTGAAGCAGCAAGAATCAAACGCGATTCTATGAGAGCAAAAAGAGATTCTTTACGTTTTTTCTTAAGAGATAGTCTTAGAGCCTCTAAACCCAACATCTTTTACTTTTCTTCGGATAAGGACAGCAAACGCTATAAGGTCAAAAAAACAATCAAGGTAAAAATGCCTAAATCTGTAAAATTAAAAATGAATGTTCGCCATGGCGAAGTAAAATTGGCCCAAACTACTAACAATTTAGATGCAAGCTTGCAGTACGCAAGCTTGCTCGCTTCAACGATTGAAGGCAGCGCTACCAATATTAGGGCTTCTTACTCTCCCGTTTCTGTACAAAAATGGAACTATGGACAGTTGAAAACAGATTATTCAGAAAGGGTAAATCTAAAAGAAGTAGGGGAGTTACGTTTAAACGCTATTTCTTCCAATGTGATTATTGATAAATTGAACAATAGTATACTGCTCACCAATAAACTGGGGGCTGTTGAAATTAATTCGGTATCCAATAACTTTAAAGATATTGATGTAACCGTTCAAAATGGGGAGTTCACTTGTAAAGTCCCTAAAACACCGGTATCACTTTATTTAAATGGAACACGTTCTAATTTAGTTTACCCAACATCATGGAAAATGGAACGAACCAAAAACTTTGACAACGAGGTTTGTAAAGGGTATCAAACAAATGGTGACTCAGGCAAGTCTATCCGAGTGAACTCAAAATATAGCGAGGTTGTATTGAAAAACTAACTTTGGAGTCCCGAATAAACCTACCTACTATCTTAATGCGCATCTTCTTTCAAATAGTCCTTAAAATTCTCTTTAAATCGGTTATATCTAGGTATTGAAACAGCTTTGATATAAGAATTATTCGGATTTTTTCTTTCGTAATCTTGATGATAATCTTCTGCACCGTAAAAAACATCAAACTTTTCTACTTCGGTAACTATAGGTCTGTCATAAACACCTTCAGAAACCAATAGTGTGATATAATCATCTATTATTTTCTTTTCTTCCTTAGTCTCATAAAAGGCTATGGAGCGGTATTGTGCACCCCTATCCGGACCCTGTCTGTTCAGGGAAGTAGGGTCATGAGAACCAAAAAATACTTTTACCAACTTCTGAAATGAGATTATTTCTGGGTCGTAATATACTTTAACCGCCTCGGCATGTCTTGTTCTGCCATATGCTACCTGTTCATATGTCGGATTTTTTTCTGGCCCGCCAGAGTATCCAGAAACTACTTCTTTAACTCCTTTTACACTTTCAAAAATGGCCTCTACACACCAAAAACAACCACTTGCAAAATAAGCAGTTTCATATTGTTGCAAGTCTTCCTGAGACAATAGCACTTTTTCAGGAATGGGTTCAACAGCAACTTCTTTTTTGGTTTTTGATTTCGGTTGACAACTGAACGATATTAAAAGAACGGGTATTAAAAATAATTTTTTCATCAACATAAAATTTTAAGATTAGTAGTAAAAGACCAATAAAACTTACCTGTATTGTGATAGAATCTTCTAGTTTTTAAATATGGATGGACTCGCCAATTGCGGGTAGTAAAAGTTCTTTTCCTTTGTTTTTAAAATGGTCTACGGCCTCTTTTTTATTTAAAGGAATAGGAGGGAAGGTATCGTAATGGCAACCAAGCACTTTATTACATTCGACAAAATCGCTAGCTATAGCTGCATCTTCATATCCCATCGTAAAGTTATCTCCTATAGGTAAAATGGCCAGATCAATTTGCTTGAACATTAAGGGTAATAATTTCATGTCCATGGTCAAAGCAGTATCTCCTGCTATATAAATGGTCTTATTCTTTGAAGAGACTACAAAACCACCAGGGTTGCCACCATTGCTACCGTCTGGAAAAACACTCGAGTGAATCGCGTTTATATATTTTACAATGCCAAAGTCAAAATGCTTTTTTCCGCCATGGTTTAAGGGGTATCCTTGAATTCCTTTTTTATCGAACCACTGAACAATTTCGTAGTTTGAAATAAGTTTGGCCTTAGGGTTGTTCTTTACAATAGCCTCAACATCAAGTATATGATCTCTATGAGCATGGGTAACAAGAATATAGTCAGCCTTTAAATCATTTAAATTTATTGACTCCGCTTTTGGATTTCCACTAATAAAAGGGTCAACGATTAAATTAATATCATCAATTTTAATATGTAATGAGGCGTGGCCTAAAAATGTAATCTCCATTTCTTATTTAGTTTTGTACTAGCTTTCAAGTGCTTTAAATTACTAAGATGTAAACTATATTTGAAATGAACCTTTTAGTTTTAACTTTTTAAATAGAAATTAACGCTTTGATTTTTTCAAATTTAAAGTTTAGTAAAGCCCCCATAGCTATACTGGACAATAAGATACCCCTTGAATTCTATATGAGTATTGATTTGTCCTCTACGAATAAAGAGCTTAAAGGAGTTGATATCACAAACCCCGATAGTTGCCAAAAGTATATTGATGAAGTTTTAGCACGAAATGAAGCATTGGTAGCCTATGGTGGCTATTTGGAGAAAAGGAACCTATATGACGCTGCTGACCGATTTTCAAAGGGAAGCACTAGAAATATTCATTTAGGAATCGATTTTTGGTGCGAGGCAGGTACACAAGTGATAACACCAATTACAGGCACGGTCCATAGTTTTAGCAATAATGATGATATCGGTAACTATGGACCGACAATAATTTTAGAGCATAAATTCGAGAATATTTTGTTTTATAGCCTATACGGTCACCTTTCCATTGAGTCTTTATATGAATTATTTATTGGCAAAAAATTTAGAAAGGGAGAAACACTTGCTACTTTAGGCACACCCGATATTAATGTTAACTATGCACCTCATCTTCATTTTCAAATTATAAATGATTTGGGAAGTTATCAAGGGGATTACCCAGGTGTTTGTAGTGAAAGCGATTTGGATTTTTATAAAACCAATTGTCCAGATCCAAATCTTTTACTTCAACTATATTAATATGTCATCGATGAAATGCATACGAAATCGATGTGTAGTTCATCGGATTAAAAACCGTTGCCGATACTTTTTTACACTTTATCCAACTATTGGTTTTTAAGCGAAAAATTAGTGTCCTAGACCGAGTTATATCTGCCTAAGCTTTCATGTGAAATTACATTTACGATGTAAAACGAAACAAACATGAAAGCAAGTTTAACTTTAATCGCAATAATCTTCTTTGGAACTTTTGCAGTAGCACAAACTACTATTAAAGAGATAAAGGTGGAAACTATTACTGAAAATGTGATATTGATTAAAGAAGTTAAGCAAGAACTTAACTTAGAAGGTAAGGTTGCCCGATTGTATATGTTCAAAAACTCTAGAATCAAAAAAGAGTTAGCGTTCAAAACAAAAAGAAACCGTTCTAAACTTGCATAATTGATTAGAAAGATTGGCTTTGCCTAAACCATCATTCTAAATGCAAGTCTTGGTGGTCCAAAAAGAACCAAAAGCTTGTTTTTAAATGCTGACGTCTTTTTAAATTAAAATTCTAGTAATTCTATTTAGCGTGTCTTACCGATTAAATGCATTTCAAATCGATGAGGTGCTTTTTGGGTTAAAAACGTTTGTCGAAGATAAAATACATTTTATCTGTATAAATACCTTTTAGCGAAAATTTTGTGTCGCAGAGCGAGCAAAATCTATGGACTGCCATGGGTCGAGGTACATTTACCATGTAATAAAAACCCAAATCATGAAAGCAGTTTTAACTTTAATCTTTATAATCTTTTTAGGAACAGCAGCAATGGCGCAAACTCCTTCTAAAGAAACTAAGGTTGAAACAAAAACTGCAACCGTCGTATTGAACGTTAAAATTGAAAAATCTGAAACACAGGTTGCCCGATTGTATATGTTCAAAAACTTTAGAGTTAAAAAAGAATTGAGCTTTAAGACCAAAAGAGACGGTGCAAAATTAGCCTAATTATGATACTATCCTTATTAATCGTTACTACTGTAATTGCACTTACCTTAACAAGTATTGCTTTTGCAATGGAAAATTCTAAGCGTAAAAAAGTACGAGTTACCTCTAAATAAAAAGATAAGCTCAACTGTTTAGGGACTTATTTTGTTATTCTTTCACAATCTAGATACTGAAGTCTCTAGGTTTAAGTGCATTTTATATCGGTGAAGTGTTTCCTATGTTAGGGTTGCTTATCGGTAAATTAGTGCAGTTTGCCGTATGTAATCATTTATAACGAAAAATTAGTGCTTTTCAACGAATGAAACCGTATTCAGATATGTATGCTGCGTTATAGTTATAACAAAGCCCAATATTATGAAAGCTATCTTAACCTTAACATTTGTACTTTTCTTAGGAGCAACTGCAATCGCTCAAAATGTAAATACCGATAAAAAGATAGCTACCATAGAAATGGGTGTTGTATTGACTACTAACGTTAAAGTTGAGAACAAAATAACGACTACAACAGAAAGAAAAGTTGCTAGAGTCTACAAATTAAAAAATACTAGGGTAAAAAAAGCTTTAGTTTTCGAAACTAAAGCTACTTCTAAAATTGCTTAAGCAGTTATTCTTTGATGCCGGGCTGCTTTAAACTATAATCTATTTTTTCTTTTTCATTTGTCACCATTCTTTTTACATCTTCTAAAAGGGCCTTTGAGTTAAAAATAATACCATCTTTAATAGTGTATTTTACGCCACCTACCCGAACAACTTCATTATCATCGGTTAGTTTAATGGCTCCTGTACCATAAAGTACTTTTAAATTTTTCAACGGGTTTTCTTCTACGATTGCAAAGTCTGCCAATTTCCCAACCGCTACGGTACCCACTTTGTCTGAAATTCCTAAAGCTTCCGCTCCATTAAGTGTTGCAGAACGAATTACCTCTAAAGGATGAAAACCAGCTTCTCTAAGGAGTTCCATTTCTCTAATGTAGGCGAACCCATATAGTTGAAAAATAAACCCGGAATCAGACCCTGTGGTTACCCGACCGCCTCTATTCTTGTATTCATTGATAAAAGTCATCCAAAGTTTATAATTCTCCCTCCAAGCTACTTCTTGCTCCGTGCCCCAATCATGCCAGTAGGAGCCATGACTAATTTTACTAGGTTGGTAAAACTCCCAAAGCGAAGGCAACGTATAATCTTCATGCCATTCGGCTCGTCTTGCCCTTTGCAGGTCTCTACTGGCCTCGTAAATATTAAAGGTTGGGTCCAAAGTGAAATCTAAACTTATTAGTTCGTTCATTACATTGTTCCAATGTTCAGAATAGGGTTTTGAAGCTTGTTTCCATAATTTCCCGGCTTCTTCAAAGCGGTTTTGTTCATTTTGGTAATTATAGTCTAGTGGATAATCTTGAACGGTTCTATCTTCAAAAAGTGCTTCGGGCAGTCCATACCAGTGTTCCATGCTCGTTAAGCCTGCTCTGGCGGAGTTGAGCACATTCCATCGGGCTACATCTAATTGTGCATGATGGCATGCAGAACGCAGCCCCAGTTTTTTATTTTCATCAAGAGCGGCCGACATAATCTCCGGTGATGCTCCAAAGAATTTGATACCATCTGCGCCACGTGCAGCGTTCGCTCTAACCCATTTTCTTGCTTGTTCAGGGGTTGAGATAGGTGCGTCGTTCAACGGATTGAAATCTTTTGTCTGCTGTCCAAAACCAGTATAGGCAAAGATTCTGGGGGCAATTATTTCGTTCTTTTGGCTCTTTCGTTTTAAATCTAATGTCCAATCTATTCCACGTCCGCTTGGCTCTCTAACTGTAGTAATGCCGTGCGCCATCCAAAGTTTAAACACATAATCTGCTTCAGCCCCTTGCGCAATGCCTCCTATATGACCATGCATATCAATAAAGCCGGGTAGTAAATACATACCTGAACAGTCAAGTTCTTTTCCACCAGGTTTTAATTTAGGTCGTTTAGCGTTATCAATTGTTACTCCGGGGTAGCCGACAACTTGAACTTTTACAATTTTATTATTTTCTACGACGATGTCTATCGGACCTCTTGGGGGTGCCCCATTTCCATTTATTAGGGTTACTCCCCTTATTACTAGTTGGTTAAAGGGCCCTTCGCTCAGTTTCTCTTGAGAGAAGACAGTTTGACTTAGCGCTAAGGCTAAAAAAAATGTGAGTAGTTTTTTCATTTGGTTCAAGGTTATTTTTTATCTAATTCCTAATCCCATATCTTCGATTTTGTACAAATGATTATGGTCATGCATTAACAAATGCCTTAACATAATATATGGGGTGTAGGTTTTGTATTCTGGATGAACGGCCTGCTTAGACCAGTCGTTTAAACTAAACATTTTCGCTAATTCAACAGTTTTTCGCCTTATTTCAAAAAAGTCGCCTAGAGTCTTTTTTAGGTCCAAATTCAAAAAAAACAAGTCGTCAAAATTATCTCCGGAGAGCGGTTTGAAAGTGGGCTTTTCTTTATGGCTGAACATCTTTAGCCTTTTTTGAAAACCATAAATATCACCCACCGCTATATGGGTCGCATGTTCATGAATAGACCATTTGTCTTTTATAATCTTTGCCTTGTAAAGTTCTGGGTCAATTTCATCAATTAGCTCACTTAGCAATCTAGGCGTTTCATTTAAAGCATTTAGTAGCGGCTCAATTTCTCTATTCATTATTCTATTCAAGGCCCATTTTGGAATTATTTGGGCATAAAGCATTATATATTTTAATCTGGCACATCTATTTTATCTCCTAAGAACAAGGCAT
Source organism: Croceitalea marina (assembly GCF_042684265.1). NCBI lineage: Bacteria > Pseudomonadati > Bacteroidota > Flavobacteriia > Flavobacteriales > Flavobacteriaceae > Croceitalea > Croceitalea marina. The sequence goes on along the minus strand of NZ_JBHULB010000006.1, from coordinate 46,388 downwards.
TCAAAAATAGTCGGTTGGTACCATACCAAGACCCTCTAAAGTTGGGATTGTCTGCAAATAGCACAACACGTCCTCGACCAACTTTACTAACCACTAAAGAGGCAGATTTTTTTAAGTATTCATTACTATTTTTCTTTGTGATGAAACCGTCAATTAGCGGATTTTTTGAATATTGTACGACTGTTGAATACTCATTTTTGCTTGGAGCTATCCAGACGGAATTATTCTTATAAACGGGAATTTGAGTATCTCGATACCCAAAAGCCAAAGGATGGGTTAGATCTAAATCTACATTAAAAATAACACCGCCAATAGCCTCTTTGCCAATATTTTCAGGGGCATCGACATAAGGCTTCCTTTTAACAGTTTCAGTAGAGTCTTTTTTATCGGTACTGATCAATTCTTCTTTAACCAGTTTTTTATCGATAGCCCATTTTGACGCCGTACCGATGGTAATTAGCGTATTTCCTTTACCGACCCAATCTTTGATTTTTTGCTGTTGGGTTTTGGATAGATTATACCTACCCGAGACCATGACCAAGGTATTGTATTTATCGAAATTGATACGATTAAAGTTTCGCATCGGAATTTTGGTTATCGGCATATGAACGCGAGTATCCAATAAATGCCATACTTCTCCCGCTTCATAAGAACGGACACCATCACCAATTAACATTGCAGCTCTGGGTTTACTAATGGGTGATACATAGCGACTACCTAAATCTATACCCTTTAAGCTGTAGCCGGTTTCAACGGAATAGGCAGGCACCTTAAATTTATTTTGCGCTTGCTTCATTAAAGCGTAAACTTCGTTATCATCTTTTTTCTGTAGACTTACCGGAACGACTAGGGCTCCATAATTAAAAGTGATATTACCACCACTAGTTTTAGCAGTAAAAGGCTTAAAGGATGAAGAGACTTTAATATTGTTTTGTTGAAGGAAGTTCAATGCTGCTATAGCATTGTAGTCATCATAATCAACGATATAGGCATATTCTGACTTCTGTAAGGCTTTTGTTTCAACGAAACTGTCCGTGCTAATGACTTTTTTACCAAGATTTAAACTGGTCACTGCTTTATATTTCATATTGTAGAAATTAGCAACGGACCAAGCCGAAGCATCGTAGTAGACGCTGTCCCGATACTTATTATAGGTTTCAAACATGGTCTGGACCATACGATATTGGGGTTGTTTTGTCGGCACTACAAAACTGTTTCCGGACTCATATACATCAATTTTATGAAGGAGTAGTTTATCAATAAAAGCCTTAACCCTATTTTTGTCGTAATCATCACTAAAGGAATATCCTCTTACTTTTGATTTCCCTGAATTGGTTAATGCACTTTTAAAGAACTCTTGCTGATATTTTCTCAAGTATGCCTTGTTTTCAACAGCAGCTTTTACTGTAGTAATGCTAGAGATGTATTGATTTCTTATGGTGAAAGGAAAAGTAATTTCGCCGAATGCCGTTTTTTGTTTGTGTCCTCGCGAGCTCGCCTGTTCAAAAAGAAGCCCTAAACCTCCTTGCAAATCAGGATAGGAAGAGCCATAACCCGGATAAGTACCATCAAATACTTCTTTTGTAAAGTAAAAAGAGCCGATGCTATCTAAAGCCTTTGAAAAATAATTGCTAAAGAGATTGTTTAAGTCCTCATAGTTTTCCTTGGGCATAATGGGATTTAGAGATCCATTGGTTTTCATAGGTTCAAAGAAGTAGGAGCTTTGACTACCCATTTCATGAAAATCTGTAACTACGTTCGGATACCACTCATGATACCAATTTAATTTCCCTCGACTTTCGGGGTTTATACCTAAAAGCCAATCACGATTTAAATCGAACCAATAATGGTTGGTTCGGCCCATAGGCCAATATTCGTTATGTTCAGCGTCTTGCGGGTCAGCAACCAGTGGACTACCCTGATAAGTGTTTGCCCACTGCGTATGCCGATCTCTACCATCTGGATTAATGGTAGGATCGATAAAAATGACGGAATGTTTTAAGTATGTATTGATTTCAGAGTTTTGCGATGCAACCATTGTATAGGCCGTTAGCAAAGCAGCTTCTGAACTAGAGGGTTCATTACCATGAACGTTATAGCCTAAATTGATAAAAATAGGAACCTCATCAAAATTCGTAGGTGATTTTGACGGGTCCGTAAATGCTAAATGTTGCTTTTTAAGGGCCTCAAGATTTTTAAGATTTTCAGGTGTAGTGATGGTGAGAATAACCAATTTTCGGCCTTCGTGAGTTTTTCCATACTCATATATACTTGCTCTTTCTGAGACTTCTGCCAATTTGGTCAAATAGCTTACTATTAAATCGTGTCTGGTATGGTGTTCTCCGATACCGTATCCCAAAAATTCTTCCGGCGAAGGTATATCAGGATTAAAAGGGTGAAATTTTTTATAAAAGTAATCTTGAGCAGAAAGCGTACCACTAAAACATAGTGCTACAAGAAGTAGTTTCTTGAACATTTGGTTGGTCCCATTTTTAGTTATCCTTTAAAGATAAAAAAACAAAACCAGTTAATCGACCGAATTAAACTCTTCGATTATTTCCTCAAAAACAATACGGTAGTAGGTTCCTTTTGTTTCCATATCCCTCTCGATAGTGCCCCTAAGCTGGCGAGATAAATTGTGGATCAATTTTAAACCTAAAGATTTAGAATTTTTTGGATTAACACTTTCAGGAAAACCAATGCCGTTATCACCAAGATACAATTCGTATTTTTTCTCTTCTTGGGCGCTTAGCTTGATTAGTATTTCCCCTGAATTCTCTTCCGGGAAGCCATATTTTAAGGCATTGGTGACCGTTTCATTTATAATTAGCCCTAATGGGATAACGGTATCAATACTCAATTTAATATCGGCAACATCTAATTTTAAATCAATTGTATTCGTACCACCCTTAATTGAACGGATTAAGTATTCACACAATTCTTCTATATATGGTTTAAGTTCTATTTTAGATAAGTAGTCATCTCGTTTGTAAAGCATTTCGTGTACCATTGCCATAGATACCACTCTATTTTGACTACTTTTTATGATGCTACTTATTTTATCGTCTTCGATAGATCTTGATTGCAAGCTTAAAAGACTCGATACCGTTTGTAGGTTATTTTTAACACGATGGTGTACTTCTTTTAAAAGGGTTTCCTTTTCTTCAATACGGGCTTGTACTTCACGCCGAGATTTATAAAGTTTATGATGTGCCTTTAATAGATTTCTTCCAAAAACTCCTCCTAAAAGGTACACTGCAAATAGAATACTTAAAAAAGCGAACCAATCTTTTGAGGTCTCTGGTATCGTATCATGACCATGATTAAGGTTGCTTACATCATGTAAAAAAATAAGACCGACTAAAAGAAGATTTATAAAAAGATAAATTTTGCCATAAACCTTAGTGGTTACGTAACCTGCAAAAACCACTATGGCTAAAACAAAAATGAAGGGACTTCTGATTCCACCACTGTATAAGGTGATTATAATACCGCAAACCATTGCCAGAATAGAGGTGATATTATAAGTAAGTGTTAGGTTTTTGTGTGATTTGAATAACAGTGTATTAATAAAATTTAAACCCGAAAAAGCAAAAAAGAAGTAGGGTACAACTCCCTCTATATCCAATAAAAAGAAACATATTAACCCGAAGAACAAAGAAAAAAGACAGGCAAAGTAATTTACCTTTAAAACCAATTGGGTTTTATCCTGCAATCTATAGTTATCCTTATTTGGAATGTTCATGCTAAATTGGTTATTTCAATAAGCTTAAAAATAAGCCTAAATCTTAGGTTTGGGGGCCGAATTATAATGTAAATCTAAATATGTTTTGCTACATAATCAAAAACGGCAACCTAAATTTGGTCACCGTCTATTGATATTACAATTTTTTACAAAATTCTAATCTTCTATAATAACCCACTCACCTTTATCAATAAGGGGTTCCGCCTGTTTATACTTGACAACTTTACTCTCTCCAGACATTACATTTTTAATAGTGACTCTTTCGTTTCGCCCAATTTTGGGTCTTTCCCTAACAATAGTTTCGGTTTTTTGAGGTCTTTGACCTTGAGATTGACCTGCAGCTCGGTTTTGTGCCGCTAGCTCATCGCTATTCGGAATTTCCTCTTTCGATATTTGCAATTTCTCTTTTGGTCTTCTAACGTTTCTAGCTTCTTGAATCTGATTTGTATTTTCTGAAGGCAGTTCTCCTTTGAATAAAAAGGAAATCACCTCTTTATTTACCTTGTCGATCATACTCTTAAAAAGTTCAAAAGCCTCAAACTTGTAAATAAGTAGGGGGTCTTTTTGCTCATGTACAGCTAATTGCACAGACTGCTTCAATTCATCCATTTTACGCAAGTGCGTTTTCCAAGAATCATCGATTATTGCAAGAGTAATGTTTTTTTCAAAGTCTGTAACCAACTGTTTTCCGTTACTATCATAAGCCTCTTTTAGGTTGGTGACCACGTTTAAAGATTTTATACCATCTGTAAAGGGTACAACAATACGCTCGAACTTGTTGGTTTGGTCTTCGTAAACTTTTTTGATTACCTGAAAAGCAGTTGTGGCACTTCGCTCCATTTTTTGCTGGTAATGCTCGTATGCAATTTTATAGACCATATTCGCAATTTCTTGAAAACTTAATCTATTAAAGTCTTCTTCTGAAATTGGAGAGGTAATTGAAAAATATTTAATGAGTTCAAATTCAAAATTTTTGAAATCATCGGCCATTTTATTGGTCTCTGCAATCACTTCACAAGTATCGTATATCATGTTGGCGATATCTACCTTTAGGCGCTCACCTTGTAACGCATGTCGCCTTCTTTTGTAGACTACTTCACGTTGGGCGTTCATGACATCATCATATTCCAATAAACGTTTACGAATACCAAAGTTGTTTTCTTCTACTTTTTTCTGGGCACGTTCTATAGACTTGGTCATCATAGAATGTTGGATTACCTCACCTTCTTCAAGCCCCATTCTATCCATCATCTTCGCTACTCTATCAGAACCGAACAAACGCATTAGGTTATCTTCTAAAGAAACATAAAATTGAGAGCTTCCAGGGTCTCCTTGTCGTCCAGAACGACCACGTAATTGTCTATCTACACGTCTAGAATCATGTCTTTCAGTACCAACGATGGCTAAACCACCGGCAGCTTTTACTTCTGGAGAGAGTTTAATGTCGGTACCACGACCCGCCATGTTTGTTGCGATAGTTACAATACCACCTTGACCTGCTTCAGCAACAACATCAGCTTCCTTTTTGTGCAGTTTTGCGTTGAGCACGTTATGCGGAATCTTACGAACGCTCAATAATTTCGAAAGTAATTCTGAAATTTCTACTGATGTTGTACCGATCAATACTGGTCTACCCGCTCTTGAAAGCTCAGTAACTTCTTCAATTATCGCGTTGTATTTTTCGCGTTTCGTCTTGTAGATTAAATCATTTCTATCATCACGGGCAATAGGTCTATTAGTAGGAATCTCTACAACATCTAATTTGTAAATTTCCCAGAATTCGCCGGCTTCGGTTACGGCAGTACCTGTCATGCCTGACAGTTTATTGTACATTCTAAAATAATTCTGAAGGGTTACCGTGGCAAAAGTTTGGGTTAAGGCTTCAATCTTTACATTTTCCTTAGCTTCAATAGCTTGATGTAACCCGTCTGAATACCGACGACCATCCATAATACGTCCGGTTTGCTCATCAACAATCATTACCTTATTGTCCATCACAACATATTCCACATCTTTTTCAAAGAGTGTATACGCCTTTAGCAATTGACTCATGGTATGAATGCGTTCACCTTTTACAGCGAACTCTTTAAAAAGCTCTTCTTTAAGCTCGGCTTCTTTTTCTATATCAAGGTCTTGATTTTCAATCTTTGCGATTTCGCCACCGATATCTGGCATTACAAAGAATTCTTTATCCATATCACCAGAGATATAGTCAATACCTTTGTCAGTAAGTTCTATTTGATTGTTTTTTTCTTCAATGGTGAATAACAAATCTTCATCAACCTTAGGCATTTCACGGTTGTTATCTTGCATGTAGAAGTTTTCGGTCTTCTGTAACAACTGTTTTACCCCCTCTTCACTTAAAAATTTGATGAGCGCCTTATTTTTTGGTAATCCGCGATGAACACGTAGCAATAAAAATCCGCCTTCTTTGGTGTCGCCAGCGGCTATAAGTTTTTTAGCCTCTGCCAATACGCCCGTAAGATGTTGACGTTGTTTTTGAACAATATCCGCAACCTTAGGTTTTAACTCGTTGAATTCGTGTCTATCGCCTTCTGGTACCGGGCCAGAAATAATCAAAGGAGTACGCGCATCATCTACCAAAACCGAATCGACCTCATCTACAATCGCATAATGATGTGGTCTTTGTACCAAGTCACTTGGTGTGTGTGCCATATTATCCCTTAGGTAGTCAAAGCCAAATTCGTTATTGGTACCGTAAGTAATATCTGCGTTGTAGGCGGCTCTTCTACCTTCTGAGTTAGGTTGATGTTTATCTATACAATCTATGGTAAGCCCATGAAATTGAAAGATAGGAGCCATCCAGGCACTATCTCGTTTTGCTAAATAATCATTCACCGTAACTAAGTGCGCCCCTTTACCGGAAAGTGCGTTCAAATACAGTGGTAAGGTCGCTACTAAAGTTTTACCTTCACCGGTCTGCATTTCTGCAATTTTACCTTGGTGCAAGGCAATACCTCCAATAAGCTGCACATCGTAATGGACCATATCCCAGGTTACTTCTTTTCCGGCAGCATCCCATGAGTTTTTCCAAACGGCCTTATCATCTTCTAAACTTACGTAATCGGCAGAACCGGACAAAGATCTATCAAATTCATTCGCGGTTACGGTTAGCGTTTCGTTGTTGGCAAAACGTTTAGCAGTCTCTTTAACAACGGCAAAAGCTTCTGGTAGAATTTCATTTAAGGTTTCTTGAGAAATTTTGTAGGCTTCTTCATTAAGCTTGTCAATTTCAGTATAGATTTCCTCGTTTCTATCGATATCTGTAGACGCTTCAACTTCTTTTTTAAGTTCAGCTATCTTATCATGGATGTCTTTGCAGTTTTCTTGAATTTTGGCTTTAAAAGAAATTGTCTTTTGACGCAGCTCGTCGTGACTTATAGCTTCTAATTCTTGCTCAAAAGACTTGATCTTTTTGACCAAAGGCTGCATCGACTTTACGTCTTTCTCTGATTTATCTCCTACAAAAACCTTTAATACAGAATTTAAAATACTCATTAGGTGATTTTTTGTTTAATTCAGCAAAAGCTATTCCATAGTTCGGAATGGCTAAAACTTAATTGTAAGGCTGCCAAAATTACATAAAAAAAGCCTCAAAAAGAGGCTTTTTATTAGGGTTTTGTTTATTGAAAATTAATACTCATCCTCATTCCAGAGGTAATCTTCCTCAGTGGGATAGTCAGGCCAAATTTCCTCGATGGACTCGTAAATTTCACCACCTTCTTCTTCCATTGATTGCAGGTTCTCTACAACTTCTAACGGAGCTCCAGTTCGGATGGCATAATCTATTAATTCGTCTTTGGTGGCTGGCCAAGGCGCATCACTTAAATATGAAGCTAATTCTAATGTCCAGTACATAGTAACGGTTTGATTTTAAATTTTTTGCAAAAATAATTTTTAAACCCAAATAGCCAAGCAATTTTCTATTTATTTAAAAAAATATTTTAAACAATGTTATTGTGTAACGCTGAAAATTGAAATTTATTAGTCCAACTTTTCAGGAATCCATTTGACTTCTTGAGCTTGTAAGTCTTTTGACAATTTTCGTGCCAATACAAAAAGGTAGTCTGAAAGCCGGTTTACATACGAAAGTACAGTATCAGGTACTGGCTCATTTTCATGTAAATAAGATATCATGCGTTCAGCTCTTCTGCAAACCGTTCGGGCTACATGACAGTATGACACGGTAGTGTGGCCTCCAGGTAAAATAAAATGTGTCATTTCAGGAAGTTCTGCATTCATCTTATCAATCTGCTCTTCTAATAGGGCAATATCCTCTACATGAATTCTAGGTATTTTTAGTCGATTATCTTTTGAGGGTTCAGTTGCTAGAATAGCCCCTAGGGTAAAAAGCTTATTTTGGATCAATGCTAAAACTTCTTTTAAGCTTTTATCCATTTCTTGGTCTCTTAACAGGCCTAGATATGAATTTAATTCATCTAGTGTACCGTAACTTTCAATACGGATATGATGTTTTGGTACGCGTTTACCGGTAAAAAGAGCAGTTGTAGCCTTATCGCCTGTTTTGGTATATATTTTCATTTATTATGTCTTTTTTTACCCTCCATAAAGGAACGCGACTTGCGCTTTTTATTGTTTCGTTTGTTTTTGAACAGAATGGCAAAATAGATCAATATCAAAACGCCTAAAATATAGAAAACGGTATTGTTCATTTCAAGAAAACTTTATCCTTACAAATTACTTTTTTAAATTCGAATGAAGAAATGTTCTTTCTGTTGCTCCCTTCGAATGAAAATAACTCCGCAATGGTACATGTTTATGCTTACGGTTACTTTTTCAGATTGCACAAAATTCAACCAATTTGTTCTAGACTCTTCGTCCTTATTGATGTGGTTGAAAATAATTAAACTTTCATTATGCAAATTAGTGTTTGAAAATAGTTGTTTTGGGTTCAAATTTTTAATTGATTCAAAAAACAGCATATCGGTTTTGTTTGGGTCGAATATGCTATTTGGAAAACTCAATTTTAATTTTTGTTTATAAACAGAATTGCCCTTTATTTTTATGTTTTTAAAACCAAAATAGAGAACGCTCTTAATCAAAACATCTAAAGTTTTATCCTTTGATTTTCTTGGTTTCTTGTACAAACATTTTGTCAGGTAATTAAATACAAAAGGCGAATGTACACCATGATGGTTGGTAGAGTTTAATAGAAACTTTAAATATGTGAAAAATGGAAAATACATTAGCCTTCTAAAAGTGCGCCCAGTTCAAACCATCTTTCGGTCTTTTCTTCGATATTGGTGTCTAATTCACCTAACTCCATAGAAAGAGCATTTATTTCATCCCCTGACAAACCACTATCTGTAAATTTAAGCTGAAGCTTTTGTTTTTTCTCTTCTAATCGCTGTATTTCCTTTTCAAGTTTGTTGTACTCCTTCTGTTCATTGTACGAAAGTTTATTGCTTGAATCTTTCTCTTTCCTATTTGCTTTTTCAGATTTTTCAGCTCTATTTTTTGTTTCTCTTTCTTCGATAAGTTTACTGCTTTCGTAAGAACGATAATCTGAATAATTTCCAGGAAAATTTTCCACCAAACCATTTCCTTTGAAAACAAAAAGATGGTCTACAATTTTGTCCATAAAGTACCGGTCATGGGAAACCACTATTAAACAGCCCGGAAAGTCTAATAGAAAACTTTCTAAAACATTAAGTGTAACAATATCAAGGTCATTGGTAGGTTCATCTAATATCAAAAAATTAGGATTTTGAATCAAAACGGTACATAAATAAAGACGCTTGCGTTCTCCACCACTTAATTTCTCTACAAAATCATATTGTTTTTTTCTGTCAAATAAAAAACGCTCTAAAAGTTGTTGTGCCGAAATTTGGCGTCCCTTTTTTAAGGGAATAAAATCTCCGAATTCCCTAATTACGTCGATTACTTTTTGTCCCTCTTTTGGATTTATACCTCGTTGGGTGTAGAACCCGAATCTGATGGTATCTCCAATAACAATTTTACCAGAGTCTATAGATTCACTTCCTGTGAGAATGTTTAGAAAGGTTGATTTTCCAGTTCCGTTTTTACCAATAATACCAATACGTTCTCCTTTGGTAAAACTATAGTCAAACTTATCTAAAATTGTCTTTTCACCGTATGATTTATTGATGTTGTGGAGTTCCACTATTTTACTGCCAAGGCGCTCCATATTCAATTCTAATTGAACTTCATGTTCTGTTCTACGTTGACTGGCCCTAGCTTTTATTTCATGAAAATCATCTATTCTAGACTTTGATTTTGTGGTTCTAGCTTTTGGCTGTCTGCGCATCCAATCTAACTCTTTTTTGAAAAGGATTTTACTTTTGTGCTGTTCAACGGCTTCACGTTCAAGTCGAGCATCTCTTTTTTCTAAATAATACGAGTAGTTACCTTTATATCCATAAAGTTGATTGTCGTCTAACTCTATTATTTCATTGCACACTCTTTCTAGAAAATAACGGTCATGCGTTACCATAAACAAGGTTATGTTCTCTTTTTTAAAGAACTCTTCTAACCACTCTATCATTTCTAGATCAAGATGGTTGGTAGGCTCATCTAAAATTAAAAGGTCAGGCTTGTTTATCAATGCATTTGCAAGGGCTAGACGCTTTTTTTGCCCACCGGAGAGTACGCCTACCTTTAAATGAAGTTCAGTAAGATTTAACTTGAAAAGTATTTGTTTGTACTGCGTTTCAAAATCCCAGGCGTTCAAACGTTCCATTGCCTCAAAGGCACTTTGATAAGCGTCTTGGTCATCTGGATTTTTAACAGCTTCTTCATAATCGGCAATAACCTTCAATACTTCGTTGCCGGAATCAAATATGGTTTCTTCTATAGTTAATTTGGGGTTTAAATCAGGTTCTTGTTCCAAAAAAGAGATTTTGATTCCTTTTCTAACCGTGATTTGTCCTGTTTCAGCTGAATCTTTTCCTGAAATGATATTTAGAATAGAGGTCTTGCCACTTCCGTTTTTGGCGATTAGCGCTATTTTTTGATCTTTATTAATTCCAAATGAAATATTGGAGAACAATACCAATTCACCGTACGATTTCGAAATATTCTCTACAGTAAGTAGATTCATAAATATTTAATTAAGACTTAAATTTTCTTCAGTAAGAATAAATACCTTGTGACCAAAGCAAGCATTAAAGGGATGTTGAGTGGTGATAGAATTTGAATTTTTAAAATCCATATTAGAATAACAATTGCAATGCAGGTCAATGCAAACCACAAATAGCGCCGAAGCCAGGTAGGTCGCTCTTTTTTTGAAATAAGGCTAAAAGCTACAAAAAGGTTTGCGGGCATTAACCATAAAAAGTTGAAATTTTTAATGGTAACAATGTGGTCGGTAGCTAGCCATAGCACTAAAATTAGTAGCCCCGCAATTCCTGAAATAAGAAATAATATAAAATCGAGCCATTTATTGTTGCCGTGATGTCTGTGGTCTAAAATGGTAATGGCAATTACAAAAGACAAGAACATCATAAACCAGAATAACGGAGAAGTAAGAAGCGAATCTTGGTCATTACCCGAATCTTCAGGATAGTTTAAAATAGTACGTTCGCGCTTTAAAATTGGTTTGCCACTCTTTTCGGTATTTTTTAGTTGTTCCATGGCGTAATAAGGCATAAACATATGTTCCCTGAGGGTTGCCGTTCTGTCTGTAATGCCTCCAAATGCCAAATCAATACCAAACGCCCCCCAAGAGTTTAGGGGTAAATACTGTCGTACCAATTGTCTAAAAGTATGTCTTTCTTTTAGGTGCTTGTCGTTGAATTCAATTTGATCTTTAAATTGATTTTCTAAAATATCGCCTGTAATCGTCGAGCAATTGTTAAAAAGGGGGTCGTAGGCATAGTCCCTATTTTCAGGTAGATAATTCGTTTCTAAAAATTGAAAAAGTTCTCTCGTTTCTTCTGGGGTCAAGTCCAAAATTTGCTCTTTTACCCATCGTTTTTCCAATTCATAGTCATAAAGAAAGTTTTCAAATCTTCTTCGGGATAGTGAATAGATTAATTTCCCCTTTGCAAAATTCAGATAGAAATTAGGTTTATTAAAATCAAAAGTACCATAGTTGTATACTACATCGATACCCAGTTGGGTATCTTGTACTCTAAAAGCGGTATGACCGAATGAGGAAAACAACTGATTACCAGTACCGCAGGTAAGCACACTTATTTGGGCTTTACTCGATAGTTCTGGTGTCTGAGAAGATAGTCCTAGACTAAATAGAAAAAAAGAAAATACTAATAACTTTAGTTTCATTGTTTGTAATACGTGCGCAAATATCAAAATAAAAACTAGCAATAGAATGGCTACCAAATATAAAAATGGATTTTTAGCTTATTTTTACGAAAACCAAGTGTTTTTATGAAGCGACATATACCCAATTTTATCACCTTATTAAATGTTTTTAGTGGATGTGTTGCCACAGTCTTCGCTGTTTTAAATCAGCTGGAATTTGCAGCTATTTTTGTATTCTTAGGTATTTTCTTTGATTTTTTTGACGGTTTAGCCGCTCGCTTATTGGATGTTCGAAGTGAACTAGGGGTGCAGTTAGATTCATTAGCCGATATGATTACCAGTGGTTTAGTGCCAGGTATCGTAATGTTTCAATTAATAAATGATGCAGTGGATTTAAATATTATGTCTTCTTGGGAAGGAACGCTATATGCTTTCTCAAGCGGATCATTTGATACCAACCCAAATGAAATTCATTTTCTTGGCTTTTTTGGTTTTATAATAACATTGGCATCGGCCTATAGACTGGCCAAATTTAATATTGATGAGAACCAAGTTTCTTCATTTATTGGTTTGCCTACACCAGCGAATGCCCTATTAATTTTATCGTTACCACTCATATTGCTTTATCAAAATAATGAGGTTTTAAATGAAATTATTTTAAATCAATGGTTTTTAATTGGAGTGACCTTACTGAGCGCGTTTTTATTAAATTCAAAAATTGAATTGTTCTCTTTTAAACTGAATAATGCAGGTTTTAAAGAGAATGGAATAAAATACCTTTTTCTAATAGGTAGTTTGGTTTTGTTACTCACCATGAAGTTTCTTGCGATACCTTTAATTATAGCCTTTTATATTTTGGCTTCCCTTGCGGAAAAGCAGTTTAAAACTGCCTAAAAATCCAGTTTCTTTTTACGGAGTTCAAAATTCTGACCCAAATATACCTGTCGCACCATTTCGTCTTCGGCTAAATCTTCTGGAATACCGGCTTTTAAGATTCCACCTTCAAACATAAGATAAGAGCGCTCGGTAATAGCTAAAGTTTCTTGTACGTTGTGGTCCGTAATTAGAATTCCAATATTTTTGTCTTTTAGCTGCGCTACAATACGTTGTATATCTTCTACAGCGACTGGATCCACCCCAGCAAAGGGTTCGTCCAATAAAATAAATTTAGGGTCTGTGGCCAATGCCCTGGCTATTTCTGTACGCCTTCGTTCGCCGCCAGAAAGCAAATCTCCTCTGCTTTTACGAATATGGCCCAAACCGAATTCGTCAATTAGGGATTCCATCTTCATATGCTGCTCTTTTTTAGAAAGATTGGTCGTTTGAAGCACGCTTAATATGTTTTTCTCGATGCTTAACTTTCTAAATACAGAAGCTTCTTGTGCTAAGTAGCCAATTCCGTTTTGTGCTCTTTTGTACATGGGGAAGTTGGTGATTTCCATATCATCCAAATAAATATTTCCTCCATTTGGTTTAATAAGACCAACTATCATGTAAAAAGAAGTCGTTTTGCCAGCACCATTAGGCCCAAGTAATCCTACAATTTCTCCTTGGTTGACCTCGAGGGATATACCTTTTACTACTTTTCGACCTCTATAGGCCTTCATTATGTTCTCAGCACGTAACTTCATGTGGCACCAAATCTAAACATATTCTGTTTTAACAAATTGGTCTTTGTGATATTTTTAAGCCTTGGCATTTTCCAATTCTTCCCAATATTCATAGGCTCTTCTCAAATGAGGGATAACAATGGTGCCCCCTATAAGAGTGGCAATGCTCAATGTCTCCATTACTTCATCTTTGGTTGCTCCATTTTCCTGTGAGCTTTCTAAATGGTATTTTACGCAATCGTCACATCGTAAAACAGCCGAAGCCACTAAACCCAGTAACTCTTTGGTTTTAACATCAAGTGCTCCTGGCATGAAGGCATTGGTATCTATATTAAAGATGCGCTTTATTACCTTATTATTTTCTGAGAGTAACTTATCGTTCATTTTTGCCCTGTAGGCATTGAACTCTTCAACTTTATTTGGCATTTTTAAATTCTTTTTCTTTTTTGGCTTCTCGTTTTAAAACCAGTTTAGATATGTAAATACTTACTTGGTACAAAATTAAAACAGGAATTGCAACTACAATTTGACTTGCAACATCTGGAGGAGTAATGACCGCAGACAAAATCAATACTATGACCAACGCTATTTTTCGGTATTTCTTTAATATTTCAGGTGTAACTAGCCCTACTTTGGTTAAAAAGAAGATGACAATGGGTAGCTCAAACATAATACCACAGGCAATAACTGCGGCCCGCACAGTGCCTACATATGAAGCCAAGTCAATTTCATTGGTTACTTCTTGACTAACCTGATAAGTTCCTAAAAAATTTATAGATAATGGGGCTACTACATAATACCCGAATAAGACACCTAGAAAAAACAGAAATGAAGCGACAAAAATAAAGCCTTTTGAATACTTTTTCTCATTGTCTTTTAGCCCAGGGCTAATAAAACGCCATAATTCCCATAAAACATAAGGGAAACCAACTATGAAACCGACCCAAATAGATGTCCAGATATGGGCTGAAAACTGCCCTGACATAAGTCTACTTTGAATTGTAAAAGGGAGTGAGTCACCACAAAATTCGGAGTCAATTCCAAAAAAAGTAGCAACATTACAAAAGAACCTGTAGGTGGGAAAATCTAGATTTTTTGGACCGAATAAAACAGTGTCAAAAATAAATCCTCTCATTGTAAATGCCACGCAGCCTACAATTACAACAGCTAAAGTGGAACGAATTAAGTGCCATCTTAGCTCTTCCAAATGGTCTAGAAAAGACATTTCGTCTGGACTCTTTACTACTTTTGCCATTATAAAATACCTTCTTTTATAAGGTTGTGAATATGAACTACGCCTACATATTCTTCTCCATTTAAAACTAAAAGTTGCGAGATGCCCAAGTCTTGCATGGTCTCTAGCGCTTTTACAGCTAATATGTCTGCTTGTATAACCTTCGGGCCCAAGGTCATGATATCTTTTGCCTTTAAGCCCGCAATATTCTCATACTTGTTAAGCATTCTTCGAATATCACCATCAGTAACCACACCAACCACTTTATCATTTTCTATTACTGCGGTAACACCAAGCATTTTCTCCGAAATTTCAACGATGACACCTTTAACATCTGAATTGATATCAACTTGAGGTTTAAGATTGGCACCTACAATATCATCGACCCTTAAATATAGTTTTTTGCCCAAAGAACCACCAGGGTGATATTTGGCAAAATCTGAGCTGCTAAAACCTTTTAGTTCTAAAAGAGATATAGCCAATGCGTCACCCATGACCAATTGTGCTGTTGTGCTGGTTGTAGGAGCTAGGTTATTGGGGCATGCCTCCTTTTCTACATAGGTATTAAGCACGAAATCTGCTTGTTTGGCAAGCACAGAGTCCATATTACCCGTTATACCGATTAATTTGTTTTTCCCTCTTTTAATAAGTGGAATAAGCATTTTTATTTCTTCAGTATTTCCACTTTTAGAAATACAGATAACTACATCGTCTTTTAAAACCGTTCCTAAATCACCATGTATGGCATCAGCGGCATGCATAAAAATTGCAGGAGTTCCGGTAGAATTAAATGTTGCGGAGATTTTAGTTGCAATGATGGCACTTTTGCCAACGCCGGAGACTATTACTCTTCCTTTTGACGCTAAAATACACTTGGTGGCCGCTTCAAATTGAGAATCGAGATTCGAAATCAAATTTTTGATTGCATCCGCTTCATTTTCAATCGTTCTTTTGGCAATCGATAAAATAGACTTGTCGTTTTTCAAGGTAATATTGGGCTTATAATTGTATTCCTCAAAGATTGTCTTATCTTTAAGATTACAAAATTAAACAAACTATATTTTATAAATCGTGATGAAGGCCTCAATTATTGATTCCTTCGTTTAGAAATCTTTAAAATACACACCCTTTTAAATCTTTGTATTTATTAGGTCGATTTAACAAATATCGGAACCCTCGTAATGAGTCTTATAACTTCGGATTTACATACTTCTTTAAAAAAATATTTTGGCTTTTCTAAATTTAAAGGGCTACAAGAACAGGTTATTTTAAACGTACTTGAACAGAAAGATACTTTTGTAATAATGCCTACCGGCGGCGGAAAGTCTTTATGTTACCAGCTGCCGGCCCTAATGCAGAAAGGAACCGCAATCGTTGTTTCACCGCTGATAGCACTGATGAAAAATCAGGTAGATGCCATACGCGGTGTGTCTTCTGAACACGGTGTTGCCCATGTTTTAAATTCTTCCCTTACCAAAACAGAAGTAAGACAGGTAATGGAAGATATAATCAATGGTGTCACAAAATTACTTTATGTCGCACCAGAATCTTTGACTAAGGCTGAATATGTTGATTTTTTAAGAACGGTCACCATCTCGTTTGTTGCGGTCGACGAAGCCCATTGTATCTCTGAGTGGGGGCACGACTTTAGGCCAGAATATAGAAATCTTAAAAGTATTATCGATCGCTTGGGAGATAACATCCCTATTATTGGTCTTACCGCTACTGCAACACCTAAGGTTCAAGAAGATATTATAAAGAATTTAGGCATGACTAATGCGAAGGTCTTTAAAGCCTCTTTTAACCGACCTAATCTGTTTTATGAAGTTCGGCCAAAAACAGTAAATGTTGATGCAGATATTATTCGTTTTGTAAAACAAAATCAAGGTAAATCAGGTATTGTGTATTGTTTGAGTAGAAAGCGTGTTGAAGAACTGGCTCAGACATTGCAGGTCAACGGCGTCAGCGCGGTGCCTTATCATGCCGGTTTTGATGCCAAAACACGCTCAAAATACCAAGATATGTTCTTGATGGAAGATGTAGATGTGGTTGTTGCAACAATAGCATTTGGTATGGGTATAGATAAACCTGATGTACGATTTGTTATCCATCATGATATTCCTAAAAGTATAGAAAGCTATTATCAGGAAACTGGAAGGGCAGGACGTGACGGAGGAGAGGGCCACTGCCTTGCTTTTTATTCGTACAAGGATATAGAAAAGCTAGAAAAGTTCATGTCGGGCAAACCGGTTGCCGAGCAGGAAATTGGGAATGCCTTATTGCAAGAAATTGTCGCTTACGCGGAGACATCAATGTCCAGGCGAAAATTTATTCTTCATTATTTTGGGGAAGAATTCGACGGTGAAAATGGTGAAGGTGCCGATATGGATGACAATGCGCGCAATCCAAAGAAAAAGGAAGAAGCTAAAGAGGAAGTAGTTAAGCTTCTCAAAGTGGTAAAAGGCACAAAAGAAAAGTTTAAGACTAAAGAAGTTGTCAAAGCATTGGTAGGTAAAACAAATGCACTGATTTCTTCACACAAAACGGATGAAAAGGAATTTTTCGGGTGTGGTGCCGATAATGATGAGAATTATTGGATGGCCCTAACAAGACAGGTGCTTGTGGCCGGATTACTTAAAAAAGAGATTGAACAATATGGGGTGTTGCATTTAACTGGTCAGGGAGAAGAGTTTTTAAAAACACCATCATCTTTTATGATGACCAAAGACCATGTTTATAGTGCTGAAAATAATGATGCTATAGTTACCGCCGCAAAATCTGCAGGAGCTGCAGCAGATGAAAATTTACTTAAACTTTTAAAGGACTTAAGAAAAAAAGAGGCCAACAAACATGAAGTTCCTCCGTTTGTTGTATTTCAAGACCCTTCATTAGATGACATGGCATTGAAATATCCTATCTCTATAGAAGAATTACTCAATATTCACGGGGTAGGAGAGGGTAAAGCAAAAAAATATGGAAAGCCTTTTTTGGCGCTCATAAGTGCCTATGTAGAAGAGAACGATATCATGCGGCCTGATGATTTGGTTGTTAAAAGTACAGGTGCCAATTCTGGGTTAAAACTATATATCATTCAAAATATCGATAGAAAATTGCCACTTGATGATATAGCAGCCGCAAAAGGACTCGAAATACCACAACTGATTAAAGAGATGGAGCAAATCGTTTTTAGTGGTACTAAGTTAAACCTGGCTTATTGGGTAGACGAAGTACTTGATGAAGACCAACAAGAAGAAATTCATGAGTATTTCTTAGAAGCAGAATCTGATTCTATCGATGATGCGGTGGAGGAGTTCGATGGCGACTATGAAGAGGAAGAACTGCGATTGTATCGCCTTAAGTTTATAAGCGAAGTAGCGAATTAAACAAAAAACCCGAAGTTCAACTTCGGGTTTTTTTAGAACTATTTAAAGACTAATAATTATTAAACTCTCCGGAAGAGACCATAGCAATGATTACCCCAAAGTAAATTATTAGTAAAACCAGCGAAATCATAGAAAGTGCAAGACCAATATAGGAAAGAATCCTCCCTGTCTTAATATTGCTGTAATCACTATACTGATCTGGATTTTCATTATATAATTTTTCAGCTGTTTTGGCCTTAGATAAGCCAATAATGCTAAAAATCGCTGCAAAAGGCCCACAGCAGACTAGAGATCCAACTATTGAAATTATTCCCATAGTCATAACCGTACTAGCTCCTGGTAAAGGTTGTTGATTCATAATTTACTTCAATTATTGGTATTGTTCCATTGCATCTTGTACCTTTTCCATGTAGCCATCCCAGCCTCCCATTTGGTTTATTGACCATAACGTATAAATGAAATATAAAATACCAATTATCATTCCTACAATGGCGAGAATTTTTACAGTTTTAAGGGTACTATAATTTGAATATCCTTCGCGATTTTCTAAATAAGTCTTTTCATCCTTTCTGATGACAAAGAAGGCTATGGCTGATAAAATTAATGCAGGGACACCTCCAAAACAACAGCATAAAAAAGAAAATATTACTAAGACTAGTCCTATGGTTACATTAGGTAATTTTTTTTGTTCCATTATTAAAGTATTTAGTTTAAAAGTTTAATTAAAAAGTTGATTAGTATTAAAGCAACACTAGAAATACTAAAACCGATGATAAATAGGTTTCCGTATTTTAAAGTAAATAACTTGTTTAAAATAAGTATTCCCATTAACGGAATTAACGTGAAGATTGCCGGATACATATGAAAAGCAGCTACAAACTCTCCTTTAAATAGCAATAAAACCGATCGTTGCAAACCACAACCGGGGCAATCGAGACCAAATAACCGCTTGTTTAAACAAGGTAACATATAGTCTTTAACGGCCAAAAAGTATATTGCTAATCGGTAACTCACTTAAATTTTGGTTATTCGGGCTCAAAATACTATTATTTTTGAAATAGGGTTAGCAGTTAATTGTATTTTTTTGAACAAGTAATGCATACATTTAAGATAGGGGATAACGTTGAGGTTTTAGATGAGGCTATAAAAGGAAAGGTAATAGCTGTTTCTGATATGGGGGTACGATTAGAAACTACTGATGGTTTTGAGATGGATTATGAGCCTTCGCAACTTGTCAGAATAGAAGGTGAGCTGAAAGTTACAAATTATGATGTAGCGAAAATTAAAAGCAGTAAGGATAGCCCTAAAAAAAGAAAAAAAGAAATTGTTAAACCAAAAGAGCGAAATGCTCCAAAGATGGAGGTTGACCTTCATATCCATCAACTAACAAATTCCACTCGAGGTATGAGTAATTTCGACATGCTGAATCTACAGTTAGAAACGGCAAAACGGCAACTGGAGTTTGCCATAAAAAAGCGCATTCAAAAAGTAGTTTTTATACATGGTGTTGGCGAAGGTGTTTTGAAAGAGGAGTTAATATACCTTTTTAAGCGATATGAAAATGTAGAATATTACGATGCAGAATATAAAAAGTATGGCTTAGGGGCTACCGAAATTTACATTTATCAGAATAACAACTAGTTAGTAGTTTCAATAGTTTCAAACTCACTTGTAGTAAGGTCAATAATACTTTCACCCGCAGTATTTGTAATAATAATACCTTCTAATTGTATCGTATGGGTAAAGGTTACGGAGTCTGTGGTGGTGGTTGTAATAAGAACGCTACCTTCACTCGCCTCGATTTCTCCTATAACATTTGGTGTGGCCGGGGGTATATCGTCGCAGAAATAACCAGAAGTGATGGTTCCGTCAAAAAGGCGATATGTTAATTGTGAATTGCCAGGTATGTCACTGGTAATAACTTCGGTTGAAACTTCATTTCGCAACAATCCTTCCCCTAATTGAAGAATTAAAGCTTCATCACCATCAATCTTAAAAAAAAGTCGAGTACCGATAGATAAGGTTTCACAGTTTTGTGCTGTTACGTCATCAAAATCGATAGCTTCAATTTGTAAGTCCCCATCACTGCAGGAAAAAACCACTACTCCTATAATTAGTACAAATAACTTTTTCATCGTTTCAAATTTAAAGTAATTCCATTTGAATAGGGTGATGGTTTAATCTGTTTTTGGAAATAATTAACCTTATTAGGTTATTTTTGCCTACGGAATTCTTAAGATAGTTAATGCAAAAAGTTTATTTAGATAATGCCGCTACAACCCAGCTTCGCCCTGAGGTAATTGCTAAAATGCAAGCAGCTTTAGGTGTTTATGGTAACCCTTCATCTACCCATAGTTTCGGAAGGTCTGCAAAAACCGGTATTGAAAAAGCGCGCAAAACAATAGCTAAGTATCTTAATGCGCATCCTGCTGAGATTATTTTCACTTCTGGGGGTACAGAGGCCGATAATATGATTTTAAGATGTGCGGTTCGTGATTTAGAGGTCAAGACCATTATCACTAGCAAAATTGAGCACCATGCCGTATTACATACTGCCGAAGAACTTGAAAAAGAATTCGGTATCGACCTGTGGTTCGTGGATTTAGATGATTGTGGAAACCCTAGAATTGATCATTTAGAAGAATTGCTTAAGAAAAATGATTCTAAGAAGTTGGTTAGTTTAATGCATGTTAACAACGAGCTAGGCAATTTATTGGATATTGAAGCCGTATCGAATCTGTGTAAAAATTGTGATGCATTGTTGCATTCAGATACTGTTCAATCGGTTGGTCATTTTGAATGGAATCTTGAAGAGACCAAAATTGATTTTTTAACCGCTGCAGCTCATAAGTTTCACGGGCCGAAAGGTGTTGGTTTTGCTTTTGTACGAAGAAATTCAGGCTTAAAACCATTTATTTTCGGGGGAGCGCAAGAACGTGGCTTTAGGGCCGGAACAGAGTCTTTTCATAATATAATCGGTTTAGAGGAAGCTTTTGTGCAAGCTTATGATAATCTAGAAGATGAAAAAAAGTATGTTTCTGGTTTAAAGCAATACTTTACTGCCCAAGTCAAAAAAGAACTGCCCGGAGCCAAGTTCAATGGACTTTCAGGAGATATGGATAAAAGCACCTATACCTTGGTCAGTGTTTGTCTACCTTTTAGTCAAGAAAAGTCGCAGATGCTTTTATTTCATTTAGATTTAAAAGGAATTGCGTGTTCTAAAGGCAGTGCATGTCAATCTGGTAGCGATAAAGGTTCTCATGTGCTTACAGAGATTTTATCAGCTGATGATTTAGCTAAGCCTTCTTTGCGTTTTTCATTTTCTAAGTACAATACTAAAGAAGAGTTAGATTATGTTATTGGCGTTCTAAAGGAATTTTCAAACGATTAATTCTTGCGTTTTTTTCGTTTTTTCTCCTTATCGTAGGGAAACTTTTTGGTTGCGAGTTTCATCATTCTATCGATAAGCTCAGTAGTATTCTTACCGGTTTTCTTTGTTATCTCCTTTTCATACTTCCAAAGCAATTTGCCCGATGCACCATCGCTAATTTTGACCCCAATTCTACCATAATCGGCATCACCACTGAAATAATCTAAAAATTTGAAATCTGTAGGTACACCTTTTGAAAGCAAAATATTCAAATCAAGATTACCGCTAATAATGCCATCAACCTCTAAAATATCTGACAACTGTTTTACTGTGTAGATATCAATATTCTCATAGGTGATGTTGTTTTGAGCTAAAATCGCATTTGTGTTTTTAATGTTCTGAAATTCTACATTGAATTTTTTACGCTTTTTTCTTCTAGAAAAATAAGTCTCTAGAGCATCTTGAACAGCATAACCTTCACGTTCGGCCAACTTTATTTTTTCTTCTTTAGACAAAGTTTGTTTTAGTTCTAATTTGGCTATAAATGGCACTATGGCCAAGACTTCATGATTTTCACTTAACTGATCGAACCTGCTATTCTCATAGATGTTCTTTTGTGAAAAGGCTTGAAAGCCTAGCAGCATTGCTATGAAGAGAAGTATTTTTTTCATAATTGTTTTAAAACCGCATATTGAATTTAAGATTCAAGACACGTGAAGTCAAAAAATTTGGTACCGCAAATTGCCTTTGGGTGTCTGCATCTCTAACCCAGGTATTGGTAATGGAGTTTTGATTATTGAACAAATTAAATATTTCGAAACCTAGACTAAACTCTTTGAATTTATGTAACCAATGCCCTTTTGGATGCAAATTTGTATTATCAGCAAAAATATAGGAAATTCCTAAATCCGCCCGCCTATAATCTCTTAATCTATTTTGAAAATCGTACGGGTCGGCATTGTTGGGAGAACCACCAGGGGTTCCCGTATTATAAACCAGATTTAAATATAACTTCAAATTGGGAATGGTGGGCATATAGTCTTGAAATAACAGACCGAATTTAAATCGCTGATCGGTAGGTCTCGAAATGTAACCCCGATTAGCACTATTTTCTTCCGTTCTCAAGTATCCTAAACTTAACCATGATTCCGCACCGGGAACAAAGGCTCCATTAAGTCTAAAATCAAAGCCATAGGCAAATGCCTCGGCGTTGTTGTTTGCGGAGTACCGCAGTCGTACGTCTTCAACGGTATAAGTGTTTACATCGGATAGTTTTTTATAATATACCTCACTCGTTAGCGTAAATGGTCGGCTAGAAAAGTTAAAGCTATATTCATTGCCAAGAACTAAATGAAAGGATTTTTGTGGTTTTACTTCTGGATTTATTTGCCCGGTTAATCTTCTTAACTCCCTGTAGAAAGGTGGTTGTTGGTAACTGCCAATTGCTAATCTAAACAACATGTCTTTTTGCCAATTTGGCTTTATGGCAAACTGGGCACGAGGACTAAAAATAAATTGACCATTAGTTGACAAGCCTATAGGTTTTACAGTATAATACTGCCCTCGAACTCCTAAATTGTAATAGATTTCATTATCATTCCAATTTGTTCGGTTACTGTATTGAACAAAAGCTGAAATTCTATCAGTTTTTACAAAATTCGTAGCTCTGGCACTTTCAAAAGAAACAATGTCTCCCTCAAAGGGTTCATCTGGCTGATTGTTCTCAAAACGAGGTTCCGATGGGCGAATAAAAAATCCGGCTGAATCAATAAATTCAGATTCCCGCAATTGATCTCTAAAATCTTCATGGGTAAATTTTACGCCCCATTTCAAGGTAGTATTATTCTTCTTAAAACTACCGCTATGGGCGATATTGAAAATTAAGGCGTCTAATTGATTTCTTGCTCTATTTTGTTGTGCACCGATTCCTCTAGAATTGGTGGCTTCCCCCAAATTTTCACCTCCTAAATTGGTGTCTACATCGCCCAATTCGTATCGGGCGATAATATCTGAAAATTCCTCTTCAATTGTATGATACAAAGAGGTGGTAATGTTGATTTCGGTATTTTCATTTAAGCTGTAATCTGCTTTCAAAGCCGCAAATTCAGTTTGGTATCGGTTGTTCTCTTGGCCTTCATAAAAAACCAGCAGCGCTCTTGGTTCTTGAATAGTACCAAAATTGGTTTGTCTATTCAATGGTTTGTTCTTGTAATCGTTGATAGCCAGATTGCCTAGAAAATTAAGTTTCAATTTTTTTGAAAATCGATAGGTAAGAAAACTTTGAATATCTAAAAAAGAGGGGTTTACATTGGTTTGGGTTTGTTGGCTATTTACAAAAAGACTATTGTCTCTGTATCTTGCACCGCTCAAAGAAGTGAAATTTTTATTTTTTGATACTGTTTCTAACGTGGCGCTTGCACCCAATAGACTTCCTGCTGCCTGCAGGGAGAACGTCGTAGGAGTTTTATAGTTGATATCCAGAACTGAAGAGAGTTTATCGCCATATCTAGCCTGAAATCCCCCAGCCGAAAACTTAAGGTTTTCAACCATATCGCTATTTACAAAGCTTAAGCCTTCTTGTTGTGCTGAACGTATTAAAAAAGGACGGTATACCTCAATGCCATTTACATAGACCAAGTTTTCATCAAAATTACCACCTCTTACGTTGTATTGTGTACTAAGTTCATTGCTAAAACTGACCCCTGGTAATAGTTTTAGAATGTTTTCTACCCCGGCGTTTGCCCCAGGAATTTTCCTTACCAGCTCAGGCGAAACGTTTACGATTCCGTCAACACTTTTGTTACCAGCAGGTGAAACGACAATTTCTGAAATTTGAATTGCATCCGTTTTCATTACAGGATTGAACTCAAAAGTCTCATTTGTTGTTAAAATGAGGTTCTGAAGAACTACATTTTCATGACCGATATGTGAAAAAGTAATAGTGTTTTTCTGATCCGCAACTAGCTGCAAAATATAGACGCCATTGGTGTCGGTAGTAGTTCCTTCGGTTTTTGAAGTAATGTTTACGCCTAAAAGGGGTTGCCTATTTTCATCTAGAACAATACCAGTTATCGTCGCAGTTTGTGAAAATGCGATGGAAAACACAAAGAAGCATACTAAAAATAGCGGTTTGACTAAGCTCAAAACATTATTTTCTAAAAAATGTATGCGTAAAGGTAGTCGAATTACCTACATTATCGGTGGCCATGACTTTTAGGTTGCACTGCGTTTTACCGTTAATTTTATCATCAAAATTGTAGGTAATGGTTCTTGTTTTTGGCTCATACTCCATTAAAATCCATTCGCCATTTAAGGTTGCCGAATAGGTCTTTATGCCACTTAAGTCATCAGCTATCTCTAGACTTAAATAGCGATAATTACTTAACCACTGTTTCTCCTTAAAATTTCGAGGCTTAATCGATGGGGGAGTGGTATCCTTTGCCAGCGTGAAAGTGCCAAATGTTCTGCTTCGAGCAGAAAAAGTGTTATTTCTTTTATACGTTTTGTAATGCCTTGGTTCTGAATTTTTGTCTATCCGTGCTATAAATAGTTGTTTTTGTTCCTGTTTTGAGTATTTAGAAACATCAAAAGTCATTGTAAAATTTCTATGTGCAGCAACGGTTTCGTTGTGAACAGTTATGGTATCCGCTCCCTTTTTCAAATCGATATAAAAATCTTCATAAAATGTGCTTTCCGGAAAATAAACCTTGGCTGCCCCAAGGTCGAAACTATTGGGTTTGTTCGCCTTTATGAAATAATCCGTCAGCTTTAAGTCTTTTTTAATTTTTATGGGAAGGTTCTTTCCTTCAACGGGAATGATTACTTTAATGTAATTACCCTTTATGTCTGAGATTAAAAGCTCTACATTATAGCTAAGACCATCTACAACAGGTATTTTTCCATCTAGATATAAAGAATTGTAAATATTCAGTTTATTCGAAGCATCTTTAAAACATTTCTGAATTCGTTGCCTGAATTTACCAAAATGCGGATAGTCGATTAGTGTATTTATGTATCTGGTTTCTCCAAATGAAAAGGTCTCAAAGTCGTATTCAGAATAGACCTTTCCGTTCACGGTTTGCTTTACAGAATACACGCCATTTTTATTAGCTGCCAAGTCTTGTCGGTCAAAACCATTAAAACCAAAGCCAATCGTGCAATTGGCGAGCACCTTATCGGCCAGAAAAGAACCATCTTTTTGTTGGGTGAAGTTCAACTGTATTTTTTCTGCACTTTGGTTAACATGCGCGTCTTTTGAGAGTGGGTATCCAAAGAGCCCGACTAGTGTAGGGTTAGTAGCATCTCTTACTTCATAACCATAAAGTAATGGATTGGTTGGTTTTTCGGTAACACTACTTCTTATTTCAAAATGTAAATGTGGTCCACTTGAGCCTCCTGTATTTCCAGAGTAAGCGATTACATCTTCTTTTTTAACCTCTAATTCCCCATAATCAGGAAAAACTTCTACTTCGTAAGATTGCTTCTTATATTGAATTTCTTTAATGTAGGCTTCAATTTCAGGACTAAACTTTTTAAGATGCGCGTAAACCGAAGTGAACCCATTAGGGTGCGCTACATATAAAGCCTTACCATAGCCCCATAATGAAATTTTTATACGGGTAACCGTTCCATCTTGTATGGCGTATATGGGCAGACCCTGTCTTTTTTGGGTTTTAATGTCTATCCCTGAATGAAAATGGTTAGAACGTAATTCTCCAAAGGTGCCCGACAAAATTAAAGGGATATCCAATGGGGAACGAAAGCTGTCTTTTGGGTATTTTTCTTGACAAATTAAAATGGAGAGGCAAAAGAAGAATACACTGAAAAGGCGTGTGCGCATAGTAAGAATAGAATTTTAGTTACGAAAGTAACCATTAACTGGCAGATGAAAAAAAACGGAAATTCATATACTCAACTTATTTAATTATCCGCAAGAGATTAAATGCTAAAACTATTGTTTGGTTGCACTACGTTGGTTAACTTTGTAAGATACGCATCGGTATTTGTATATGGGCGAATTGGTTGAAATTGTTGATTCTCTAGAAAATAAGGTGAGCAAGCTCTTACATCGATTGGAAGTACTCCAGCAGGCGAACTCCAAATTAGAAAAAGAACTATCTCATTTAAAAGAGGAGAAACAATCTGTCCAAAGTTCCATAGTAGATTGGGAGGAAAAATATAATTCTCTTAAGCTCGCAAACTCGATGCTGGGTAGTAGTACGGATAAAACAGAAGCTAAGCTCAAAATAAATACGCTTATTCGGGAATTGGACCTATGTATAGCCCATCTCGCTGAATAGCGTAAAACTAAAATATGGAGGAAAAGCTCAAAATTAAGCTTTCTATTGCGGATAGGGTCTATCCATTAACCATAGACCCAAAACAGGAAGAAGGTTTACGAAAAGCGGCCAAAAACATAGATCAATTGGCCAAAAAGTTTGAGCAAAACTATGCAGTGCGTGACAAACAAGACGTTTTGGCCATGTGTGCATTACAGTTTGCTTCTAAAATTGAGCAAGGTGGAATAAATGAATCTGAGAATAATAAAGCGGCTACAGAGCGCTTACAAGCGTTGGATAAGCTTATTTATGATAAATTAGGTTCAGAATAAGTTCTTTAAAATATATATTGTTACTGCCCACATTGGTAATTATTTTTTGACAAACTCAACGTTATTAAGTTTAAAAAAGGTGAGTTTAAGTTGTAAAAGCGTGCCCTACTCGTATAGGGATTATTGAGCAGCTTGTTAGCCTTAAACCTGTTATTTAGGAGTTTGTACAAAACTTCGGCCAATGTGGGCTTTTTTTATAACCAAACTATACAAATGGATAATACAACATTTATAATAATAGCAGCAATAGCCGGAATACTTATTGGCTTTGTTATTGCTAAAGTGCTAGAAAAAGGGAAGGCCGGAAAAACTATATCGAGTGCCAAAAGAGAGGCTTCAAGTATCTTAAAAGAAGCCCAAAAGGAAGGGGAGAACATCAAGAAAGACAAAATTTTTCAGGCTAAAGAGAAGTTTTTAGAGTTAAAAGCAGAGCATGAAAAAGTAATTATAAATAAGGATAAGAAAATTGCTGAGGCAGAAAAGCGAACCAGGGATAAAGAATCTCAAATAAGCAGTGAACTTGCCAAAGGAAAGCGTTTAAATGAGCAGCTAGAAGGTCAAATCAAAGAGACTGATTACAAACGCGAAATATTAGAGAAGAAACAGGCAGAAGTAGACAAACTTCATAAAAGCCAGGTGCAACAATTAGAAGTTATTTCTGGTCTTTCTGCTGAAGAAGCAAAAAGCCAATTGTTGGAGTCCTTAAAAGAAACTGCCAAAACGGATGCCATGGCATATTTGCAGACTACGCTTGAAGAGGCGAAGCTAACCGCACAACAAGAGGCTAGAAAAATTGTAATAAACACGATTCAACGTATTGGTACCGAAGAAGCTGTTGAAAATTGTGTATCTGTATTCAATCTGGAATCGGATGATGTTAAAGGACGTATTATTGGGCGTGAAGGCCGAAACATTAGAGCTATAGAAGCTGCTACAGGAGTTGAAATTATTGTTGACGACACACCTGAGGCTATTATACTTTCATGTTTTGATTCTGTTCGTAGAGAGATTGCTAGGCTTTCTTTACATCGTTTGGTTACTGATGGTCGTATTCACCCGGCTCGTATCGAAGAAATCGTGAAGAAAACAGAAAAACAGATTAACGAGGAGATTGTTGAAATTGGTAAACGTACGGTTATCGATTTAGGAATCCATGGGTTACACCCAGAGTTAATTAAGGCTGTCGGGCGAATGAAGTATCGTTCTTCTTACGGTCAGAACCTTTTGCAACATTCACGTGAAGTTGCCAAGCTTTGTGGAGTGATGGCTGCAGAATTGGGCCTAAATCCAAAAATAGCAAAACGAGCTGGGCTTCTTCATGATATTGGTAAAGTTCCAAATACTGAGGTTGAAGTAGAAACTCCCCATGCTATTTTAGGAATGCAGTGGGCCGAAAAATTTGGTGAAAAGAAAGAGGTGTGCAATGCGATAGGTGCTCACCATGATGAAATAGAGATGACTACATTGATTTCGCCAATTGTTCAGGTTTGTGATGCGATAAGTGGTGCTAGACCTGGGGCAAGACGTCAGGTGTTGGATTCATACATTCAACGTCTAAAAGATTTAGAGGATGTCGCTTTTGGATTTCAAGGGGTGCAAAAGGCATACGCGATACAAGCAGGTAGAGAATTACGTGTAATCGTTGAAAGCGAAAAAGTGAATGATGATAAAGCAGCCGAATTGTCTTTTGAAATCTCTCAAAAAATACAAACCGATATGACGTATCCGGGTCAGGTAAAAGTTACTGTAATACGAGAGACACGCTCAGTGAACGTAGCGAAATAAGATACACTTTAAAATACAATAAAAACAAGGGCGCCGTTTGATAAAACGGCGCCCTTGTTTTTATGTTTGTCAGAAGCAATTATTCTTCCTCGTTGCTATTTTCCTCATCATGGGAAGCGTCTTCAGCTTCCTTGTTCAGCTTGTTCTCCATTACATTGAGGTTTTTAAGCTTCGTCTTCCAAGTTTCCAGGGCCTCTTTATGGCGATTGATATCTTTCACTACATTTTGCACCACAGGGCTATCTTCCGATGCATTCGAGAAAAATTGAAGGTTGTTCTCTAACTGCCTTAACTCACTCTTGCTCTCATCTATCTTTCTTCTGATAAATACACGTTCGTTACTAATAGCACTATCATTATCTGAATTGGCAAGCTGCTTTATTTTATCACCATACTTAAGTAATTCTGCTTCTTGTCGCGAAATATCTAATTTCTTAAACAGTGCATCTATTATCTTATTGAACTTGCCGTTAATATGTTTTTTATTGTACGGTATACGTCCATATGACTTCCATTCGGCTATAAATTCCTTGATTTTTGGAAGGTCTTTAGTTCTATCACCACTTAGTTGAAAAGCTTTTAAACGTTCTAAGCATGCATTCTTTTCTTCAAAATTGGCATACTCCTCTTTTTGGGAGGCGTTTTTTTCCTTATGTAATCTATCGAAGTAGTGATTACAGGCATTTTTAAACTCGTTCCAGATTTTATCAGAATATTTTCTGGGGACATGACCAATTTTTTTCCATTCGCTCTGAATGCGCTTCATTTCGGGCGTAGCCATGTCATGGTCTTCGCTATCCTTTAAAGCTATGGCCAAACCTAACAGTGCCCGTTTTTTCTCAAGATTATCGTGCTGGTCCTTTTTTAGGTTCTTGTAAAAGTTGTTTTTATTGCGGTTAAAGGCTCTAACGGCATCTTTAAATCTGGACCAGGTCTGTTCGTTAACTTTTTGCGGAACTTTCCCTGCCTTAAAAAAATCATTTCGAAGGGCTTCTATTTCTTTTATTTGCTGTTGCAGACCGCGATGATTATCGGTCACTTTTTCAGAAATAGTCTTTATGGCCGCAATTATTTCATTTTTCTTTTCTAAGTTTTTCTCGTAAGAGGCTTCAAGAGTAGCATAATATTCTTGACGTCTGGCGTGCATTACTTTGGTTGCATTGCTAAAGCGTTCCCAGATTTCTTCTCGCTGTTCTTTTGAAACAGGGCCTATATCTTCTTTCCAGACTTTATGTAATGTCTGCAGCTCTCTAAAGGCTTTGTTGAGATCTGGTTCGTTGGCTAAGGCTTCCGCTTTTTCAACTAATTTGACTTTTTCCTCTAGATTATGCTTAAAATCTAAGTCTCTTAACTCTCTATTTAAGTGCAGAAAATCATAGAAAATTTCAATATGATGGTGGTAGGTTCTCCAAACATCGTTGTAATTATTTCTTGGTATTGGGCCTGAATTGCGCCATCGTTCTTGAATGTCTTTAAAACTCTTATAGGTGGTATTTATGTCTTCTTCAACATTGACCAGACCTTTAAGTTCATCAATAATTGTCAAGCGTTTTTCTAAATTCAGCTTTAAATTTTGCTCTAAACTTTTGTAATATTGGTTGCGCTTTTCGCGATATTCGCCATATACTTCGTTGAACTGTCTCTTAGTTACAGAGTTATACCTAAAGTCTATTTCATTACCGCCACCAGCAATGAATTCTTCTTTCTTATGCTCTAAAAATTCTTGAAATTTTAAATCGAATTCCGTTTTTATACCACTAACATGCTTGTTAATAGCCTGTACTTTTTCATTTTTGATCAATCGTTGTAGCTCGCCTACCAAGTTCTCCATACTCATGGCATGATAATCGGGCATAGCTATATGATGCCGTTTCTCATTTTCTGAATCTTCGGCATCTTCAGCGTTTTCTTGATCAATTTCCTCTTGAACATTTTCTTCAGTTACTACTTTCTTTTCTTCAGAAGTTGCTTCTTCTGTTTCTGTAACTGGTACTTTTTCCTCTTTTGGAGGATTTTCCGCAATGTTTTGTTCCTGAGCTTCAGGAATTGATTTTTCTGAAATAATGTCCTTCCCTCCAGAATCTTCTGGCGGTTTCTGTTCGTTCTCGTCCATCACGATGTTATTTATTGGTTTTTAGATTGATGGCATTTATTGGTAAGTTACTAACTATACCCTGCAATGGCAAAAATAAGCAATACTTCTTTATAGGGGTTCGTTTTCGAGACTGTAGGATTTTATTGGGATTTCAAGAATTCCATATTTCCCATGACTTTTCTGCTTGAAAAGAAAGCATAGGTAGGCCATTCTGAATTGTCGCCCCTTTCTCTTCACCTTCTTTTAAAAATGCGGTCTTTTCAGGATTGTAAATTAAATCGAAAAGAAGGTGATTTTTTGAAAGATATTGATAAGGAATATTTGGCTTTTCAAAAACATTAGGATGTGTTCCAACGGGACTACAATTCACGATAATCTGATATTTTTCAATTATTTTTTTGTCGAGTTCTCGATAAGTCAATTGCTTTTTTTTTGCTTTTCTGGAAACAAGAACAAAAGGGATGTCCAACTTTTTAAAAACATGGGCAATCGCCTTTGAAGCCCCGCCGGTGCCCAAAATGAGTGCTTTTTTATGATATTCTTTTAAATGCACGGTTAATGACTTTTGAAAACCATAAGCGTCGGTATTATAGCCTTTAAGGCCATTTGCGGAAAACTGTATAGTGTTCACGGCCCCAATTTCTGCGGCAGTCTCATCAAGGTCATCCATATACGGAATAACCAACTCTTTATAAGGAATGGTAACATTTAATCCGGATAAGCTATTTTCCTTCAATAAACGCTTAAATTTTGAAATTGAATCCAAATCAAAATTCTCATAACTGTAGTGAGCTAAATTTAGTTTTGCAAATTTTTCGGAAAAATACCCTCTCGAAAAAGAATACGATATATCCTTACCGACGAGCCCGAATCTTTTTTCTTTCTTTTCTATTTTTTCCATACCAATCTAAACTCAATAACACAAAGATTCCGAAGATAACAAAGAATACCGCCCCCCACGTTTCCATTTTTGTAACATCTGGCAAATACCTTTGGTAGTTAAGAATAATCTCATCTCCGTTAGTATCATAAACTACGTTTCCTAGAGGGTCTTCTTTAAAAATAGTTCGTTTCCAAGGCCATATTACACCAAGCGAGCCTGTTATAAAGCCAATAATAACCGCAGTTGTAATTTCTTTGTAGCGTTTTAAAACATAACCTAAAACATGTGATAAGGTGACAAGGCCGGTGGCGGAGCCAAGCGTAAAAACCCCTAAAATAACCAAAGTGTCCATTCTGGCCGAATTCTTAAGAAAGCTAAAATCACCTCTAAAAATTTCGGCAAAGCTTAGGTAAAGTGCATTGACCGAATCTACAAGTAAGAGCACATAGTTTCCTAAAAGAATTAAAATAAAAGAACCTGATAAGCCTGGAAGTGTCATGCCTGAAACACTTATAATACCGCAAAAGAATATAAAGAATAAGTTATCGTTTTCTCTGGCAGGGTTTAAAAAGCTAATTGATATACCAACCAATAGCCCTATAATTCCTGCTGAAATGGTTTTTCTGTTCCAGTGTTCATAATCTTTTGAGATATAGTAAATGGAACCCAAGACCATTCCAAAAAAAGCTGCCCAAACAAATAGTTCTTTCTTTTCTAAAAAATAATCTAAAAGCTGTGATATGCTAAAATAACTTATGAGCATACCCAAGATAAGTAAGGTTAGAAAAGCACCATTTGTATATCGGTAAAAACTTTTGAATCTACCGTTTAGGAGTAATTTAAGGGCCTTTCCATTTATCTTTTGTAATGAATAGATGAACTCTTCATAAAACCCACCAACGAAAGCTACAATACCCCCGGATACTCCAGGAACTTTATTGGCAGCCCCCATGAATAGCCCTTTAATGACTAGAAAGATATTATCAATTAGTGTTCGTTGCTGATGCATTCGCTTGCGAGCCTCATTATTTTTTAGAGGCTATCCTTTCAAGGATAAAAATAAGCGAAAAACCGGTGATTGCTAAACCAATTGCAAGTATTAATTGTGGGTCTCCTTCAAATGTGCTGGGTAATACGTTTTTCTCGCCAATGACAATTGTCTTGTCACCAAAAACTTTCGTTTCCAGTACTTTTTTCCAAGGCCATATTTTGTTTAGAGAACCTAAAATAAATCCGGTCAATAAGGCCAAGGTTGTATTTCTGTAGTTTTTGAACATCCATTTTAATAAGCGGGCAAAACTCAACAAGCCAAATACCGCGCCTAGGGCCACTGTAACTACCATCTTAACGTCCCTTTCATGAACTGCATCTAAAATGGTCTTATAAGATCCTAAAAGCACTAAAATAAAAGCCCCCGAAATACCGGGTAAAATCATGGCGCAAACCGCTAGAGCTCCAGAAAGGAAAAGAAAGGGAAGACTATCTACGTTTTCATTGGGTGGCAAGGTGGTTATAAAATAGGCTATGGCCGCACCTACCAGTAAAACCAATACAGCAAGCCAATTCCATTTTTTGATTTCTTTGCCAACTAAGAAAATACTGGCCAATACCAAGCCAAAGAAAAAGGACCAAAGCAAGATGGGTTTGTTCTCCAATAACCAACTTAAAAACTTGGCAAGAGAGAAGAGACTTATAAAAATACCCAAGAATAGGGCTAATAAAAAGTTGCCATTAAATTTTTGCCAGCATGCTTTTATTCCATCTTTTTTTAAGATAGTGAAGAGTCCGAAATTGATGTTATTGATTGAATTGATCAACTCTTCATAAATACCCGATATAAAGGCAATAGTTCCTCCGGAAACCCCTGGTACTACATCGGCGGCACCCATAGCCATGCCTTTTAAGGTGATTACAACGTAATCGACCAGTTTTCGTGAACTCATTTATTTTGTTTTATGTGGAAGCTTTTTTATGAACTTTAAATGCATCCTTGACCCAAGCCAAACGGGCATACTCAGGAAAATCTTCTTCAAAAAGGGTTATTTTTTTGGTGTCTAATTGTAAAGCAGCAATAAACTTTTCTTTTGCTTTTTCTTCATTGGTCAGTTTCAAGTGCAATCCCGCTAGCTTAAAATTAAGTTCAGCACTTTCTGGATAAAACTCTAGGCCTTGCAACACCACTTGAACCGCAGAGTTAAAATCTGTCATTTTTTGAAGTACCAATGCCCAATCTAACCAAGTCTTTAATTCATAATTGCCTAAGTCAACCGCTTGCTTAAAGGCAAAATCGGCCTCGTCGTAATTTTCTAAAGCTGTATATATTTGGGCGCTTCTTTGCCAGTACATTGGGTTTTCACCGTCAATATTTATAGCCTTGTTTACATATTTTAAAGCCTGTGAATATTCTTCTTTTCTAAAATAAAATTCGGTAATGGCCAGCCAACCTTTGTCAAGCAGTGGGTCTTCATGTACCGTATTATAGTAATAGTATTTCGCTAAAACATCATTACCTAACTTTTCGTGACACTTGCCTATTCGCAGGTATGCATGAGAAGTAGGGTCATCAATATTTATTGTAGTCTCATAACTTTCTATGGCCTCGTTGTAGTTGCCTAATTTTTCTTGAACTTTCCCCTTTTCAAAGTAGGCACCTAAAAATGAGTCATCAGAAATAATGGCAAAGTCAAAAGCGGTCAAGGCTTCTTTATCCATTCCCTTTGAAATGTACATTTTGCCCAATTGATGCCAAGCTACTTCTGAATACGGATTTCGTTCTAAATAATCGTTGAGGTATTTAATGCCTCCGTCGAAGTCCTCTAAAAACTCAAAACAATACACCACATTGTATAAGGAAGAATAGTCTGAATCATCAACTTCTACACACTTGATGAAGTTCTTTTTGGCACTTTCAAAGTCATCCATAAACAGATATTCCATTCCTAAAAGTGAATAAATATCAAAACTATTATCGGCAATATGTAATGCTTCTAGTAGCATATTCACTGCTCCTTGATGATCATCTTGTTTAGAAAGGATATTTGCTCGCTGAATATAAATTTCTTCGTTTCGGGAATCTATGGTTTGAAGCTCATCCAGTATTTTTTCTGCGGCCTCAAATTGGTCCTCAAAAACAAGAACTTCAACGCGCAAGAGCTTTAATTCCATGGCGTTTGGGTGCTGCTGTAACCCAATTTGTATCGCTTTTTTACCTAAAGAAACTTTTCCTGCATTTAAATAATGGTGAATAATATCTTCAAAATCTTCTGCATCAAAGAAATAGACATCGTCTGTCTTGAGCATAGATTCGAATTTATGTACGGTACTTTCAGGTTTTTCGTTAGGTTCTAACGCCATAGGCACGTCTTATAATTAACTATGAACTTAAAATTAGCCTTTTAATGACTAGTTGTAAGCCCGCGATTTGGGTTTGTTATCAACAAATTAGTTAACAGTGCTCTATTGATAAGCATTCAATAAATAAACTATTTGCATACAACCTATCTTTATTTCTTCCTCAGAAATTGTCAACGGAGGTGAAATTCTCACCGCTTTTGGTTCAAATAACAGCCAGAATAAAATAAGCCTTTTCTTTGCTGCTTCCAACACTAAATAATTAGCAATTTCTACTTTCTCGAACAGTAAGGCCAACATTAAGCCCTTGCCTCTTACCTCTTTAATCAAAGGGTGTACCAAAAGAGAACGAAATAGTTGTTCTTTTTCTAAAGTATAGGTAATTAGTTGGCTTTCAGTCACTTCTTTTAGCGTTGCTAAACTTGCGGCTGCAATGACAGGATTACCGCCAAAAGTGGTAATGTGCCCTAATTTTGGATGCTCTTGTAATGTTGCCATCATTTTGTGTGAGGCTATAAAAGCTCCTACGGGTAGACCAGATGCCATGCCTTTTCCGACAACCAAAATGTCAGGTGTAATATCGAAATGCTCAAAAGCGAATAGCTTTCCGGTTCTTCCGAAACCGGGTTGAATTTCATCTAAAATCAGCAATGCGCCCATCTCATTGCAGCGTCGCCTCACCTCTTTTAAATAATCATTTTTTGGAAGTATAAAACCAGCACCGCCTTGAATAGTTTCTAAAAGAACGGCGGCAGTTTTTTTGGTAATCTTCTCGAGATCTGAAAGTGAGTTGAATTGAATAAACCTTACATCGGGAATTAATGGACGGAATGCGCTCTTTCTTGCCTCATACCCCGTTACACTTAGACTGCCCATCGTGTTACCATGATATGCATTATTTGCCGCAATAAGCTCTGAGCGACCGGTATATCTTCGGGCTAACTTTAATGCACCTTCAATAGCTTCGGTACCAGAATTGACCAAATAGGTGGTCTCTAGGTTTTTGGGCAGATGTGACGCCAATAGCTTTGTATAGGCTACAGCTGGTTCTTGCACGTATTCACCGTAGACCATGACATGCATATATTTATTGGTCTGCGATTTTATAGCTTGCACAACTTTAGGGTGGCAATGCCCTAAGCAACATGCTGATACGCCGGCAACAAAATCTAAATGTGCGTTGCCTTCCGTGTCGTATATGTAACTTCCCTTAGCATGTGCAATTTCTAACGCAAGAGGATGTGGTGTGGTCTGAGCCTGATATTTGAAGAAATCATCCTTCATAAATTAACTTCCCACTTTTTTGAGAACAGGGCGCTTGGGTTTGGTCGCTTTGGTGTTAATCTTAGAAATTTTTGTAGTAGGTTGGCCATTGCCGCTACGCTCTTGTTCTTCGGTATCGATATCCACTTCATCATCAATACCCCTGATTTTTACTAAGGTAATATTGTTATCATCCTCATCAAAAATAGCTTCCTTGTTTAGAATACGTTCTTCACCGCGCCAAATAAAACCCTTTAATTTTCTACTGTCTACGGGTAAATCTTTTTCTGGAAAAATATCACCATCAGGATTCACGTAAAAAATAAGTTCATCGATATCGTTATTTTTCATATGCATTCTAATTTTGCTGCATATGGTCTTGTCGATACCGATTAGTTCTTGGTCATCGTTGTACATGTAGTAAATGACTTCGGTGTTTTTGACCAAATCAATGACCTCTAGTGAATTATCAATAAATTTTCCGAATAAATCTTTTCCTTTTGCTTGATTGTACCCTGTTTTACTAATGGTGTCAAGGGCAATAATAAAAGCATTATTAATGACTTTAAGAGAGTCTAATTTTTCAGTTTCTAAATCGGATATTAAATGAATGCTATCACCGGTCATTTGATTATCGACATTCCATAAAATAGGATCGGTAATCAGTTGGGTGATACCTGTTTTTTGTTCAGAATGTATAGAATCGCATTTGCCGCTTAAATCGGTTTTATAAAATTTTGCATTACGAAATGCCCTTAAAATACGTTCTTCAGGCTTTCCAGTGACCATTAATGTATCTCCATGAATGTAAATGGAATCTTGCTCCACAAGATTAATGGCAACTGCTCTTTTTGTTGCAAAAACAGAATCTTTTTCTTTGAAAATCTCCGCATAGTGGGCTCTTATTATCCCTTTATTAATAGTATCTGTAACTATAATATTATTGGTCGCAGAAGCGAAAGAAGTTACTTTGTCAAAATAGACACTATCTCCTTCAATAATTCTATTGCTGTAGTTGATGGTCGTGTTTTTTACGCCGTAACCCTGTTCTATTTTAGTATCGTAAAATCCACGTTCACAATAAATAGTATACTCATCACCAACTATGGTCGAGGGACCGTACATATATGCGTTTTTCGAGACCCTGTAATAATCCAGTTGTTCTGAATCGATGGTGTATTCAGGATTGTCGATATGAACGTTTTTACGGAACTGTACTTTTTTTAACTCTGTGAAGTAAGTTCCGATAATACTGGTCAGCACGTTTACAGAATCTACAACCTTGCCCCCTGAGCGGTAATACGATTCTTGCTTTTCACGATTAAAGTATAATGTATCCGTAGTTAAAGTCATTTGTCCATCAGCTAGGTCGACCTTTTCCCAAGCCTTAGCAAGTTTGGTATCGCCATTATAATCCATCTTACCACTATTCATTTCGATAGAGTCACCTTGTTGCATTCGCACATTGCCAATGGCTTTCAATCGATTCTCTTTGGAATAAAAAATAGCTATATCACACCATAAGTCGGCTCCTTGATGTTCAAATTGAACTTGGCGCTCATCGTCTTTACTGAAAATAGAGGCTCCAGGAAATTTTTCTTCGTCCTTGGTAAAGTTGGCTCCGTAAACTATATTAATCTGTCTACCTTTCGGTTTGGGTTGTTCTTGACCTTTGGAATACAAAAAAGAAAAGAGTGCTAGAAAAAAGAATATGTTTCTCAAATCCATAAGAATTTAGCCAAAAGTAGGATTTTTGGGCAATGTATGTATGCAGATTTAGAAAGGTTTAGGAAAACCTACCTGTGAATCGTCTGTGTTCTATCCGGCCCTACAGAAACTATTTTAATAGGAATATCAAGCTCCTTCTCTAAAAATTCAATATACTGGTTTAATTCTTTTGGAAATTCGGACGCATTTCTCATTTTGGTCAAATCTTCTTTCCAACCTTTAAATTCAGTATATATAGGCGTCACGTTTTCCTCTTCTATATTAAATGGTAAATGCGTGATCGTTTCTCCTTTATACTTATATGCGGTACAAACTTTTAAAGTTTTGAACCCTGAAAGCACATCGCCTTTCATCATGCTCAACTGGGTTACACCGTTGACCTGGCAAGCGTATTTGAGCGCCACTAAATCTAGCCATCCACAGCGTCTTGGCCGACCTGTAACCGCGCCAAATTCATGCCCTATACGTGCCATTTCGGCACCGGTCTCATCAAACAACTCCGTAGGAAAGGGTCCCGAACCTACCCTAGTGGTGTAAGCTTTGAATATTCCGAATACCTCACCAATTTTATTTGGTGCTATGCCTAAGCCGGTGCAAGCTCCCGAAGCGGTAGTGTTAGATGAGGTTACGTAGGGGTATGTTCCGAAATCTATATCCAATAAAGAACCTTGTGCCCCTTCAGCTAAAATGGTTTTCTTACTTGTCAGTGCCTGGTTTAAATACTCTTCACTATCTATAAACTGTAATTCTTTTAAGCGCTCAACTGCCGCAAAGAATTCGTCTTCCATTTCATTTAGGTTGTATTGAATATCTACATTGTAGAATCCGATCATTGCTTCATGCTTGTTAGCTAAAGTTCTATACTTCTCTTTCCAATTGGGTAATTCCAAATCGCCAATTCGAATACCGTTTCGTCCGGTTTTATCCATGTAAGTTGGTCCAATACCTTTTAAAGTAGAACCAATCTTGGCTTTTCCTTTAGAGGTTTCAGAGGCTGCATCCAACAAACGATGTGTTGGCAGTATTACGTGCGCTTTTCTCGAGATAATCAACTTTGATTTATAATCAAGATTAAACTGGTCTAAACCATCTAATTCTTGAACAAAAACCACTGGGTCTATAACAACCCCATTACCAATTACGTTTGTAGAATCTTCATGAAAAATTCCTGAGGGAATAGTTCTTAAAACATGTTTTATACCATCGAATTCTAAGGTGTGACCTGCGTTTGGGCCTCCTTGAAAACGGGCAATGATGTTATAATTCTTTGTAAGTACATCAACAATTTTTCCTTTTCCTTCGTCTCCCCATTGGAGTCCAAGCAATAAATCTACCATGAAGTTTTTTGGTTAATCGGTTAGGTTTTCTTCTTTGTTTCTGGTTCCGTAGAAATATAGAGAATGGGTATTGATCTTAATATCAAAAACCTCTTCTATTGTTTTTTTAATTGACTGAATTCGAGGGTCACAGAATTCTACAACCTCACCGGTATCGGTCAAAATAACATGATCGTGTTGTCTGTCAAAATAAGATTTCTCGTATTGCGCCTGATTTTTTCCAAACTGGTGTTTTCTCACCAGTTTACAGTCTAAAAGAAGCTCAATAGTATTGTAAAGCGTAGCCCTACTAACACGATAATTTTTAGTTTTCATTTTGATGTATAACGATTCTACATCAAAATGATCTTCACTTTCATAAATCTCTTGCAAAATTGCATAGCGTTCAGGTGTTTTTCTATGCCCGTTTTCTTCTAGAAACGTAGTAAACACGTTTTTTACGATTTCCTGATTTTTAGTATTGTCCATGGCGATATTCCTGTGCTATCTTGCAAATGTACAGTTAAAAATTAAATCCTACTTACTTTGTCAATACCTTCAATTCGCTTCAAATTATCAACCAATTTTTTAAGAATATTTTTGTTTTTAACGACCACCGTAATCTTACCGGAAAAAGTACCTCCATCGGTACTAAAATTAAGGTTACGCATGTTTACATGCATGTTATCTGAAATGATATTTGTGATTTCGTTCACCAGACCAAGGTTATCGATGCCAGTGAGTGAAATATCAGCAGAAAAATCTTCTTGTGATGAATCTATCCATTTCGCTGAGATAATACGGTAAGCATAATTGGACTGCAGTGAAATTGCGTTAGGGCAGTTTTTGGTATGTACTTTTATACCATCGGTTACACTAACAAATCCAAAAACTTCATCACCTGGGATAGGGTTGCAGCACTGTGACAATTTGTATTCTAATTTTTCTTCTTCACTTCCAAAAACGAGCATGTCGTA
This sequence comes from Croceitalea marina, assembly GCF_042684265.1. Classification (NCBI taxonomy): domain Bacteria; kingdom Pseudomonadati; phylum Bacteroidota; class Flavobacteriia; order Flavobacteriales; family Flavobacteriaceae; genus Croceitalea; species Croceitalea marina. Next base: position 5,772 of record NZ_JBHULB010000006.1, on the reverse strand, counting down.
TTTAGAGGTAATCTCTTCTTTGTTGATATCTTCGGGTACCGGAGCACGTCGAATCTTGTTTTTAAAGAAGTTGATGAAAGCATTATTATAGTTGGCAACAAAATCTTTGATTTTTTGATTGTCAATTGCACCATTACCCACCCTGAAGAATAAATCTAAACTGGTCTTTAGCTTAAAATAGATGACCATTTTGTTAACTACATCTTCGTTGAGCGTAATTTTCTGAGACTTGAGTTTTCTTCTTAGAATTTCTTTTCCTTCGTCGGCAACTTCTTTCTTTTCTTCACGCAGAGAAGATTTTATCTTGGCCCTGGCTCGAGCCGTATGGGCATAATCTAGCCAGTTTTGGTTGGGTTTTGCAATTTCAGAGGTAATGATTTCTACTTGATCTCCGCTATGAAGCACCGTATTCAACGGAACTAATTTTCCGTTTACTTTGGCACCACGGGTTTTCATGCCGATTTCGGTGTGAATATGGAATGCGAAATCTAAGGGAGAAGCACCTTTTGGTAGTGATTTCAACTCGCCTTTAGGCGTAAAAACAAAGATTTCTTTGGAGTATAAGTTCAGTTTAAACTCTTCAACAAAATCAACAGCGCTGACATTGGCACTTTCCAGGGCTTCTTGTAAGCGGTTGAGCCAAACTTCGATACCTTGCTCTTTTTGGTCGCCGTGTTTGTATTTAAAGTGCGCTGCATACCCCTTTTCGGCAATTTCATGCATGCGCTCACTTCGAATCTGGACTTCAACCCATCTTCCTTCAGGGCCCATGACGGTGATGTGCAAGGCTTCATACCCAGTAGATTTAGGTGACGTAATCCAATCACGCAGTCTTACAGGATTGGGCGTAAAGTGATCGGTAACTATGGAATAAATTTTCCATGCCAAAAACTTTTCATTCTTACGGTCAGATTTGTAAATAATACGAATGGCGAACTTGTCGTAAATCTCATCAAAAGCCACGTTTTGAGCCATCATTTTTCGTCTAATCGAAAAAATGGATTTCATTCGGCCTTTGACCGTGTAGCTAAGTCCTTCAGTGTCTAAAGAATCACGAATAACCTTAGTGAACGCATCGATATATTCTTTCTGTTCGTCTTCAGTATCTTCAATTTTATCATGGATATCATTGTAGACCTCGGGTTCCGTATATTTTAAACTTAAATCTTCAAGTCGTGTCTTAATATTGTAAAGCCCTATTCTATGCGCTAATGGCGCGTAGATGTATAAGGTCTCTGATGCTATTTTTACCTGTTTATGCTCTGGCATGGCATCCATGGTGAGCATGTTATGGTATCTATCGGCAATTTTGATAATGATAACACGAACATCATCATGCAAGGTCAACAGCATTTTACGGAAATTCTCTGCTTGTTGACTAATATTTTTATCTTTTTTTAAATGCGCAATTTTGGTAAGTCCGTCTACAATTCGTGCAACGGTTTCACCGAACATGCGCTCTATGTCATCTAATGTGTATGGGGTGTCTTCCACAACATCATGAAGCAGGGCAGAGGCTATGGATACTGCATCTAACCCAATCTCTGATGCTACGATTTTAGCAACCGCTATAGGGTGGAAAATGTAGGCTTCTCCAGATTTACGGCGTTGGTCTTTGTGTGCATCAACAGCAACATCAAAAGCAGAGCGTATCAGTTTTTTATCCTCAGCGGAAAGTGTCTGATAACTTATGCGAAGCAGTTCTTTATATTGCTTGGCAATTTGCTTGTTTTCTTTTTCTATTGCTTCAACCGTCATTGTTAATTAAAATTACCATAATCTTTATAGGTGAGCAACAAAAATTATGCCTTTAGATTACGAATACGCTGAATTAAGGGCGGATGTGAGTAGTGCATAAAAACATAAGCAGGGTGCGGTGTTAAATTGCTTAAGCTATTTTTTGACAGTTTCTTTAAAGATGTTATTAGTGGCGAAGCCGCAAAGGTTTCTTTCGCGTAGTCATCGGCTTGAAATTCAAACTTTCTGGATAAAAAGTTCATTGCTAAACCAGTTATGGTCGAAATCGGACTGTATAACAGCACAAAACCTACCAAGACTGCATGAAAACTAGGGTTTGATACCCCAATGGCCAATGAAAGTTCTGGATTATTGATAAAGAGCGATAGTATAAATAGCGTAAGTCCAGTAAGGCTGATAGTCGCAAAAAGATTGAAAATAATATGCTTACGTTTATAATGGCCGACCTCGTGCGCTAGCACGGCAACAATTTCTTCTTCGTTTAAATCATTAATCAAGGTATCGAACAAGGTTACGCGTTTTTGCTTACCAAAACCAGAAAAATAGGCATTTGCCTTGGTGGAACGCTTTGAACCGTCTATCACAAAAATATTGTCAAGTTCGAACCCCACTTTTTGTGCATATGATTCAATGGAGCTCTTTAAGCTGCCAGCTTCTAATGGGGTTTGTTTGTTAAAAAGCGGAACAATGAGTTTACTGTAAAATAGGTTGATAAACAGCATTAGAATTGCAAAAAGCCCCCAGGCATACAACCAGAAGCTATCACCTGTCCATTGCAAGAAAAGAATCACCAAGGCAAGAAGCCCTCCGCCTAAAACAGTTGTCATTACCAGTCCTTTTAATAAGTCGATAAAGAATAGTTTTTTGGTTGTTTTATTGAATCCAAATTTTTCTTCTATGACAAAGGTTTGGTAGTACGAAAATGGAATAGAAATAATATTGCTTCCAATAACGATGATTCCAAAAAACGCCAAAGCCATTAGAATTGGGTTTGTCGTAAAACTTCTGACTATTTCGTCAACCCACTCAAAACCTCCAAATAGTAAAAATGATATGGTCAACAGAAGGGAAAAAGCATCGTTGGCTATTCCAAATCGATAGTTGGTCTTTTTGTAAGCCTGGGATTTTTGATATTCGGCCTCGTCGAAAACATCATTTAATTCTTCGGGAATAGCTTCTCGGTATTTTTTTGAATTTAAATAATCTAAAAAAGTATCGATAAGATACTGTGCAATTAAAATTCCAATAATGAGGGAAAAGAGTAATTTACTATCCATAGGCAATTAAAATCCACGTTGGCGTTTGGCTTCAAAGATAAGTATTGCGGCAGAGACGGAAACATTCATAGAATCTATCTCACCTTGCATGGGTATTATAATATTCTGGTCAGAACTGGTCAGCCAAGTATCTGATAGACCCGTGGCCTCTGTACCGACCACAATAGCCGTTGGTTTGGTAAAATCGGCCTCTATATAATTTTGTGAAGCCGTCAGCGCGGCACAGTTTATTGTAATTTTTTCTTTTTGCAAGACCGAAATGATTTCTTCGGTAGTTCCCGTGGCTATCTGGGTGGTAAAAAGGCAACCTACGCTTGAACGAATGATATTGGGATTGTATAAATCTGATTTCGGATTGGCGATGAGTACGGCATCTAAATTTGCAGCATCAGCGGTACGTAGTAGTGCTCCAATATTTCCGGGCTTTTCTGGGGCTTCCGCTACAAGGATAAGTGGATTTTTTGTTTTGAATTTTAGCGTATCCAGAGTATGATGTTTAGACTTGGCTATGGCTAAAACCCCCTCCGTTGTTTGGCGATAGGCCAATTTTTCATAAACGGGTCGTGAAATGGCTATTTCTTCAGGAGCTTGAATTTGTAAATTGGAATTGATAGCATCACAGTATAAAACCGTTTCAATAACATAGCCTCCTTTTTGGGCCAATTCAATTTCCCTTAGCCCTTCAATTATAAAAAGTCCGGTTTTTTTGCGTTCCCTAGATTTTTCTTTGAGTTGTAAAACCTTTTTTACCAAAGGGTTTTGAAGGCTTGTGATTATTTTTTGGCTATCCACTTTATAAAAATAGCCATTCCTGTAAACTTAATTTTTATTTTTCGACAGATGAACAAACAAAAGACCATGAAAAAACTGTTTTTACTTGCCCTATTATTACCCTTTATTGCCTGTAAACAAGCAAGAAAAGAAGCTGCAGAAGTTAAAGAAGAAGTTGAGACTATTGCTGAAAACGCCCAGAACGAATATCCCGAAGCTTTACAAAAAGTCTTTGATGCCCATGGTGGCTTAGCTGCTTGGAAAAAACAGCGTTCACTTTCTTTTGTAGTACCAAAACCTGATAGCCCAGAAACGCACACTATTGATTTATGGTCAAGAAACGAAAAAATCGAAACCCCAGGCTATACGCTTGGGTTTGACGGTAAGGCATGGGTGTTCGATGCGAATAAGGCGTATAAAGGAAATCCTGAATTTTATCATAATCTCATGTTCTATTTTTACGCAATGCCTTTTGTTTTAGCTGATGAGGGTATTATTTATAGTGAAACCGATGACTTGGTTTTTGAAGGCCTTAGCTACCCCGGAATTAAAATCAGTTACAATGCGGGTGTTGGAACTTCCCCAAAAGATGACTACTATATTCATTACAATGCTGAGACCAAGCAGATGGAATGGTTGGGCTATACGGTTACCTATAGAAGTGGAGAGAAGACCGATAAGGTCAATTGGATTCGTTATAACGATTGGCAAAACATAAAGGACTTGGTTTTGCCCAACTCTATTTCTTGGTATACTGTTGAAGAAGGGGAAATTAAAGGACTTAGAAATCAAGTGGTTTTTGAAAATGTAGACTTGTCAAATGAAGCAAAATCGTCTGATTTTTATGAAAAACCTCAAGTAGGGGAGTATTGGGTGAAGTCTGCAGAGCACTAATTTTAATGAGACTTAAATATAAAATCTTGGCATATATACCTGTGAAATGCTCAGGCATCATGGCGCTGTTACTTCGAGCGCAGTCGAAGTAATCGACCTGACTTAAATTATTAATGATTGAGAACGATTTTGTTTGTTTTTTAACTCAGTTCTTTGTTGTGCTTGCGTTATTTTTCTAATCTTCTAATTTCTTTTTTGAGAGCTTTACTAGTATTTTTCAAGTCCTCCAAACAAGGTTTGTAATATTCTAATGCAACAATGTTCTCGTAATAAATGTGTGATAAGAAATTATAAAATTTTCTGTCGTTAATTAACTTATCAATATCATTTGGTGTTTTATTAAAGTCATCGATATTAGTTTCTAAATGGTCAATTAAATAGTGATTTGTTTGATTCATTCCCTCCCATTGGAATTTCAAGAAGTCAGACACAGTTTGATATCTGTAATCATATAGATTTATTATATTTTGCCTTAAGGAATCATTGGTTATTAATTGAATCCCTTGTGATTTAAGACTTTCATAAGCAGATTTTTGGGGATAGAAAATATCAGTTCTATTAATAGATGATAAAGAAGTAGCAATACTTGACGCAGCACTTCGGCTATTAATTATTTTTTCTTTATCCTTATTTTTAAATGCAATCATTAAATTTTTATTAGACACCATAATTAAAGAGTCAACTCTAATTTTGCTTTCAAAATTCACTATATCAATATCTAAATCTCTGTTTAAGTTCTTTAAAAGTTCGAGCTCTATGTTAGATGACTTTTTTTCTTCATTCCAAGTATTAATCTGTAGCGCAATCAAAATTCCAATAACAACAAGTACTATTTCTCCAATCGCATATATCAGATACTTGTTGAATTTATTTTCAGAGAGTAAATTTTGTCTAATTTTTCTAAAGAATTTTATCATTGGTTAGCGGTTTCTGATAATGAAGCACAACGCCGCGCTATGTGCAGTCCGGCTAATTTTAAGGAAATATAGCAAAATACTTTTAAGGATGTCATGTGAATTGGACTTCCTTATTCTCACATGACATCTTTCGCCAAGTAGTCCGCGCTAGCGGA